>DATFEJ010000262.1:0-5430 GCA_035251235.1 Burkholderiales bacterium
GAGCGCGTCGTAGGCGGCGCGCATGTCGGCAAACTCGGTGTCGGCAGCCACGGGTGGCACGACCTTCGCGTGCAGCATCGAGTACCGTCCCGGCGGGTCCTCGAAGGAGGCGTCGGTGTGCCACAAGCGGTTGCCGAGCGCGTACATGCGCCGGCGGTCGCCGGCGGACAACAAGCCGCCGGTCTCGTCCACGTTGGAGATGTCGGTGAGCGCCTCGTTGCCAAGGCGGTTCTTGCCGAGCACGGCGGCGCCGGTCTTCGCGTGCAACCGGCCGTCGAAGCGCTCGGCGAAGGCGAGCTGCTCGCCGCCCTCGAGCTGCTGGTTGCGGAACACGAGCACCGCGTAGCGGTCCATGCCGGCGCGAATCTCCTCCAGCGTCGCGCGGTCGGCGACGCGGCGCAGGTCGATCGGGCCGGCCTCGGCGGCGAGCAGCGGGTGCAGGGGGCGGAACTCGAGCGCCATGGCGCGATTCTAGGCCGCGGCGGCCAGCCCGTGCACGCCGACGCCAAGCAGGCGCACGCTGCGCCTGCCCGCGTCGGTGCGCTGCAATAGCAGGAGCGCGCGCTCCGCGATGTGCGCGGCATCGCGCGTCGCCGGCTCCTCCGTGTGGCTGCGCGTCACGGTGGTGAAGTCCGCATAGCGCACCTTGATGGTCACCGTGCGCGCGACGAGGCCTTTCCTCTCCAGCGATGCCGCCGTGCGCTTCGCAAGGCGCGCGATCTCCGCGCGCATCTCCTGCAGGCTGACGAGATCCTCGGGATAGGTGTCCTCGCAGGAAATCGACTTCCACGGCCGGTCGGGCTTCACCTCGCGCGGATCGTCGCCGTATGAGAGCCGCCGCAGCCAGTCGGCCAGGCTGCCGACGGTCTTTTTCAGCCGTTCCTCGTCCGCGGCGCGCACGTCGACGAGCTTTTCGATGCCGATGGCGCGCAGCTTCTTCGCCGTCACCGGCCCGACGCCCCACAGCGCCTCCACGGGCAGCTTCTGCAGGAAGGCTTCCATGCGCTCGGGCGCGATCACCGTGAGGCCGTCGGGCTTCTTCCACCCCGAGGCGATCTTGGCGAGGAACTTGTTGGGCGCGACGCCGGCCGAAGCGGTGAGCGCGGTCTGCTCGAGGATGCGCTGCTTCAGGTATTTCGCCACCTCCATGGCGAGCGGCTGGCGCAGTGCATTCTCGGTGACGTCGAGGTAGGCCTCGTCGAGCGACAGAGGCTCGACGAGCGGCGTAACCGACCGCAGGATCGCCATCACCTGCTGGGAGGCGGCCTTGTACCTGGCGAAGTCGGGCGGCACGATCTCGAGCTGCGGGCACAGGCGCAGCGCGCGCGCCATGGGCATCGCCGAGCGCACGCCGAACTTCCTCGCCTCGTAGCTGCACGCGGCGACCACGCCCCGGCCCTGCGGCGAGCCGCCCACCGCAACCGGCTTGCCTTTCAGCGACGGGTCGTCGCGCTGCTCCACCGACGCGTAGAACGCGTCCATGTCGAGGTGGATGATCTTTCGCACTGCAGCAGGCATGCGCAAAGACTACCCGAACACCCTGGTCAACGGCCCGCGGCAGGAATACCGTAGGCGCCGCAGTTGTTGGCAGCCTAACCGCAGCCTCGCCCAAGGGGGATTCATGAAACCGGAACTGACGCTTCTCGCATGGTCGGTGGCGCTCGCCATCGTGCACATGGTGATGTCCGTGTTGGCGCTCGTGAGCCAGAAGGGCCTCATGACCGCGTTCCGCAACCGCGAGAACCTGCCCGAGCTCGCGGGCTGGGCTGGGCGGGCGGTGCGCGCCAACATCAACATGGCGCAGAACCTCGTGCTGTTCGCCGCGGTGGTGCTCGCGGTGGTGGCCGCGGGCGCGACGGACGCGACGACGCTCCTGGGCGCGCAGCTGTTCTTCTGGGGGCGCGTGGCCTACGCCGTTTGCTATGTCGGCGGCTTCGTGTACCTGCGCACCGCGTCCTGGCTCGTGTCGATCGCCGGCGTGTTGCTCATCCTCTCGCGCCTGGTGTAGCGGCCAGGCACTCGCGCGCGACCGCCGCGCGGATGAGGTCCGCGAGGCGCAGCGTGCCCGGCCCGGCCGCCTCGCGGTCGGCGAAGACGAGGTACAGCGTGCCCGACTTCTCCGCGCCCTCGCGCAGCGGCAGGGGCTTGAGCGCGCCGCGCTCGAGCTCGCCGCGCACGCTGTCCTCCGGGTACCAGGCGTAGCCCATGCCGGTGGCGACCGCGTGGATGGCGGTCGCCTTGTTGGAAACGGTGAGGCGCAGCTCGTTCAGCCAGCCCGCCGAGCGCGCGCGCGCCTCGCCCGAGTCGCGGATCACCACGTGGCGGTGCGGGCGCAGGTCCTCGAGCGTCAGCTCGCGGCCGAGGCCATGCAGCGGATGCGAGGGCGCGGCCATGCACACCGTGCGCACCGGCATCAGGATGTCGCCGACGAAGCCCTGCGGCACGCCGGTGCCGATGGCGAAGGCGACGCGGCGCTGCGCGAGCGCCTCCTCCGTGCCGCCGAGCACCGTCTCGTAGAGCTCCAGGTGCGTCTCCGGGCGCTCGGCGCCGAACTCGGCGAAGCATTTGAGCAGCAGCCAGGTCGGAAAGAGGATGTCCACGGCGATGCGGATCTCGGGCTCCCAGCCCTTGCCGAGCTCGGTGGCCGCATGTTCCAGGCGCGCCGCCTCCTCGACCAGGACCTTGCCGCGGCGGTAGAGCAGCTCGCCCGTGGGCGTCAGCGCGGCCTTGCGGCCGCGCAGCTCGAAGACTTTCACCCCCAGGTCCGACTCCATCTTCTTGATGAAGTAGGTGAGCGTTGACTGACTCTTGTGCAGGCGCTCGCCTGCTTTTGAGTAACTCCCTGATTCAACGACAGAAACGAGTGTGTTCCACTGGTCCAGGGTGATTCTCGGGTCTGCCATTAGTATCTAATAAGTAGATTGGATGTAGCAGTATTTTCTGCTTTTCTATCTAAGTATTCAATACAAGAATGGCTTCACCCAACTGCGCAACGATAGGAGTGAGAGCCATGCAAACCATCCTGCACCTGAATACCAGCATCTTCGGCGACGACGGCCAGTCGAGCCGCCTGGCGGCGGAGTTCGTCGCCCGCATCCCGCGCGCGCGCGTCATCGCTCGCGACCTCGCGCGCGACCCGGTCCCCCACCTGGACGCAGCGCGCTTCGGCGCGTTCCTGTCCAAGCCGGAATCGCGCACCGCGGAGCAGCGCGCGGTCCTCGCCTATGCCGATATGCTGGTCGAGGAGCTGCGGCAGGCCGACACGATCGTGCTCGGGCTGCCGATGTACAACTTCGGCATCCCTTCGCAGCTGAAGGCGTACTTCGACCACGTGGCGCGCGCGGGCGTGACCTTCCGCTACACGGAGAAGGGGGCGGTCGGGCTGCTGACGGGCAAGCGGGCCTAC
Source organism: Burkholderiales bacterium (assembly GCA_035251235.1). Classification (GTDB taxonomy): domain Bacteria; phylum Pseudomonadota; class Gammaproteobacteria; order Burkholderiales; family SG8-39; genus JAABQT01. The sequence goes on from DATFEJ010000262.1 coordinate 3,407, forward strand.
GTGTTCGCGGCGCGCGGCGGGCTGTACGCCGGCACGCCGAAGGACACCCAGACCGCCTACGTGCGCGACTTCCTCGCGTTTGTCGGCCTGTCCGATGTCGAGTTCGTGTACGCCGAGGGCCTGGCGATCGGCGAACAGGCGAAGACCCGGTCGCTCGCCGGAGCGCGCCGAACCTTACAGTCCATGATCCTTTCCACCGCGCGGGCGGCCTAAAATGGCGCCTTTGCCGATGACCACCCGCACGCTCAAGCGCGTCATCCCCTCGATTCCGGCTTCCGACGGCGCGGGGGTGAAGCTGCGCCGCTCGCTCGGTGCGAGCCAGCTCGCGCGCCTCGACCCGTTCCTGATGCTGGACGAGTTCTATTCCGACGACCCGAACGACTACCTCGCGGGCTTCCCGTCGCACCCGCACCGCGGCTTCGAGACCGTGACCTACATGCTGGACGGCCGCATGCAGCACAAGGACAGCGGCGGCAACACCGGCGACCTCGGCCCGGGCGACGTGCAGTGGATGACGGCCGCGCGCGGCCTCGTGCACTCCGAGATGCCGCAGCAGACGCAAGGACGCATGCGCGGCTTCCAGCTCTGGCTGAACCTGCCGGCGGCGGACAAGATGAAGCCGCCGGCCTACCGCGACATCCCCGCGGCGAGCGTCCCGGTCGTGCCGATCGAGCAGGGGCTGGTGAAGGTCATCGCCGGGCGCTTCGACGGCATCGCGGGCGCGGTCGAGGGCGGCGCCACGGACCCGCACTACTGGGACGTGCACCTCGAGCCCGGCGCGGTGTTCGAAGCGGGCGTGCCTGCCGATTACAACGCGTTCCTCTATGCCTACGAGGGCGAGGCGAGCGTCGGCGCGCACAAGGTGGCCCTGCCGCCGCGCGCCGCCGGCCTGCTCTCGGGCGGGGACGCCGTGCGCATCGAGGCGGGCCCGCAGGGCGCGCGCGTGCTGCTCCTGGCCGGCCGGCCGATCGGCGAGCCGGTGGTGCAGTACGGCCCGTTCGTCATGAATACGCGCGAGGAGATCGAGCAGGCGATCGCCGACTTCCAGGCGGGCGACCTGGGCCGCGCGCAGGTGCGGCGCATCAAGGCCGCCTAGCGCGGGCCTAGCGGCACATCGCGGCCATCTGCTCGGCCGCGGCGCGCATGCGCGCCTCGCAATCGGCGCGCTGCGCGGCGCGCGCGCACTGCTGGTCCGGATCCATCTGCGCGAGCTGCGCGCGCAGCTGCCGGCAGGCCTCGCTGTCCTTGTCGAAGCGCATGGTCGTGCTTTGCGCGGCGCACGCGCCCTCGTGCGTGTAGCGCGCCTTCATGGTCGAAGCGCCGCGGCGGCCATTGACCTCGGCCTGCATGAGCAGGCTGCCCGCGCCTTCGCGCTTCATGGAGATGCGGCTCGTGCCGTCCGGGCATGCGCTCTCCATGAGCGCCTCGTCGGGCGTGTCTTTCAGCAGCCGGAACTGGCAGTCGCCGCGGCCGCGGCGCGACGCACGCTCGCGCGCGTCGCGGAACAGGTTGTCGGTGCACAGGGTGATGGCCATGCCGCCGCGGATCGTGCGCCCGCGGCCCTCGGCTTCCAGGATCTCCATGCGCCACTGGCCCTGCTCGGCGCCGATGCCGCGAAACAGCTGCGGCACGGTCTGGTCGTCGGCGAGGGCGCTCGAGGTGACGAGCGCGAGGGCGGCGAGCGCGAGCTTCACGCGCCGGTCTCCTTCGCGCCGCGCGCCAGCTGCCGGCGCAGGGCGAGCAGCTCGCGCCGGCGCGCGGGATCGGGTTTCGGGTAGGCCATGTCGAGCGCGTCCAGCGTGCGCACGACCACCTCGGCGACGATGAGGCGCGCATTGGGCTTGTCGTCCGCGGGCACGACGTACCAGGGCGCGTGCTTCGTGCTGGTCGCCCCGAGGCAGTCCTCGTAGGCGCGCCGGTAGTCCTTCCAGAACCTGCGCTCCTCGACGTCCCGCGGGCTGAACTTCCAGTTCTTCTCCGGGTCGTCGATGCGCTCGAGGAAGCGCTTGCGCTGCTCGTCCTTC
>DATFEJ010000287.1:0-15836 GCA_035251235.1 Burkholderiales bacterium
CCGTCGAAAACGGCGAGGCAACCGCCCGCCCGAAGGACACGGAAGGCTTCCCCGATCGCTTGTTCCGGGCCGGGCACGTGGCTCAGCATCGAATCCGAGGTGACGATGTCGAACATCGCGTCCTCAAAAGCAAGCGATCGCCCGTCGCCTTCTTCAAACCTCACATTGGGCATCTCCGCGGCCGCGGCGCGCGCCTTCCCGAGTAGTGCAGGCGCCGGATCAACTCCGACCACGGAGGCCACGTTCGGCCAGCGGGCGAGCACCCGTGTCAGCACGCCGGTCCCGCACCCGACGTCCAGTACCCGCGCCTCCTGCGGGAAGGGGATCTCGTGGAGGAAAGCGCGCCGCATCGCGCGCTGCTGGGCATCGGCGCCGCGCTTTTCCAGAACGTCTACGAGCCTCTCCTGCGTTGCCTGGTCCAAGTCCCGAACAGCAGTCCATACGTCTGGCATGGTCGCCTCCAGATGTACTAACGGCTCCAGATGGCTGAGCCGCTCACAGACTGGCCGGCATTGGGCCGTCCGATTTTCTCGCGACTCTCACAACCTCCCCAACTTCCTCTCCGCCCCCGCATACAGCACATCCCGCATCGCCTTCGCCGCCTGGGCATGAAACGCCACCGCCTCGGGATCGAAATCCCCAACGGGCTTGGGCGCCAGGGCGAAATTCCCAATCCGATCCTCTCCCCGAACCAACGCAGCGCAATCCCAGGCTCCAACGACCTGCTTGGTCGCGGGCGGCATGAAATGCATGGACACGCCGATACGCCGATCCGGGGAAACATTCGGCCCGGAGCCGTGGGCGAGGCAGTAGTTGTGCAGGGACATCTCGCCGGCGCGAAGCGGCATGTATACGGCGCGCGACTCATCCAAACCCGGAATCACCTGCCCGCGGGTCAGCATGTTGTCCTGGTGATAGGTGTCTTCGTGCCTGAGGGTTTCGCCCTGATGGGTGCCGGGCATGACCTTCATGCACCCCGCATCGACGCTCGCATCGGAGATCGCGAACCACGCGGTGATCACGTTCCGCGATGACAGGCCCCAGTAGGTGTTGTCCTGGTGCCAGCCGACGAAGCTCTTCGAGCCGGCATCCTTGATCCAGAAGATGGTGCTCCAGCACAGGATGTCCGGGCCGATGAGCTGCTCGACCGGGTCGAGCACGCGCGGGTCGCGGATCAGGTCGTCGAGCCACTTGAACAGCAGGAACGCCCGGCTGCGCTGCGCGGGCTCGAGCTTGCCGCCCTGGCGCGCCTCCACCGCCTCGAGCTGCCGCCGGAGCCCAAACGCCTCGGACGCGGACATGACGGGCACCGGGCAGACGTAGCCGTCGCGCCGGTACTGCTCGATCTGCTCTGCAGCCAAGGCCATCGCAGCCCCCTTCAACGCCGAGGCTAGCAGAATACCGCGCTCCTGCTGCGCCCCTACGCCGCGTCTCGCATCCCGGTGCCCTGGAAAGCGGAGCGGAAGGTCTCGGCAAAATCCTCGAGGCCCCGCGGCGTGATCTCGGTCGGGCCGGCATTCATCCCGGCATAGAACTCGGGCCGCACGAACGCCTCATTCATCTCCTCGACCAGGTCGGCCATTGCGGGCGAGATGCCGGATTGCACCATGCCCGCCTTGGCTTGCGCCGGCTCCGCCTGGACATACGGCAGATGGGGCAAGCCAATCGCCCTGCCGAGAATCGCTGCCGCTTGCGCTGCGGTATGGAGCTGCGCTGTGCGCAGGTGCAACACGCGACTTTGCGCGCCCGACGAGACCGCGGTCAGCTCGCGCGCCGCGACCGCGGCAATGTCCTCCGTGCTCACCGACGGCACCGGGACGTGCGCAGCCATCAGGTCGCTGTACACCCCATAGGCCTTGATGATGCCGATGGCGTTGAGGTGGTTCTCGAAGAAGTAGCCGGGGCGCAGGTGCACGACGCTCAATCCCGGAATCGCGTTCAAGCGCTGCTCCTGCCGGTGCAGGTTGACGATCGGCCCGGTGCCGGCCGCGAGATGCGCGCCGATGGCGCTCAGGTTGACGACGCGCGTCGCCCCGGCAGCGGCGAGCGCCCGCGCGATGCCTTCCCCCAGGCGGGCGTATTCGGCCATCGGCGCCGGCGCGCCGTAGCAGGGCGGCACCATGGCGTAGACGGCGCTCGCGCCGCGCAGTGCGGAGGCGAGGAACGCGGCATCGCCGAGCTCGCCCACGGCCGCTTGCGCGCCCAGCCGGGCGAGCGGCTCGAGCCGCCGCGCGTCGCGTCCTACGACGCGCACCGGATGGCCTTGCGCGAGCAGCAGTCGCGCGAGCCTGGAAGTGACGTTGCCGTTGGCGCCGAGCAGCACGACCATGGGCTTTCCTTTCTTCGCCGTGAAGTGAACGGGCGCCATGATGGCCATTCCCATTGTGCAGAAAAAGCCCGCATCGCATAATTCATTGTGCGGCGGAACTGGACAATATGAGATCGCGCGGCATCAATCTGGATCGCTGGTCGGCGTTCGTCGCCGTGGCGCAGACGGGCTCGTTCACGGCCGCGGCGCAACGCCTGGGCATGACCAAGTCCGCGCTCAGCCAGGCGGTCGCGCGGCTCGAGCACGAGCTCGGTGTCCAGCTCCTGCAGCGCTCCACGCGCCGGCTGGCGATCACCGAAGCCGGCGGCGCGTTCCTGCGCGAATGCGAGGCGTTTCTCGCGCAGGCGCAGCAGCTCGTGGAGCGCGCCCGCACCGCGAAGGCGAGTCCCGCGGGCACGCTGAAGCTGACCAGCGGGCCGGACCTCGCGGCGCGGGCCGCGCAGTGGATCGCGCGGTACTGCAGCCTCCATCCGCAGGTGCGCGTCGACTACCACCCGACGGACCAGATCGTCGACCTGATCGAGGGCGGCTTCGACCTGGGGTTGCGCGTCGGCTTCCTGCGCGATTCGCGGCTGCACGCCGTGATGCTGGGCAAGCTCGACCTGTTCCTGGTCGCGGCGGATTCCTATCTGCGGCGACGGGGCACCCCGAAGACGCCCGCGGATCTGGCATCGCATGAATGGATCGCCTACAGCAGGGTGCCGGCGCCGTGGACCCTGCGCATGCGCTCGAGGACGGGCAAGACCGTGACGGTGCGCATGCAGGGGGCCGTCAGCGTATCCGCCGGCGTCGGCCAGCGGGCGCTGGCTCTGGCGGGCGTGGGCGTGACCGCCATGCCGCAATGGAGCGTGCAGGCCGATATCGAAGCGGGGCGCCTGAGGCGCCTGTTGCCGAACTATCGGCTGCCGGAGCTCAGCTTCTTTGCCGTGTATCCCGGCACGGTCCCGCCGCCGGCCAAGACGAGGGCCTTCATCGACCTGGTCAAGGAGCCGTCGGCCGGGGACGCCTGGCGATGAAGGCTCCGCTCGTGACGCTGGAGGTGCACGAGGCGCTGCGCGCCGCCGCAAAGGCCGGCGCCCGGACACTCGAGTGCTCGCTTGACCTCGAAAAGTCGAGTTCCGTTGTAGAGCTGCACCCGGATGGCTGGACCTGGCTGGGCACGAAGTACCCCTGGCTCGAGACCTGCAAGGACCGGACGGTCTACTACTGGGACGGCGAGAAATTCGAGCCGGCACAGAGATACACCAACGCGCTGGTGAAGCTGGTCCCCACCAAGTGGGGCCCGCCGACCTTCGAGATCGACGGCATCAAGATGCTGCCCACCGAGCACGTCTCGCCGTACGCGGACGCCGAAAGGAAGGTCGGCCTGATCCAGCCCAGGGGAAAGGCGATCCTCGACACCTGCGGCGGGCTGGGCTACTTCGCCGCCTGCTGCATGGCGCAAGATGCGAAGAGCGTCCTTTCGTTCGAGAAGAACGCCGACGTGATCTGGCTACGATCGATCAATCCCTGGTCGCCGGAACCCGGCGGCGTGCTGACGCTGACCCACGGCGACATCGTCGAGCACATCGCGAACATGCCCGATGCCTCGTTCGACGCCGTCCTGCACGACCCGCCGCGCTTCGGCATCGCCGGCGAGCTGTATTCCCAGGCCTTCTACGACCGGCTCGCCCGGGTGCTGAAGAGAAAGGGCAGGCTCTTCCATTACACCGGCTCGCCGAACAAGCTCACTACCGGCCGAGACGTGCCGAATGAAGTGGCGCAGCGCCTGCGCAAGGCGGGCTTTGTGGCGCAGCTGAACGGCGACGGCGTGCTGGCGAAGAAGGCCGAAGGCCGGATACACCGCTGAAACAAACCGGGAACGAAAGGTATCCCGGAGCGACATCCCGCCAACACACGCCCCGCCTACAGTCCCCTCCCGCAGCAACTGCACACTCATCCAACCCTAAAGGAGGGAACACACCATGACCGCAGTCGCGGAAAAGCAGGTCAAGAACGGCGTGAACGTCGAGGCGCTCCTCGGCGCGCGCGAAGCCCTGAGCAAGGCCCCCGAGGCCGCCAAGTTCAACTGGAAAGCCACCAGCAGGTGGGTCGGCGGCACGCACACCCGCACGAACATGAAGAGCTTCTTCGGCCTGGGCCAGGACCAGAGCCACAAGTCGGAGTTCAGCTTCGACACGGACCACCCCGAGATCTTCGCCTCCGAGGACAAGGGCGCGACCCCGGTGGAGATGGTGCTCACCGGCCTCGCCGGCTGCCTGACGGCGGGCGTGGCGGCGGTGGCGCAGCTGCGCAAGATCCAGTTGCGCTCGGTGAAGGCGACGCTCGAGGGCTCGATGGACATCCAGGGGATCCTGGGCATCGACAGCGACGTGCGCAACGGCTTCGACGGCGTGACGGTCAAGTTCGAGATCGACGCCGACGCCACCAAGGCGGAGATCGAGGCGCTGGTCGCGCAGTCGCAGAAGCGCTCGGCGGTCTACGACATCCTCACCAACCCCACCAACGTCACCGTCAGCGTCGCCTAGCACGGTGCGCACCGACGTCGTCATCGTCGGGGCGGGCCACGCCGGGCTCGCCATGAGCCGCCGCCTCGCCGAGCGCTCGATCGACCACGTGGTCCTCGAGCGCGGCGAGGTGGCGAACTCCTGGAAGACCGAGCGCTGGGACTCGCTCAGGCTGCTCACGCCGACCTGGCAGGCCCGCCTGCCGGGCTTCGTGGACGCCTCGGGCGAGGATCCGCACGGCTTTCGCACGATGCGGGAGACGATCGCCTTCCTCGAGCGCTACGCCTGGGCGATCTCCGCCCCGGTGCGCCAGCACGCCGCGGTCACCTCGGTGCGGCGTACGGAGGAGGGCTACGCCGTGCAGACCAGCCGCAGCGCGTGGCAAAGCCGCGCCGTGGTGCTGGCGAGCGGCGCGTGCAACATCGCGAACGTCCCGCGGCAGCTTGCCGCGGCACTGCCCGCGGCGATCGCCAGCCTCACCCCGCACCAGTACCGCAATCCCGGCCAGCTCGAAGAGGGCGGCGTGCTGGTGGTCGGGGCGTCGGCGACGGGCGTGCAGCTCGCCGAGGAGATCCAGCGCTCGGGCCGGCCGGTGACGCTGGCGGTGGGCGAGCACATCCGCATGCCCAGGCGCTACCGTGGCCGGGACATCCAGTGGTGGATGGACGCCGCGGGCATTCTCGACCTGGCCTATGACGAGGTGGACGACCTCGGCCGCGTGCGCGAAGTCCCCTCGCTGCAGCTCGCCGGCAACGACGAGGGCCGCATGCTGGACCTGAACGCGCTGAGCGCCATCGGCGTTCGCCTCGCCGGACGGCTGGCGGGAATGCGCGACGGCAAGGCGCTCTTCTCCGGGTCGCTCGCCAACCAGGCGGCGCTCTCGGACCTCAAGATGAACCGGCTGCTCGATTCCATCGACGCCTGGGCGGCGCAGAAGGGCATCGACGCGCCGCCGCCCGAGCGCTTCGCGCCTACGCGCATCGAGGCTTCGCCGCCGCTCGCGCTCGACCTGAAGAGCATCCGCACCGTGCTCTGGGCGACCGGGTTCCGGCCCGACTACTCCTGGCTCGAAGTGCCGGTGCTCGATCGCAAGGGCCGCATCCGGCACCAAGGCGGCGTCGCGGACGCCCCTGGCCTGTACGTCATGGGCCTGCCGTTCCTGCGGCGCCGCAAGTCGGCGCTCATCGACGGCGCGGGCGAGGATGCGCGCGAGCTCGCTGCGCACCTGGCGGGCTACCTTGCCGCTAGATCAGATCGGCGATCATCCTCGCAGCGAGTGCAGCCCCGTCCGCCTCGACCGGACGATAGCCGGCCGGCGCATCCAGGGCTTGCAGCATCGCCTCGGCAATGACCTCCGGCGTCGCGGTGGCGTAGTCCATGCGCCGCCCCGCGCCGTACTGGTCGAGCCGGTGCGCAACGTGGAAGTTCTGCTCGAAGTGGCGGCGCAGCGGGAAATAGAGGAACGGCGTTCCCGCCGCGGTCAGCTCCATGCACGTCGTCAGGCCGCCTTGCACGACGGCGAGGTCGCAGGCGGCAAGGTGGCGGTCGAGATCGGGGACGAATGCGCGCACCTCGACCCCGAGCGGAACCTCGAGGGAGGCAGGGTCGATGCGCGGTCCCGCGACCACGATGACGCGCAGCCCCGGCAGCCGCTCGCGCACCAGCGGCACGGTCTGCAGAATGCGCCGGATCAGCGGCGCGCCCACCCCCGATCCGCCTACCGTGACGATGCAGACGCGCTCGCCGGGCCGGTAGCCCAGTAGCGCGCGCAGCAGGTCGCGCGGCCCGAAGGACTCGGGGTGCACGCCGAGGATGTAGCCCGAGAACTCGTAGTGCTTCGGAATCCACTCGCGCATGCGCGGCAGGTTCTCGCCGAAGGACAGATCGACGATGTCGCGCGGATTGCCGACGAAGATCGCGCGGTCGCGAAGCTGCGGATGGGCCTCCACGTGCTTGATCATCTCGGCGTTGTAGTCGGCCGACAGGTACGCCTCGTGCGCCCCGCCGTCGGGCATCGGCACGAAGCCGACGAAGTCGGTGAACCAGGCGAGCGCCGAGCGCTTCAGCTCCGGGTGCTCGTGCCAGTAGTGATCGACGTCCCAGGACTCGTCCGCGATGACGAGGTCGTAGTGATCCTGCTCGACGGCTTCCTGGAAGCGCATGAAGTTGGCGACCAGGATCTCGTCCATGCGCCGGATGGCCTGGAAGGCGTGCAGGTCGTGCTCGCCGGACTCTTGCTCGATGTGCCGCGACTCGTTGGCGAGGCGCGCGCTGATCGGGTGGATGCGCTCGTTGTGCGCGGCGAGCAGGCGCGTCACCGGGTCCTGAGCGAGCCAGTCGATCTGCAGGTCCGGATGGAGCTTGCGCAGCTCGCGCGCGACCGCGATGTCGCGGCGGCCGTGGCCGAGGCCGATCGGCGAGGAGAGGTAGAGCACCTTGCGCGCGCGCGTCGCGGGCCGAGGCTCCGCTGCGGGTCGCAGGGGCGCCAGCATGCCCAGCCGCCGCTCGAGAAAGTCGACGATCAGCGCGTTGACGCGCGCCGGAAAGCGCGCCTGCGGCGCGTGGCCGCCGCCCTCGATCTCGACGAGCTCTGCGCCGGTCACCTCCGCCACCTTGCGCGCTCTCGCGATCGGCTGGATGCGGTCGTCGGTGCCGTGGATGACGAGCATCGGGCAGCGGATGCTGCGGTACATCGCCTCGCCCATGTCGAACGAGGGCGCGATCGCTCGCGCCGCTACGGTGTTCACCAGGGTCGCGCCGGTCGTCTGCGCCGCCCACTCGAGCCCGTCCTCGAGCTGCTTGGTCGAATGCGGGTCGGAGAAGACGTTGCCGAGGAAGAAGCGCGCGAAGTCGCGGTAGTCGCGCAGCCAGTAGTCGCGGTGGTACTTGTTCCAGCCCTCGAAGTTTTCGCGCGGCCCGACGAAGTGGGTCGGCGTCATGTAGGGGTAGGCGGGCCCGATGGTGGCGGTAGTGCCGATCAGGATCGCCGCGCGCACCCGGTCCGGGTGCAGCGCGGCGAGCATCGAGGAAAGCCCGCCGCCCAGCGACATGCCGACGAGGACCGCCGCGCAGGTTTTCGTCGCGTCGAGCACCGCGATCGCGTCCGCGACGCTGTGCTCCACCGTGTAGTCCTCGGGGCGCTTCGGCCGGTCGGACTGGCCGTTGCCGCGCGGGTCGTAGGTGACGCAGCGGTAGTAGTCGCTCAGCCAGGGAATCTGCGCCTTGTAGATGCGCGAGTGCACGATCGACCAGGGCGGGACGAACAGCAGCGTGTCCCGCCCTTCGCCGTAGACCTCGTAGTGGATGCGGACGCCGCCGCGCTCCACGGCGCCTTCACTGCGCGGAAGCTTGGCCCGCATGATTCCGGCGGCGGCGCAGGAACGGGACGAACGCCGGCACCTCCTCGCGGTACCGCGCGAAGTCCCGGCCGTGAAAGGCGGCAAGATCGCGTTCCTCGAAGAACACGCCGATCAGGATATAGCCTGTCGTGGCGATCGAGAAGACGAGGTGCCCGAGCGTCATCTGCGGTGCCGCCCAGAAGGCGATCAGGAACCCCAGCATGATGGGATGGCGCACGAACCGGTAGAGGGCTCTCGTCACGAAGGGCAGGTGCGTGTACTCGCGGCCGCGCAGCGACAGGTACACCTGGCGCAGGCCGAAGAGGTCGAAGTGGTTGATCATGAACGTGGACAGCAGGACGATCAGCCATCCGAGGGCGAAAAGCACATGCAAGCCGGCCTGTGCCACCGGGTCCTGCACGCTCCAGACCACCGCCGGTATCGGGCGCCATTGCCAGAAGAGCAGGGCGAGCAGGAGACTCGCCAGCAGCACGTAGGTGCTGCGCTCTATGGGGTGGGGAACGAAGCGCGTCCACCACCGCTTGAACGCCGGGCGCGCCATGACGCTATGCTGGACTGCGAACAGGCCGAGCAGCACGACGTCGACGAGCAGAGCCTCGAGCAGCGGCCCCGCGGGTCCCGAGTCGATCGACATCGGCACCCACAGATTGCCGACGAAGCCGATGGCATACAGGAAGACGGCGAGAAAGATCGCGTAGCTGACGACGCCGTACAGAAAACCAAGGGCTCTCATGGGTTCCTCCTCTCGAGGTTGCGGATCAGCGCGCCGATGCGGCGCAGGGAATCCCGGATCGGCACGTCCTTCTTTTCCAGCCCGGTGAGCACGAGGCTCTCCGCGCCGATGAAGGCGTTGGAGACGAGCGCGCCGACCTCCTCGGGCGTGAACGGCCCGAGCGGGCCGTACTGCTGCTCGAAGCGGCGCGCGAGCTCGATGACCAGACCGATCCAGTCCTCCAGCGACTTGCGCACGACGGCGCCGACGGCCGGATCGGCCCAGCCGGCGGCAGCGAGCTCCTGCATGACGCGCACGTAGCCCGAGGCGAGGTCGTCGTCCAGGTAGGTACAGGCGCGATCCCACTGGTCGGCGAGACTGAGGGACGGATCGTTGAACAACGCCTGCTGTCGCTCGAGGAGCTGCGCGTCGAGGTACTCGAACAGCGCGAGCACCAATCCTTGCTTGGAGCCGAAGTGGTAGTGGATCTGGCTGAGCGGCACACCCGCGGCGGTGGCCACCTCGCGGGTGGAGAGCGCGGCGTAGCCGCGTTCGCGAAGGACTGCCTTGGCGGCTTCCAGGAGTGCCTCGCGGGCTGCGAGCTTGACGAGCTTCTGGGTCATGGTCGACTCCAGGCAACTCTAATTCGGTCGATCGACCGAAGTCAAGTGGTAATGTTACTCCTTTGTTTTATAAGACTTACATATTTAGGATGTGGACATTGCCTTGCTCATGCGCTCCAGGATGTCCGGGGGAACGAAGTTGACCAAATCGGTCCTGTCCGTCTCGACCAGCTCGACGTAGCGCTTCACCACGTCGGCCGGATCGAGCTGGCCCACGGTGATGCGCTGCACGAGCGCGTCCATGGCGGCCACGTCCTCGGGCGCCGCGGTCTTGCGGTCGAACCAGTCGCCTGGGTTCTTCGCCATGCGGTCGTTGAAGCCTGTCGCGTAGGGGCCCGGATTGATGGTGCAGACGTCCACGCCGAACATCTTCAGCTCGGCGCGCAGCGCAGTGCCGAAGGCCTGGATGGCGTGCTTGGTCATGGTGTAGGGCCCGGACCCGAGGCCCGCGCGCACGCCGCCGATGGAGGACATGACGATGATGCGCCCGGCGCGCTTCTTCCTCATCTTCAGCGCCACGCGCTGCGTGATGGCGACGGTGGCGAACACGTTCACCTCGAACACCGCGCGCAGCCGCTCCAGCGGAATGAGCGAGAGCGGCCCGGTCTGGCCTACGGCGGCGTTGGCGATGAAGACGTCCAGGTCCCACTGGTCGACTTTGGCCACGTCGTTGGCCTTGGTGATGTCGAGCTTGACGACGGTGAGCTTCGGCTCGGCCTTCGCGAGTTCGGCTTTCTGCTCGTCGTTGAGCACGGCGGCGATCACCTTGTGGCCGCGCTTGGCGAGCTCGAGAGCGGCGCCGCGGCCGAAGCCGCTTCCCGCGCCGGTGATGAGTATGGTCCTGGGCATGCCTGCCTCCCCTGGGTTCGGACCCCGGATTGTGCCGATATCGATATGCCCCGTCACTCGGCAAGCTTCAGACGCAAGATCCCCGCCGATTGCGTCACTTCGAAGCGCCTCAGGAAGTTCTGCCCGAGCAGTCCCTGCTTGCCGCCGAGCGGCATGACGGCCACGCTCAGTCCCGTCACCTTGAATCCTTCCGCCTCGACGACCTGGCCCTTCACGATCCTGCCCTCGACGGTGCCGTTCGCCGTGCTGAAATGGCCCTTGACGCCCTCGGGCAGGCCCGCCTTCACCGCGAACTTGCCGCTCACCGAGACGTAGGTCGCCCCGGTATCGATCATGAATCGAATGGGCACGCCGTTCACCGCGCCCTGGAGATAGTAGTGCCCGTCGCGCGCCGCCGGAATCTCGATCGCCTGCCCGGGCACCGCGTGCACGACGGTCGGCGTGCGCGTCAGGCGGTCGGCGGCGAAGAACACCACCCCGATCAGCGCGAGCACCCCGGCCGGCCAGTGCACGTGCCACTTCATCAGAAGCCGTAGAGCTTCGCCGGATTGTCCACCAGGATGCGGTGCCGCATGGCCTCGTCCGGCACCCAGTTCTCCAGGACGTCGAGCAGCGCCTGGTCCTCCGGCAGCACCGCCACGTCCGGGTGCGGCCAGTCGGTGCCCCAGACGAGCCGCTCCGGATTGCGCTTCGTCAGCTCGCGCGCGGCGAGCCGCTCGAGCGAGCCGAGGTCCGCCTCGCGCGTGAGGTTGAGCCGCGCTCCCTCGAAGCCGGCGCCGTTCAGCTCAAGGAGCTGCGCGTCGCTCGTGGCCTCGTCGATGACCGCCACGCCGCGCGCCCGCTCGCCCAGCTGGCGCAGGGCGTCGAGCTGGCACGAACTGTCCGTGCCGTAGACGCTCGGCTGCACCAGCACCACGCGCCCGGTGCCGAGCGTGCGGGCGACCTTGAGGTACTCCTCGAGCGTCGCTTCCCCGGGCGTGTACTTGCGCGCCGGGTCGAGCGGGTAGCGCGCAAACGGCCCGAAGACGTGGATGTGGCAGTCGCAGGCGAGCGGCGGCGGCCGGAGCATCCCTCGCCCCGTTTGCGTCAGTCCACCTTGATGCCGTGGTCGGCCACCACCTTGCCCCAGCGCTGCATCTCGGCGAGCAGGAACTTCTGCGTGTCCTCGGGGCTCGCGGCGAGGATCTCCATGCCGACGCCCTCGACGAGCGTCTTTTGCACGTCGGGCAGCGCGAGCGCGTTCTTCAGGCCCGTCCAGAACTTCTGCATGACGGGCTGCGGCGTGCCGGCCGGGGCGAAGATCCCCCACCAGGCGTACGCCACCACGCCGGCAATGCCCTGCTCGGCGAGCGTCGGCACCTCGGGCAGCGTCGGCGCGCGCTTCTCGCCGGTCGTGGCGAGCGCGCGCACCTTGCCGCCCTTCACCTGCCGCGTGATCAGCGCCGCCGAGCCGATGCCCAGCTCGATGTGGCCGCCGAGCAGGTTCTGCGTCATCGGCCCGCCGCCCGCGAAGGGCACGTGGGTGATCTTGAAGCCGCCCGACTGCTGGGCCATCAGCGCGGTCAGGTGGCCGATGGTGCCGTTGCCGATCGAGCCGATGGTGATCGCGTCGGGCTTCGCCTTCGCCGCCGCGACGACGTCGCCGAAGCTCTGGTAAGGCTTGTCGACCTGGGTGGCGATGGCGTAGGGCGCGGTGCCGACCAGCATCACCGGCGCGAAGTCGCGCACCGTGTCGTAGGGCAGGCTCTTGAAGAGCGCCTGGTTGACGCCGTGCGAGTCGAACACGAAGACGAATGTGTAGCCGTCCGCCTCCGCCTTGGCCACCTGAGCGGTGCCGACCGAGCCGCCGGCGCCGGGCCGGTTCTCGACGATGAACTGGCCGCCGAGCGACTCGCCGAGCTTGGTGGCCATCAGCCGCGCGAGCGGGTCGACCGTGCCGCCGGGCGGGAAGGGCACCACGAACTTCACCGGCTTGGCGCCGGGCCATTCCTGGGCGGCCGCGAGCGCCGGGACGACGCCCAGCGCGAATGCAAAGAGCCATCTAGAAAGCGACATTCTTTCCTCCTTTGAGCTTGAGCATTTGGCGCGCATCGTCGGGCGTGGCGATGGCGAGGCCGAGCTCCTCCAGCATGCGCCGCGCCTTGCCCACCTGCTCGGCGTTCGACTTGGCGAGCTGCCCGCGCCCGAGCCACAGGCTGTCTTCCAGCCCGACGCGCACGTTGCCGCCCATCACCGCCGCCTGGGCGGCAACCGCCATCTGGTTTCGCCCCGCGCCGAGCACCGACCAGTAGTAGGCGTCGCCAAAGAGGCGATCGGCGGTGCGCTTCATGTGCGCGACGTCCTCGGAATGCGCGCCGATGCCGCCGCGGATGCCGAATACCGACTGGATGAAGAGCGGCGGCTTGATGAGGCCCCGGTCGAGGAAGTGCGCCGCGGTGTACAGGTGCCCGATGTCGTAGCACTCGATCTCGAAGCGCGTGTCGTTCTGCGCGCAGGAGGTCAGGATGTGGGCGATGTCCTTGAACGTGTTCTTGAAGATGCGGTCGTCCGAGTTCGCGAGGTAGGGCTTCTCCCAGTCGTGCTTGAAGTCCTTGTAGCGCCCGAGCATTTCGTACAGGCCGAAGTTCATCGAGCCCATGTTGAGCGAGGCGACCTCGGGCTTCAACTGCAGCGCGGGCTGCAGGCGCTCATCGGTCGTCATGGTCGCGGCGCCGCCGGTGGTGAGGTTGATCACCACGTCGCTCGCCACCGCGATCTGCGGCAGGAACTCGTGGAACAGCGCCGGGTCCTGCGAGGGGCTGCCGTCCTTCGGATTGCGCGCGTGCAGGTGCACGATCGCGGCGCCCGCCTGCGCGGCGCCGATCGCGGCGCGCGCGATCTCCGCGGGCGTCACTGGCAGGTGCGGCGACATGCTGGGGGTGTGGATCGACCCCGTCACCGCGCAGGTGATGATGACTTTTCCTTGGGCTGCGGCCATGCGAATTCTCCTTAGACGAGGTAGCGGACGTCGGCGTCCACGGGGATCGCCTGCCCGGTGATGCGGCTGCCCGCCTCGGTGCAGAGAAAAAGCGCCATGTCGGCGATGTTCTGCGCCGTCACGGCCGAGTGCAGGCTGGTGGTGGCGAGGAGCTGCGCGCGGAACTGCTCGTGCGGCACGCCGAGCGCCTTGGCCTTCGCGGCGATCACGCGCTCGATGCGCTCGCCTTCGACCAGGCCCGGCAGGATGGCGTTGCAGCGCACCTTGTCCGGCCCGGCCTCCACCGCGATGCTCTTGGTGAAGCCGACCACGCCCCATTTCGCCGCGGCGTAGGGTGTGCGCTGCGGGAAGCCATGCCGTCCCGCCGCCGAGGAGAGGTTGACGATGCTGCCGCCGCCCGCGGCTTTCAGCAGCGGCATGCCCTTGCGCGTGCAATTGAACATGCCGGTGAGGTCGATGGCGATGCACCGGTCCCAGTCCTCCGGCGCGATGTCCTCGACCTTGCCGGTCGGGCCGGCGATGCCTGCGTTGTTGACGAGCACGTCCAGGCCGCCGAGCGCCTTCTGCGACTCGGCGAACAGCCGGTCCACGTCCGCGCGGCTCGCGACATCCGCCTTGGTGCGGCCGATGTCCTTGTCGAGCGCGGCGAGCGCCTGGTCGTCGATGTCGCAGACGAAGACGCGCGCGCCTGCGTCGCGGAACGTGCGCGCGATCGCGAGCCCGATGCCCGCGGCGCCCGCGGTGACCAGCACGCGCAGGTCCTTGGCCGAAGTGTTCATGCTTGCCTCCCTTTGTTCAGTGCTTGCCAGACGCGCAGCGGCGTCATCGGCATGTCCAGCTGCGTCACTCCGCGCGCGGCGAGCGCGTCGAGCACCGCGTTCACGCCCGCCGGGATGGAGCCCGCCACGCCCGACTCGCCCGCGCCCTTCACGCCGAGCGGATTGGTGGTGCAGGGCGCGACGTGGTGGCCGAGCTTGAGCATCGGCAGGTCGTCGGCGCGCGGCATCGGGTAGTCCATGAAGGAGGCGGTGAGCAGTTGCCCATCCTCACCGTACACCACCTGCTCGCCGAGCACCTGGCCGAGCCCCTGCGCGACGCCGCCGTGGATCTGGCCGTCGACGATGGTCTCGTGAATCACGTGGCCGACATCGTCCACGGCCGCGTAGCCGATCACCTGTACGACGCCCGTTTCGGGATCGACTTCCACCTCGCAGACGTGGCAGCCGTTCGGGAAGCTCATCTCGGGGGCGCTGAAGGCGGCCGCGGTATCGAGCTGCCGGCCCTTCTTCTGCGCCAGATCCTTCCAGCCTACGGCGCGGTCGGTGCCCGCCACCCGGAAATCGCCGGCCGCATACTCGATGTCCGCCGGCGCAGCCTCGAGCAGCTCGGCGGCGAATTCCCGGCCCTTGCGGATCGCTTCGTCCGCCGCCTTGAGCATCGCGCCGCCGACCATCATGGTGGAGCGCGAGGCCACGGTCGGCAGCCCGCCGGGCACCTCGTCGCTGTCGCCCTGCACGATGCGCACGCGCCGCACGTCCACCTGCAGCTGCTTCGCGAGGATGAGGGGAAGGGTGGTCATCTGCCCCTGGCCCATCGCCTGCGCGCCGGTGCGCAGCACCGCGGTGCCGTCGGCTTCGAAGCGCAGGTCGGCGGACTCATTGAGCGGGCTGCCGCCCGCCACCTCGAGGAAGCAGCAAACGCCGATGCCGCGCAAGCGCCCCGCCGCCGCGGATGCCTTGCGCCGCGCGGGGAATCCCTTCCAGTCCGCGAGCGCCAGCGCCTTGTCGAGCACCGCCTCGAACTCGCCGCTGTCGTAGGTCTGGCCGCTCGGCGCCGCGTAGGGCATGGCGGTGGGCGGAATGAGGTTGCGCCGGCGCAACTCGACGCGATCGATGCCGGTCGCGCGGGCCGCTTCGTCGATCAGCCGCTCGACCAGGTAAATGGCTTCCGGCCGGCCCGCGCCGCGATAGGGGCCGAGCGGCGCGGCATTCGTCAGTGCCATCTTCACGCTCGTGTGGATTGCGGGGATGCGGTACACGCTGGAGAGGCAGTTCTTGGTGTTGTTGGTGGCGACGATCGCCGCGAAGGTCGAGGCGTAGGCGCCGATGCCGACGCGCGTGCGCGCGCGCAGCGCGAGAAAGCGCCCGCCGCCGTCGAGTGCCAGTTCACCCTCCAGCACGCCGTCGCGGCCGTGCGTGTCGGCGAGGAAGCTCTCCAGGCGGCTCGCGCACCAATGCACCGGCCGGCCGCAGCGCTGCGCGGCGTGCATCAGCGCCGCGTACTCGGCGTAGGGCTGCGTCTTCATGCCGAAGCCGCCGCCGACGTCGTGCGTGAGCACGCGAATTTTCTCGGGCGCGCACTTGAACACGCTTTCCGCGAGCACCTTGCGCACCAGCGCCACGCCCTGCGTGGCGGCGGTGAGCGTGTAGCGCCCGGTCTTTTCATCCCAGGCGCCGGTCGCCGCGCGCGGCTCGAGCGCC
>DATFEJ010000216.1:0-2556 GCA_035251235.1 Burkholderiales bacterium
TCGGCGTACTGCGCGACGTAGCCGAGCGCGGGCACGCCGGCCTCGGCCGCCTGCAGGCGCGCGCGGCCGAAGGCGCCGCGCTGCGAGACGTGGATGGACTCGATCGGCGTCGCGGCGAACTCGCCCCAGGCGCCGACCCGCTCGAGGATCAGGCGGCTGGCGTGCGAGAGCGCAATGGGGCGAAAGCCGGCGGGCGGCGCGGCATGCGGATCGACCAGGCGCACGGCGTGGCGCGAGCCGGCGAGCGCCAGGGCGAGCGTGCAGCCCACCGGACCCGCGCCGAGGATGACGACGTCAGCGCCGGCCGTCACGGATCAGCGCCTCGATCTCGGCGACCGCCTTGGGCGCCGCGGCGGTCAGCACCTCGCATGCGCCCGCGGTGACCAGCACGTCGTCCTCGATGCGCACGCCGATGTCGCGCAGGCGCTCGGGCACGTCGTCCGCGGCGCGCACGTACAGCCCCGGCTCGACCGTGAGCACCATGCCCGGCTCGAGCGTGCGCCACGCGCCCGCGCGCTTGTACTCGCCCGCATCGTGCACGTCCATCCCCAGCCAGTGTCCGGTGCGGTGCATGTAGAAGCGCTTGTAGGTTTCCTTCTCCAGCACTTCGTCCAGACTGCCGGCGAGCAGCTTCAGGTCGAGCATGCCCTGCGCGAGCACCCGCACCGCGGCGTCGTGCGGCTCGTTCCAGGCGTTGCCGGCGCGCACCTTGTCCATCGCGGCGCGCTGCGCGGCGAGCACGATCTCGTAGACCTCGCGCTGCGCGCCGGAAAAGCGGCCGTTCACCGGGAAGGTGCGCGTGATGTCGGCGGCATAGCCCTCGAGCTCGCAGCCCGCGTCGATGAGCAGCAGCGCGCCATCGGCGAGCGCGGCATCGTTCTGCACGTAGTGCAGCACGCAGGCGCTGGCGCCGCCGGCCACGATCGGCCAGTAGGCGGGGAACTGCGCGCCCTGGCGCCGGAACTCGTACAGCAGCTCGGCCTCCACCTCGTACTCGTTCACGCCGGGGCGCGCGGCGAGCATGGCGCGGCGGTGCGCGCCGGCCGAGATGGCCGCCGCGCGGCGCATGAGCGAGAGCTCGTGCGCGTCCTTCACCAGGCGCATCTCGTCGAGCGCCGCGTGCAGGTCGTGCAGCCGATGCGGCGCGGTCACGCCGGCGCGCGCCTGCGCGCGCACCGCATTCAGCCAGCGCATGACGCGCGCGTCCCACTCGGGGTCGGCGCCAGCCGGGTACCAGAGCGCCGGCCGGTCGGCGAGCAGCGTCGTCATGTGCGTGTCGAGCTCGGCGATCGGGTGCGCTTCGTCGAAGCCGAAGCGCTCGCGCGCGCCGGCCGGGCCATGGCGAAAGCCGTCCCAGATCTCGCGTTCGGGGTCGCGCTCGCGGCAGAACAGGATGGTGCGCGGCTTCGCGCCGCCCGCGAGCACCAGGACCGCCTCGGGCTCGGCGAAGCCGGAGAGGTAGTAGAAGTAGCTGTCGTGCCGGTAGGGGTAGTGGCTGTCGCGGTTGCGCGCGCGCTCCGGCGCGGTGGGCACCACCGCAATGCCCTCGCCGAGCAGCGCCGTGAGGCGCCGGCGGCGCTCGGCGTGCGCCGCGAGGTCGAACAGCTTCAGGTCGTTCGCCTTCATCCGCGAGATTCCCCATTCAACAGCGCGTCGAGCTCGGCCAGGCGCTCGTGCGTGCCGATGTCGCGCCACAACCCGGCGTGCAACTCGCCCGAGAGGCGCCCCCCGGCAGCGGCCGCACGCAGCAGCGGCGCAAGTTGCGACTTCTCGCCCGGGCGCACCGGCGCGACCAGCGCCGGGTCGATGAGCGCGATGCCCGTGTAAGTGTAGCGCGGCGCCCCTTGGTTGCCGACCACTCCGTCGGCGAGGGAAAAGTCGCCCTCGGGGTGGTGCGCGGGATTCGGCGCCAGCACCAGGTGCGCCAGGTTCGGCCCGAGCGAGCGGCGGCGCAGCGCGCCCAGGTCGTAGTCGCAGTACACGTCGCTGTTGACGAGGGCGAACGGGCCCGGGCCGAGCAGCTCGCGCGCCTGCGCGATGCCGCCCGCGGACTCCAGGGGCTGGGGCTCGCGCGAATAGGCGATGGCGAGGCCGAAGGCGCGCCCGTCGCCCAGGCGCGCCGCGATCGCCTCGCCCAGCCACGACAGGTTGATCACCACTTCGCGAAAGCCCGCGCGCGCGAGCCGTTCGAGCTGCCAGGCGATGAGCGGCTTGCCGCCCGCCTCGACCAGCGCTTTCGGCACCGAATCGGTGAGCGGCCGCAGGCGCGTGCCCAGGCCCGCGGCGAGCACCATTGCCTTCATGCCTCGAGCTCATCGAGCAGGCGCGCGAGCGGCGCGAGCGCGGCGTAGCGGCGCGCGACCGTGCGGGCGTAGGCGAGGAAGCGCGGCGCGTCGGCAAGGTAGCGCGCCTTGCCGTCGCGGTAGGCGAGGCGCGCGAAGATGCCGAGCACCTTGAGGTGGCGCTGCAGGCCCATCCACTCGAGCGCGCGCCAGAATTCACCGAAATCGGCGTGCACCGGCAGGCGCGCGAGCTTCGCCCCTTCCCAGTAGCGCG
>DATFEJ010000301.1:0-33486 GCA_035251235.1 Burkholderiales bacterium
GATGGTCGGCGCGGGCGACTATCTCACGGCGTCGCTGCGCACCTCCGAGGTGGCGGCGCTGGTGATCATCTTCGTCGAGGCGACCATGGGCCTGTTCCTCATGGAGACGCTGCGCATCACGCATCTCTTTCCGCGCATCCACAGTCTGGGCGAAGTCATGCGCAAGCGGATGATGTGGGCGTCGTTCACGCTGCTGCTCATCCTCGCGGGCATCGAGGCGGCCCTGGCGCTGATGCGCGACATGCTGATCGCCGACAAGCAGGCGCTGCTGCAATCGCTCGCCGCCACCCAGGCGCACGTGGCCGACGGCTGGCTTTCGGCGATCCCGACCGCCGGGCAGATGCTGCTCGGCTTCATCTTGCCGTTCGCCCTGGCTTTCGTCGCGGTGCCTCTGGAGTCCTTCATCGTTTCCGCGAGGACGGTGGGCGGCGCGGCGCTGGTCATCCTCCTGCGTGGCGCCGCGGTTCTCCTGCGCGTCGTCGGCAACGCCACGCGTCAGTTGTGCAGGGTGCTGATCACCGTCTACGACATCTTCATCGTGCTGCCGCTGCTCGCCGAGCGCTGGCTGAAGAACACCCGTCCGGGTTCGGTGCGTGCCCGCAGAGTGGACCTGGAAGCGGAGAAGCCGACATGAGACGCCGGGAATTTCTCGTCGCCCTGCCGGTGCTCGCCGCCGTGCACGCCGCGGGCTGCACCGATCCCCGCAGCCATGTGCACGCGGTCTACCTGCTGGTGGATACGTCGGGCACCTACGCCGAGGAAGTCGGCAAGGCGCAGTTGATCGTGAACTACCTGCTGGGGTCCCTCCAGCCCGGCGACTCGCTGGCAGTGGCGCGCGTGCGCAGCCGCAGCTTCAGCGAGAAGGACATCATCGCCAAGGCGACGTTCGACCAGCGCCCGTCCCAGGCGAATGCGCAGAAGCGCCAGTTCCGCGACCAGGTCGAAGCTTTCACCTCCACCGCGCGCGGCAGCGTCAACACCGACATCACCGGGGGCCTGATCCAGGGCTCGCTGTTCCTCAACGAGACCGGTGCCGGGAGGAAGACCATCCTCATCTTCTCCGACATGCAGGAGGAGCTCGACCGCGCCACCATCCGCGACTTTCCCATCGACCTCAAGGACATCCGCGTCGTGGCGGTGAACGTCGTCAAGCTGCGCACCGACAACGTCGATCCGCGGCGCTACCTGGGGCGGCTGGAGGCCTGGCAGAAGCGCGTCGAATCCGCCGGCGCGCGCGAGTGGCGCGTCATCAACGACATCGAGCACCTGGATAGGCTGTTGAAAAGCTGAAGCGGCGCGCGTAGCATGGGCCTGCCGTGCCCACCGAACGGAGGTGCGCCATGTGCTGGGAATACGACGTCGAGTACTACCTGCGCCGCGCCGAAGAGGCGCGCCGGGCGATGAAGGAAGCCGGGGAGAAGATGCAACAGCCCAAGACGCCAGCCGCGCCCGCGCGGCCCGGCGTGATCGAGCCGGGCGCGAAGGAACCGGCGCCTGCCTGAGACCCGGCTGGGAGGACGCAGCAAGACAAGCCCCGCATCTGCGGGGCTTTTCACTTCCAGGGCCGGGGCCACAGGCTCGAGTGCAGATAGAGCGGGTGCGCGGGCTCGCCATTGGCGTTCAGGCGCAGCACGTGCAGCGCGATCCCCGCGCGCTGCAGCCGGGCCTTGACCCGCGTCGACCGATCCAGGTGCGAGCCATGATTGCCCCAGGCGCAGACCACCAGCTGCGCCGACCGCGCAGCGCGCAGGATCGCCGCATCGTTTCCCCTGCCCACCGGGTCCGCTGCGGCGCGCATCCGCAAAGGATCCGTCGCGCGCCACGCGAAGACGTTGGTCACGAGCAGCGCGCCATATCCCCAGCGCTCGACGTAATCCCTTGCCCGCGCGCAGGTCGGGTCGAGCACCGACTCGTCCGCGGTGCTCGGGTTGAGCATGACGAAGTTCGCCACCGGCTTGCCGGCGTCCCAGCAGCGCCACAGCAGCGTGCGCCAGCGTCGGCAGGCGGAGAACCGGGCGCCGGACGGCGTCATGCTTGGCGCGAGGCTCACCTGGGCTTGCGCGCCAACTGCACGAGCTCGCTGGCTTCCACCGCCTTCATGCCCTTCTCGGCCAGGAACGCTCTCGCCCTGTCCGACATGCCCCCGGCGACCGCGACCAGGCATTCCGACGCCCCGCGCTTCGCCCCTGCCGCCGCCAGCTCGCGTAGTGGCTCGACCCCCATCACCGCGGCCTTCCAGCGCCTGGCGCTGAGCAGGGACAACCGGCCCGCCTTCTCCAGCTCGAAATCCGCGGCACCGTCGATGCGCCGCACGACGAAGCCTGCCTCCCGGTAGCCGGCCTGCAGCGCGTCCGCGAATTCCTCCCAGGACATGGCGCGCAGCGCCTCCAGGCGCCTCTCGAGACGCGCGCCGCGCGGCTGCCGGGTCTCTTTCCAGACGACCACGCAGGCGATCACGCCGAACGGCAGCGCCGCGAACAACGCCAGGCCTTCCGGCAGGACGAGGCGCGCGAGCCCGAACACGCCGAGCGCGACGAGCGCGCTCGTCCACCAGCGCGCGCGCATCAGCATGCCGAACAACGAGTTCTCGGGCAGCTTCACCGCGGGGATTGTCTCCTACAATGCCGTCGGAACCCGCCGATGATGCACCAGGAGACTCTGACGCTGCGCACCAGTGGGCGCGGGACCACCGAAATCACCGCGGAGGTCGAGCGCGCCGTGCGCGCCAGCGGCGTGCAGGTGGGCCTGTGCAGCCTGTTCCTGCAGCATACGAGCGCATCGCTCATCCTCTGCGAGAACGCCGCTCCTGCGGTGCGCCACGACCTGGAGACGATCTTCGCCCGCCTGGCGCCGGACGGCGACCCCGGCTACGCGCACGACGACGAAGGCCCGGACGACATGGCCGCGCACGCGCGCGCCGTACTGACCACCAATGCCCTGCAGATCCCGGTGGCCGCCGGCCGGCTCGCGCTCGGCACCTGGCAGGGGGTCTACCTGTGGGAGCACCGGCTTGCGCCGCACACGCGCCGCGTGATCGTGACGGTGATCGGCTAGGCGAGCAGCACCAGCTCGGGCGGGCGGCCGCGCTCGAGGTAGACGATCGCGTTCTGCTGGTAGCTGCGGCCGAGGATCGCGGCCTCGCTGCGCGCGATTCCCAACACCAGCACGCTCGCCTCCGCCGGCCAGTCGCCGAGCGGATCGCGGCCCTCGCCGGCCACGCAGGCATACCCGGCCTGCTCCTGGGAGAGCAGCAGCGCCTCGGCGGCGAGCGCGTTGTCCACCGGGTCCGCCGGGCGACCGCCCGGATTGGCGGCGGTCACGAACGCCGCCGCGTCCGCGCCCGCGTCCTCGAGGAGCGCATCCAGCGCTTCGCTCCGCTCACCGATGCGCAACACGATCATCGGCTCGCTGTAGACGACGTACTCGGCGGCAAGGTAGGCGGCCAGCAGCTGCGGATCGATGGTCACGCCATCGATGCGAATGATTGCGGCGTCAAGATGCGGACGTCCGTCATGCGCGGCGACAACTCGAGCAACGCACGATCCTTGGAGATCAACAGCGCCGCGCCGGCGGCGGCGGCCAGCATGAGAAACTTCTGATCGTCCGGATCCCGGCAGGCCGGCAGGCCGCTGGAGGCGTGCGCCGAAACCCGGGTCGCGATGCCCCGGCACCGGGCGACGCAGCGCGTCTGCGCCGCCGCATCCAGCGAATAGGCGCCGAGGTCGTACGCCAGCACGCGCACCAGTTCCGCTTCGCAGGCCTCATCGATGACGATCTCGATCCTGCCTGCCGCCTGCGCCTCGCGCAGCGGGGCGATGCCGGGGTCGTCGAATACCAGCCAGTCGAGCCAGATGTTGGTATCGAGGACGACCCGCGCGGCATCCATGCGTGCCTCAGCGCTTGCGCTTGAGCATCTCGCCCAGGCCGGCCAGCGGCTTGTGCGTCGCCGCCGGCTTGGAGCGCTCTGCGCCGCCGCCGGCCCGCGCGTCCTCGTAGCGGGCGTGCTCGTTCTCGTGGCAATAGATGCACAGCAGCTCCCAGTTGCTGCCGTCGGCAGGGTTGTGATGATGGTCGCCGTCCTTGTGATGCACCGTGAGCTCTCTAAGGCGCGAGGCCGGGAACTCGCGCGCGCAACGGGTGCAGATCCAGGGCAGGATCTTGAGCGCCCGCTCGCGGTAGGCGTCGCCGCTCATGTCTGCGCGCTGGAGTCCCCCAGGCGGCGGGCGAGCTCGCCGCTTTGCATCAGCTTGCGCAGATCGCTCGCGCCCCCGATCAGCACGCCCTTGACGAAGATCATCGGGAACGTCTGCCATCCGGTCCACAGCTTGAGGGGCAACCGCCGCCGGTAGCCCGAAAGGTAGGAGCCGTACTCGAGGTACGTGTAGGGTACGCCCGCGGCATCCAGCAGGCGGCGCGCCTTCCTGGGCGCCGGATTCATCTTCATGCCGACGACGACGACCGCCTTCGATGCGACCACGTCCTGCACCTCGCGCACGATGCCGACACCCCAGGCGGCGATCTTGTCGCGGATGTCGGGGTGAACGAGCGCCTGGTCGAAGATCGGCCGGCCCATGCGTCAATCGTACGCCCGGAAACGGATCGCCGGGTCGCGCTTGATCTGCTCCACCAGCGCCACCTCCCAGTCGAGGTAGGCGCGGGCGTGCTTCTCGTAGTCCGACTCGTGCTCGTGATCGTAGGGCTTGTACCAGACGTCGTCGTTCGACGTGGTGGCGTTCGCCAGGCCTGTTTCCGTCGGCAGCTTCTCGGCGAGCCACGCGCGGTTGCCGCCCTCCAGGACCTGGACCCGCGCGCGCGGCCACAACGCCGCCGCCTCCGGCGCCGCCAGATGCGCGAGGACGCCGTCCTCCGAGGTCAGCACGAGCTCGCGCGCGTCCGCAAGCTTCGCCCGCGCTTCCTCGAGCCGCGCGCGCACTGCCCACCACGCGCCGGGAACGTGCCGGGCGCGGAACCGCAGGCTCGTGGACAGGTCGAGCACGGTCGCGGGTATGCGCGCCAGCTCCTGCGCGGACAAGGTCGACCAGGGCTG
Source organism: Burkholderiales bacterium (assembly GCA_035251235.1). Classification (GTDB taxonomy): domain Bacteria; phylum Pseudomonadota; class Gammaproteobacteria; order Burkholderiales; family SG8-39; genus JAABQT01. The sequence goes on from DATFEJ010000301.1 coordinate 5,048, forward strand.
GAACCCGGGGATCTCCGCTTCGCGCGGTCCGCGCTCGAGCGGCCAGTCTCCCGTACCCGGCTCGAGCACGTACACCTCGTCCCAGCCCATCTGGTTCAGCCACGAGGCGGTCATCACCGAGCGCACGCGCTCCGGGTCGGCGAGCACGATGCGCGCGTGGCGCACGGCGACGAACTCGTCGGTCGCCTGCACCAGTTGGCCGCCCGGCGCGTGGCGCGCGCCCGCCAGGTGCCCCGCCTCGAACTCCTCGCGCGAGCGCACATCGAGCAGGTACGTCGTGCGCGAGGTAACTTCCAGCCAGTCTTTCACCTGGGGCGCGCGCGCGAATTTCACCTCGAAGCGACTGGCCACCGCATCGGCCGCGGCTCGCGCCTGCAGCCGCCCTTCCTGCGAGGGCACGGGCGCCACGCGCTCCGATCCATGCTCGCACTCGAAACCCGCCAGCTCCCAGCCCATGGTGCCATCCTTGAGCGCCACCACGTCCTTCCAGCCCGCATTGCGCAGGGACTGGCAGCCGATGATGCTGCGCGTGCGCCCGGCGCAGTTCACCACCACCAGCGTGTCCGGGTCGGGCGCGAGGTCGGGCGTCCGGTAGACCAGCTCCGCACCCGGCACGTCGATCGCCCCCGGGATGTTCATGCGGTGATACTCCTCCCAGGGGCGCGAATCGAGAATCACCAGCTTGCGCCCGGACTCAAGCAGCCGCCGCAGCTCGGCCGGCGCAATGCGCGGCGTACCGTAGTGATGCTCGATGAACTCGCCGAAGGCCTTGGAAGGCACGTTGACGCCGCTGAACAGCTCGCCGCCGGTCGCCTGCCAGGCGGCGCACCCCCCCTCGAGAAGGTCGACGTCCGTGTAGCCGAGCTGCGTCAGCTTGCGCTTCGCGCGCTCGGCGAGGCCCTCGTTGCCGCCGTCCAGCAGCACCAGGGGGGCGCTCTTGCGCGGCACGAGATCGCCGGCCCGCATTTCCAGGCGCGACAGCGGCAGCGAGCTGGCGAAGAAGGGATGGCCCCGGTAGTGCACGCCCTGCTCGCGCACGTCGAGCAGCGCCAGCTCGCCGCCCGACCGCAGCCGCGCGCGCAGCGCCTCGGGCGTCATGCGCGCGCGTCGCGGATGTCCGAGTGCGCCGGAAAGACCTCCCAGCGCCCTTCCTTCTCCTTGTAGAACTCCCGGCGGTGCAGCTGCTCGAGCGCGAGGCCGTACATGTGGAAGTTGAGCAGCGGCGAGTCGATGTGGATCGAGTGCAGGTCCTCTGGCATGAAGGCGACGCCCGTACCCTGGCGCACCACGTCGCGGCCCTTCTCGCGCACGCCGCCGTCGGGACTGCGGTCGTAGAAGCGGTTCTGCTCTTCGCCGGTCACGCCGACGATGACCGCCCAGGTGGTGTGGTTGTGCGCCGGCGTGCCGTAGCCGCCGAGCGAGGAGTTGGCATAGAGCGCGAACCGGTGATCGGCATCCTCCGAGAGCCGGTAGAGGCACGAGCGCAGCTTCTCGCCGACCGCGGGCGGCGGATAGTCCTTCGGCTCAAACAGGTCGGTGCGCGCGGCGAGCTCGATCAGTCGCGCCTTGATCTTCGCGAGGCTGTCCGCGTTGACCCCGTCGCGACGTTCGATCTCGCGGATGTCCGCGACGGCGGTATTGATCTCCTTGCGGCGTTCGGCGGCTCGGTCCATGCGGGAATCTTAACTCAGTCCCGCACGCGCCCGCGCAACGCCTTGACCTTCGCGCGCCGCAACTTCGACTCGATGCGGCGCTCCCGGGAAGCGCGCGTCGGCCGCGTCGGCCGACGCTTCTTCGGCACGTAGGCGGCGGCCTCGACCAGCGCCTGCAGCCGCGCCAGGGCTTCGGCGCGGTTCTGATCGAGGCTCCGGTGCTGCTGCGCCTTGATCACCACCACCCCGGTGCGCGTGATGCGTTTGTCGCCGCGGTGCAGCAGCCGGCGCTTGACCTCCTCGGGCAGCGTCGAGGCGCGTATGTCGAAGCGCAGATGCACGGCATTCGACACCTTGTTCACGTTCTGCCCGCCCGCGCCCTGCGCGCGCACGGCGGTGAGCTCGATCTCATTCTCGGGGATGACGATCACCAGCCGCTCCCGCCCCCACCACCGCCGCCGCCGCCCGAACCGCCTCCCCCGCCGCCTCCGCCGCCGGAAGACCCGCCCGAGGTCGAACCGGGCGGCGTCGCCGCCGAGCTGACGGTGCTCGCCATTCCTGCGACCGAGTCGCCGATACCGCCGCCGCTGAACATGCCGCCGCCCGCGCTCGAGGCGTAGTAGCCGGCGACCGCAGCCGTCACCGCTGCGAGACCGAGCGTGGCCGTGAAGCGGTCGGCCCAGGTCTTCTCCACGCCGAGCGCCACCGCGTAGGGCAGGAACCTCGCGAACTCCTCCGCCGTCCGCGGGGGCGCCTTCATGCGCTCGAGGTCGTCCTTCTCGGCCACGCCGAGGTACTGGCGCAGCCCCTGGATCCTGTCCTGGAGCTTTCTGCCCTCGACGCTGTAGGCGGGCAGCCAGCGCGCGAAAAGCACGAGCAGGATCAGCATCAGCACCGAGATCACGGCAAACGCGACCATGGGCGCGTCCTGCATCATCATCGCCACCGCGGTGACGATGGCGATCACGATGCCCGCGCCGTGCGAGCCGCGATTGCGCGAGAACAGCTTGTTCTCGTAGCGCCCGGCGAGCTCGCGCTTGTGCGCCTCCAGGGTGATCTGCACCGCCGGGTTGTGCGTCTTGCCGATCGCCACCGGCTTGCCCGGCCCGGGCAACAGGCCCGCGAGCGTGCGCTCGCCCGGCAGCCAGTCCACGTCCTTGCCGGTGCGCACGAGCTCGTAGCTGCCGCCCGTATCGCGGATGCGCAGGAACCCGCGCGCGCCCAACCCCAGCAGCCCCGCGGCGAAGCACTGCGGGTCGTACTGCATGCGGTCGACGAAGCGCACCTCCGCTGGCCCCATCCCCGGCGGCGCCTCGTAGCGCGGGAAGGCAGGCCCGGCGCGCGGGTCGCGCCCGACGAGGTGCCAGCGCCACCCGAGGAACGCGAGCAGCAACGCGATTCCCCCCACGCCCGTCAGCACCGGCTTGTTGTCGCCGACCCACCAACGCAGCCGCTGCAGGGACGAGGGTTCGCGCACCAAGCCCTTGGGAAACTCCACCACGATGCTGAGCCCCTGATAGGCGGGCAGTGCACGCGTAGTGTGGAAACCCGCGCCGCCCGCGCGCGTCTCGGCCACGTAGTCGCGCCCGCGCGCACCCTGCGGGCCGGTGTAGGCCTCCACACGAATGCGATCGGCAGGCACCTCGGCGGGCAGGGTCACGTCCGCGGCGATGCGGTCCATAGAAAAGGTCCAGCCGTTGCCGTTCACATTCCAGAAGAGCTCGTCGTGCTTGTCGAAGAAACCGAGCTGGCGCGAGGTGCGATAGGCGATCCTGTACTCGTGCCGGCCGCGCGGCAGCATCACGGCGGCGTTGCCGATGCGGATGCGCGTCCCGTTGGAGAGCGTCTCGAGCCTCCAGGGCTCCGGCGCGCCGTTGCGGCTCACGGCGAGCACCTCGAAGGGCACCTTCACCCGGGCGCCAAGGCGGTCGCGGTAGTCCGTGGGGAAGTCGCGCAGGATGCCGCGCCGGATCTCGTTGCCCTCGGCATGCACCGCGATGGTCTCGGTGACGCTCAGGGCGCCGTCGGCGCCGATGTGGATTTCGCTGTGGAACTCGAGCACCCGCTCCTGCCCCAGCGCGGGCAGCGCGGTAACCAGCAGCGCGAGGAAGAGCGCCCTCAAAGAGCGACCTTCACCGCCTCGCGGTCTTCGGTCTCGAAGAAAGGCAGCGACTCGAAGCGAAACAGGCGCGCGACGACGAGATCCGGGAAGCTCTCCAGGCGCGTCACGTATTGCTTCACGGCGCCGTTGTAGAAGCGCCTCGCGTACTGCAGGTGGTCCTCGACCTCGACCAGCTTGGCGGAGAGGTCGCGAAAGTTGGCATCGGCCTTCAACTGCGGGTAGGCCTCCTGCAGGAGCACCAGCTGGTGCAGGCGCTCGCCGAGCTGCTTCTCCAGCGCGAAGCGTGCGGCGCCGCCTTGCGCGGCGAGCGCGCTGCCGCGCAGCTCGGTGACCGTGGTGAGAAGCGCCTTCTCGTAGCCGGCGTAGCCCTTCACCGCCTCGACCAGCTGAGGCACGAGGTCGGCGCGGCGCTTCAACTGCACGTCGATGTCGGCGTAGCCCTGGCGCGCCTGGTTGCGGTCGGCGATGAGGCGGTTGTACAGCACGATCCCCGCGACCACGAGCGCCGCGAGGAGCGCGGCGGTGATCCACGTCGTCAAGCCGTGTTCTCCATGGCCTACAGGCGGAATCGACGTTGCACCGGGCTGGCGCCCGGGAAAAGCTAGCGCTTCCTGAACATCGGCCGGCGGTGCGGCGCGGCGACGGGATTCTCGTCCTTGTGGCGGAAGCTGATCCGGCCCCGCGTCAGGTCGTAGGGCGACATTTCCATGGTGACGCGATCGCCCGCGAGGATGCGGATGCGGTTCTTGCGCACCTTGCCGCCGGCGTAAGCGAGCACCTGCGCGCCGTTGGTGAGCTCGACGCGGAACTGCGTACTGGGCAGCACTTCCTGCACCACCCCTTCCATCTCCAGCATTTCTTCCTTGGCCATGAGGGCACCTGCGAATCTCGAAAGGCGGGCAGTATGAGGCCTAAGGCCCGGAAACACAAGGGGAATTTCCGGAATTAGCGGCGGCGCGCGACGATGAACAGGCGCCGGAACGGAAACAGCGTCCGCCCGTCCGGCTCGGGCGGATACCAGGCCCGCACGCGCCGGCGATAGTCCGCCTCGAACGCGTTGCGCTCGGCGGGTTCGAGCCGGTCGAGAAACTGCTTCAACCACGTGCCCTTGGTGTACTCGGCGACCGGGTTGTCGCCCGAGAGCACCTGCAGATACTCCGTCTCCCAGATCTGCAGTTCCGCCGCGCGCGCTTCGAGCAACCGCCAGTACACGCAGGGCGCCGCGACGGGCTCGCGGCGCAGATGCGGCTCGAGCCTGGCGCGCCATGGTCCCTGCTCGATCGTCTCGACGATGCAGGTATGCGAGTGCGCAGAGAAGTTCCGTGGCATCTGCACGGCAAGCATGCCGCCCGGCGCCACCGCCTCCTCGAGGAGCTGCACGATGCGCTGCTCGTGGCTCGCGAGCCAGTGCAGGGCAGCGTTGCTGTAGACCACGTCCACGGGAGTCCGCGGCCGCCACGCGCCGATGTCGGCGAGCTCGAAGTGCGCGCCCGGATGATCCTTGCGCGCCCGGGCCAGCATTTCGGGCGAGTTGTCCACGCCGGTGAGGCGCGCCTGCGGCCAGCGCGCCAGCAGCAGCGGCGCGAGGTTGCCGGCGCCGCAGCCCAGATCCACCACGCTGGCGGGAGACGCCATGCCGATGCGCGCCAGCAGGTCCACCGCCGGGCGCATGCGCTCGCCGGCAAAGCGCAGGTACTGCGCGGGATCCCAGCTCACGTGCTCACCCGGTTGCGACCGCCCTTCTTGGCCCGGTACAGCGCCTCGTCCGCGGCCTTCAGCACCTGCGAGGGCGGCTGGCGCTCGAACTCGGGCTCGGCGGCGCCCATCGACACGGTCACCGACAGGAGCTTCGTCGGCACGCTGTCTCCGCGCCGGCGGATGCCCGCCTCCTGCTCGCGCGGGCGCTCGCCACCGCGCACCGCCATCTTGTAGCGCTCGACGCCGTCGCGCGTGTTCTCCAGATAGGGCAGCGCCTCCTTCAGGCTCTTGCCCGCGAACAGCACGCTGAACTCCTCCCCGCCGTAGCGGAAGGCCACGCCGCCGCCGCCCACCTCGGCCAGGCGCGCGGCGACGAGCTTGAGCACCTGATCGCCGATGTCGTGGCCGTGCGTGTCGTTGAACTTCTTGAAGTGGTCGACGTCGATCATCGCGATCGTGTACTGCGGCCCGAGCGCGCGCAACTGCTCGTCGAGCGCGCGGCGCCCGGGAAGCCCCGTCAGCTCGTCGCGGAACGCGAGGCGGTGCGATTCCTGCACGAACGCCACCAGCACCACGGCGCCCGCTGCGCACAGGAATGCGGCGAATGCCGCGGGCGACGCCGCCCATTCGGCGGCGGTGAAGAACGCCGCGAGCGCGGCCGCCAGGCCGATGTCGAGCGGCGTGTGCTTGGGCCAGGCGCGCCACACCGCGGCGATGAACGCCGCGCCGAAGATCAGGCGCCCGGCGAGGGGCGTGGGCGGCGAGCGGAACAGCCAGTGCTCGAGCACCCCTTGCCAGGCGAGGCCCGAGAGCGCGCTGCGTCCCGCCGCGGCGATCCACAGGATGAGCAGCGCCTCGACGCCGAGGAGCACGAGCCAGCGGTAGCTGCCGTGGTAGATCACTCCCCGCTCGGGCAAGGTCATGGCGACCAGCGCGTTGAGGGGCACGAGCACCACCAGCGCCGTGTAGACGGCCTTCTCGGCGAAGCCGCCCAGTCCTTGCGCGTAGTGATATCCGGCGTAGGCGGCGAGCAGCGAGCCGAGCAGGATCAGCGCGCGCCCGCGATTGAAGCGCAGCGCGAACGCCACGCCGAGCGCCAGCACCGCGTAGGGCCCGAGCGTGCGCAGGCCGCTGAGCGAGGCCGGCAGCGACGGGCCGGCCCACACGGCGAGCGCCGCGGCCGCGAGGATCGCCGCGGGCGCGAGGGCCGGCCTGAGCTCGCTAGGAACCAACGCGATCCGGCCTGAAGCCCGCGTCGCACACGCGGCCGCGCTGCGCGCGCTTGCCCATGTGCTCGGCGAGCTGCTTGGCGTCCAGCGTCTCCAGCGCGCGGTTCTTGCGCTTGATGCCGGAGACGGCGAGCGACTTGCCGTCGGTGACGGCGACCGAGGCAAGCGTCACGTCGTCGGGCAGCGCGAGGAGCTGCACGCCGACGCCGCCGTGCGGGCGCACCGGCACCTCCCCGAGCGGGAAGAGGAGCAGGCGGGCGTCGGAGGACAGCGCCGCCACGTACTTGCCGTCGGTGACCGGCGCGGGCGCCTGCGCGCGCGCGCCCGCGGCGACGCTCATGAAGTCCTTGCCTTGCCTGGTCTTCGCGACGAGGTCGCCGAGCCTGCAGACGAATCCCTGACCCGACGAGCTATGCATGAGCAGCGCTCGGTTGAGATCGCCCGTGCCCATCCAGACGATATCGTCGGAGGAGGAATTGACCAGCGTGTTCACCGGCGCGCCGTCGCCGCGCCCCGCGGGGATCGCCGCCGCATCGAGCGTGAAGCTCTTGCCGGAGGCGGCGAGCACGATCACCGGGTCGGTGGTCTTGCACTCGAGCGATTGCAGCAGGCCGTCGCCGTCCTTGAAGCCGAGCGTGCCGAGGTCGATGCCGTGGCCGGTGCGCGCGCGGATCCAGCCCTTCTGCGACAGGATCACGGTGATCGGCTCCTGCACCACGGTGCGCTCGATCTGCGCACGCTCCTCCGCCTTGATCAGCGTGCGGCGCGCATCGCCGAACTTCTTCGCGTCCTCGTCGAGCTCGCGGATGACGAGCTTCTTGAGCTCCTTGTCGTCGCCGAGGATCGCCTCGAGCGCCTTCCTCTCGGTCTCGAGCGCCTTGCGCTCGTCGTTCAGCTTCACGCCGTCGAGCTTGGTGAGCTGGCCGAGGCGGATGTTGACGATGTCCTCGGCCTGGCGCTCGGTGAACTTCCACTTCGCCATCATCTTCTGCCTGGCTTCGGCCTGGTCTTCCGCGGCGCGGATCAGCTTGATGATCTCGTCGATCCTCACGTAGGCGAGCAGCCGCCCGAGGACGATGTGCAGGCGCTCCTCGCACTTGTCCAGGCGATGCTGCGTGCGCCGGCGCACCGTCTGCAGCCGCCACGCGCCCCACTCGCGCAGGATGTCGGCGATGCCCTTGGTCTCGGGCAGGCCGTCGAGGCCGAGCCAGGTCATGTTCACCGCATAGCGGGACTCGAGGGACGTCCGCACCAGCAGCGCCGCCACCAGCTCTTCCGGATTCTGGCGCGACGAGCGCGGCTCGATCACCAGGCGGAGCTTCGACTTGCGATCGGACTCGTCGCGCACTCCGCCCTGGTCGATCTGGTCGAGGATGAACTGCTTCAGCCGCTTCTGCTCCTGCGTGACCTCCTTCTTGCCCAGGCCCGGCTTGGGATTCGCCAGCGCCTCGATCTCCTCCATCACCTGCCTGACCGAGACCCCATGCGGCAGCTCGCTGATCACCACGCGCCACTGCCCGCGCGCGAGCTGCTCGGTTTCCCATTTGCAGCGCACGAGCAACGAACCCCGTCCCGTCTCGTACGCCTGCCGGATTTCCGCCGCCGGGGAGATGATCTGCCCGCCGCCCGGGAAATCGGGGCCGGGCAGCTTCTCGAGGATCTCCTCGAGCTTGGCGCGCGGGTGCTTGATGACGAGCGCGGCGGCGGCGGCCACTTCCCGCAGGTTGTGCGAAGGAATGCGCGTCGAGAAGCCCACCGGGATGCCGAAGGAGCCGTTCAGCAGGCCAAAGGGCAGGCGCGCGGGCAGCAGGACCGGCTCGTCGAACTTGCCGTCGTAGTTCTTCTGGAAGTCGACCGTGCCCTCGCCGATCTCGGCGAGCATCAGCTCGGCGAAGCGCGAGAGCTTCGCCTCGGTGTAGCGATAGGCCGCCGCCGAGTCGCCGTCGCGCGAGCCGAAATTGCCCTGACCGTCGATGAGCGGGTAGCGCATCGAGAAGGGCTGTGCGAGGTGCACCATCGCCTCGTAGGTGGAGGAGTCGCCGTGCGGGTGGTACTTGCCGAGAACCTCGCCCACATAGCGCGCGCACTTGGCGAAGCCCTGCGTGCCGGCATCGCCCATCGCGTAGAGGATGCGCCGCTGCACGGGCTTCAGGCCGTCGGCGATCTCGGGCAGCGCCCGCGCCTTTACGGTAGAGACCGCGTAGCCGAGGTAGGCCTGCGAGGCGTGCTGCTCGATCGGGGCTGCGTCGTCGCCGTTCTCGGGCGTGAAGAGGTCCGGGGTATGCGTGTCCATGGTCACCTGAAGAGGTCCAGTTGCTTGTCACCCATCGCCACGGCGAGCTCCACGGCCTGCTTGGCCTTGGCGAGGTCGTCGCTCGCGCCCGCGCGGCCCGCCGCTTCCCAGGTATAGCTGCCTTCGCCCGCGAGCGTCACTTTTCCGAGCTTCTGCCGTCCCTGCCAGAGCACGTGCCCCTTGTACGCCCGCTCCCAGACGGGCTTCGCCTTCTTCCTAGACATCCGCCTCCACGGTCTTCCAGTGCTCGCGCATCCAGTTGCGGCGACCTTCGGCTTCGCCGGAGTCCATGAGCAGCTCGAAGGTCTCGCGCGCCTTCTTGATCTGCTTCGCGTCGAGCTGCATGCGCACCAGGCGCCGCGTGTCCGGGTTCATGGTGGTTTCCCAGAGCTGCTCGGGGCTCATCTCGCCCAGGCCCTTGAAGCGCGAGATCTCCCAGGAGCCCTCCTTCACTTTCTCCTTCTTCAGCGCGGCGAGCGTTTCCTCGAGCTCGTCGTCGTCCAGGCAATATGCGCGGCGCGCGGGCTTGCCTTTGCCTTGCGCCGGGATCTCCACCTTGAAGAGCGGCGGCTGCGCGACGTAGACGTGGCCGGCTTCCACGAGCTTGGGCGCGTGCATGAAGAAGAAGGTGAGCAGCAGCGCCTGGATGTGACCGCCGTCCACGTCGGCATCCGTCATCAGGATCACCTTGCCGTAACGCAGCCCGGAGAGGTCGACCGCGTCCTCGGGCCCGTGCGGGTCCACGCCGATGGCGGTGGCGATCGCCTGCAGCTCCTTGTTGGCGAGGACCGTGCGGCTGTCCTTGGACATGGTGTTCAGCACCTTGCCGCGCAAGGGAAGGATCGCCTGCGACTCCTTGTCGCGCGCCTCCTTCGCCGAGCCGCCGGCCGAGTCGCCCTCGACGAGGAACAACTCGTTGCGCGTCACGTCGCCCGAGGCGCAGTCGACGAGCTTGCCGGGCAGCGTGGCGATGCCGGAGGACTTCTTGCGCTCGACCTTCTTGCCCTTCGCCAGGCGCGCGAGCGCCTGCTCGATCGCGAGCTCGGCAATTTTCTTGCCTTCGTCAGGATGCTCGCTCAGCCACAGCTCGAAGGCGTCCTTGACGCACAGCTCCAGGAGCTTCGCCGCGTGGCGCGTGGTGAGCTTCTCCTTGGTCTGGCCGTGGAACTGCGTGCGCACGATCCTCGCCGAGAGCGTGAAGCAGGCGCGCGCCCAGACGTCGTCCGCGATCAGCTTCACGCCCTTGGGGGCGAGCGCGCGCGTATCCATGAAGGCGCTGATCGCGTCGAAGATGCCCGCGCGAAAACCCGCCTCGTGCGTGCCCCCCGAGCGCGTGGGAATCAGGTTCACGTGGCTGTCGGCGAACACCTCGCCCTCGGCCACCCAGCCCACGGCCCAGGCCGCGCCCTCGCCCGGCTCGATCTCCGGGATGTTCGACTCGCTGAAGTAGCGCTCACCGGCGAACAGCGGCGCGACAAGCTCCCGCCCCTGCAGCATGAAGTCGAAGTACTGCGCCATGCCGCGCTCGTACTTCCAGCTCTTCTTCTCCTTGCCTTCCACCTCGAGCACCGTAGTGAGGCCGGGCAGCAGGTAAGCCTTGGAGCGCACCAGGTGCTCGAGCTCCGCCATCGGGATGTTCGGCGAATCGAAGTACTTGGGGTCGGGCCACATTCGCACCACGGTGCCGCTGCGCTTTTCCTTGATCTTCTCGGACTTGAGCTTGTTCTTGAGCTCGCCGCCCTCGAAGGCGATCGCGTGCCTGCCGCCGTCGCGATAGACGGTGACTTCGAGGCGCCGGGAGAGCGCGTTCGATACCGCCACGCCCACGCCGTGCAGGCCGCCGGAGATGTGATAGACGCCCTCGCCCGATCTTGCGAACTTGCCGCCCGCGTGCAGCATGCCGAAGGCGACCTCCACCGCGGGCTTCTTCTCCACCGGGTGCATGTCCACCGGAATGCCGCGGCCCTCGTCCTCGACCTCGACCGAGCCGTCCTTGAACACGCGCACGCTGATGCGCTTGCCATGGCCGGCGAGCGCCTCGTCCACCGCGTTGTCGATCGCCTCCTGCGCGATGTGCAGGGGATGCACGGTGTGCGTGTACATCCCCGGCATGCGCCGCACGGGCTCCAGGCCCTTGAGGGCCTGGATGGCGGAGGCGTCGTAGACCTGCTGCTTGGCCATCTATTTAGTGGCTCCTGGTTCTTCGCACACTAGACATTGTATCGCCCGCGCAGTTGCGCCGCCGACGTGCGCCCGGGTGCGTGCACCGCGATGCCCGCCTGGACGGCGGCGGCGGCGAGATCCTTGTCGAGCGTGAGCAAAGTCGCACTCTGTCTTGCCGCGAGCTCGAGATAAGCGGCGTCGTAGGTGCTCAGGCTGTGGCGCTCCGCCAAGTCGCTGATCGCTCGCAGTTCCGGCACCGCGCCATCCACGCGCAGGCGCAGTCGCGAGGCCTCGTCGAGCACTTGGTAGCGCTCCTCGCGCGAGAGCCGCCGTCGTCGCTCGGCGACCAGCAGCGCGTTGGGAAATTCGAGCCGCCACACCGCGGGCACCCAGCATTCCTCGTGCGCCACGAGATCCAGCGCTGCCTCGGTGAACGCGGTCTTCTCGTCGGGAAAGAACCAGGAAAGCGAGATGGAGCAGTCCAGCACCAGCGCCATCAGTACTTGCGTCCCGCCTTGATGAGCTCGGCGATCGTCGTGCCGGGGCCGGCGGGCTTGCCGCGGCCCACGCGATTGCGCTTGATCTCCTCGACCACGCGACGCATGTGTTCCGCGCCTTCCTCGGACTTGGCGGGCACCAGGCGCGCCACCGCCTTTCCCCTGCGGGTGATGGTGACGACCGCGCCGTCCTCGACCTTGTCGAGGAGCTCGGCGAGCTTGGTCTTTGCTTCAAAGGAGCCTACGGTGATCATGGTCCCATCCAACTAGACAACCAGTTGGAAGGATATCACCTTGGCCGGCTACAACGCAAATTGCCTCACGCGCTCCCAGTCCACGAGGCGCGACAAATCCGGCTCCGTCGGCAGCTCGATCTTCCCGCCGCGGATCTGCGGCACGAGCGTGCTCACCTGCTCCGTCATAGTGAGAAAGAAGGTCTGCTCCGCCGCCATGGTTCCCGGTTGCTGGAGGTTGACGAGCGTGCCGAGCGCGCTTTCGCCGTAGATGCCGACCGCCGTGCTCGCGCGGTGAAGGCTCGCCATGGCGGCGATGGCGCGCGTCTCGGCGAGGCCGACCCGCCCCGGCTTGGTGGAAAGCGCTCTTGCTCCGCGATCGAGATACAGCGCCGCGTCCTCCTTCGAAGCGCAGCTGCGGTCCACGAGGATCGGGATGGGGCTCGCTTCCTGCAAGTCCTCGAACTGGCGATCGGGCTGCAGCGGGCATGGATCCTCCGCCACGGTGACGCCGGCGGCCGCGAGCCTCTTTACGTAGTCCGCAGCATCGCCGCGCGCATAGTGGCTGTTGGCGTCCACGTAGAGCTCGACCTTCGGGCCCACCGCGGCGCGGATCTCCTTCAGCGCCTGCAAGTCCACGTCCACGCCCTGCCCGCCCTTCACCTTCAGCACGCGAAAGCCGTACTGCGCGCAGACGTTGGCGGACTCGGCGGCCATCAGCGCGGGCAATTGCCGCGTCACCGTCCAGGCCACCTCGCGCACGTGCCCGGCGTCCCAGAGCTTCCATAGCGGCTCGCGCGCCATCGCCGCGCGCAGCGTCCAGCAGGCGCTCTCGATCATGCCCTTGGCGAGGCGGTTCTCCGGGATGCCGGCGAAGGCCTTCGTGACCACCCGCTCGTCAGTGAGATCGAGGCCATCGAGGCGCGGGATGAGGAAGTCCTCGAGCGCGGCGGCGAGCGATTTCGGCGATACGCCGCTCCAGGTGTCCTTGAGCGTGCCCTCGGCGATGCCTCTCGCGCCGTCCGCCTCGAGCACGAGCAGCGCGAAAAGACCCGAGTCCTCGCGCGCGTTCGCCCACACCACCTCGCGCGCGTAGGGCAGGCGGTACACGTGCAGCGACCAGCGCTCGAGCTTCATCGCAGCTGGTGCAACAGCGGCTCGCCGCGCGCGAGCGAATCAAGGTTCCGCGCGATCTCGCTCCAGCGCCGGTCCACCATGCCGGTGGTCCAGGCGGCGATGTGCGGCGTCATCCACACGTTGTCGAGCTCGTGGAACGGGTACTTCGAGGGCGAGACGTTCATGTCGTCTCGGCGCGGGTAGGCGTACCAGACGTCCAGTGTCGCGCCGCGGATGCGCTTTTCCTTGAGCGCCGCCCAGAGCGCGTCCTCGTCGGCGATCTGGCCGCGGCCGACGTTGACGAGCACTGCCGAAGGCTTCATCGCGTCGAAGCGCTTCGCGTCGAACAGGCGCTCGGTTTCCGGCGCGAGCGCCGCGGCGATCACCACGAAATCGCACTGCGCGAGAAACTCGTCGATCTTCGCGAGGGGGTACTGCGCGTGCAAGTGCGGCACCTCGCGCAGCGTGCGGTTGCAGCCGAGGACGGTGACGCCGAACCCCTGCAGGCGCCCAGCCACCGCGCGCCCGATCGCGCCCAGGCCGACGATGCCCACCGTGCTGCCATAGAGTTCCTGCATGATCGGGCCGTTGACGCGCCCGCTGAAGCGCCAGCTGCGTTCGCTGCGAAAGCTGGCGTCGGAGGGCACGAAGGACGTCTGGCACCAGAGCAGGAGCGCGACCATCACGTATTCCGCGGTGCCTTCGGCGTGCCCGTAGCAGTTGCACACGCGCACGCCCGGCGGCACGGCGGCGAGATCGATGAAGTCCACGCCCGTGCCCGGCGATTGGATGAGCTTGAGCTTCGGCGCGGGCGGAAAGCCGCTGTTCCACGCGAGCGAAATGAGCACATCGGCGTCGGCGAGCGCGCGCGTGAAGTCTTCTTTCGGGTCCTTCTCGAGGAAGCGCTCGGTCGTCCACGGCGTCTTCACCTTGGTGAGCAGCGTCGGCGGCAGATGGTGGATGAGCGAACCGTAGAACACGACTTTCATGGCGTGCTATCGTGCCTGCGGGGAGGAGAACCGGCAATGGCGTTTCAGGTGGAGGTCGCGGCGCGTGGCGCGGACCGCCTCGGCGAGTGCCCGCTGTGGGACGAGCGCGAGCAGATGCTGTGGTGGGTGGACAGCCGCTGGCCCGCGGTGAAGCGGCTCGATCCGGCGAGCGGCGCGGTGATGATGCTGGTGCTCCCCGAGGTGGTAGGCAGCATCGCGTTCCGCGAAAAGGGCGGCTTGCTCGCCGCCACGAAGTCGGGCATCCACTTCCTGGACGCGTCGAGCGGCGCACTCACGGCAGCCGCCAATCCGGAGGCGCAACTTCCCGAGAACCGCTTCAACGACGGGCGCTGCGACCGGCAGGGGCGCTTCTGGGCCGGCACCATGTGCGACGTGCGGCGCGATCCGACAGGGTCGCTCTACCGGTTCGACGCCGACACGACCTGCATCAAGCTGAGGAATACGATCATCATCCCCAACGGCCTCGCCTTCAGCCCGGACGGACGCACCATGTACTTCGCCGATACCAACCGCCACACCATCTGGGCGTACGACTATGACCCGGAGAGTGGCGCTGCCGCGAACGAGCGCGTGTTCGCGGATACCGGCGCGGGACGCCCTGACGGCTCCTGCGTGGACGCGCAAGGGTGCCTTTGGAACGCGGAATACGGCGCCTGGCGGCTCGTGCGCTACACGCCTGAAGGCAAAGTGGACCGCGTGATCGAGGTGCCGGTGGCGAACCCGACCTGCTGCTGCTTCGGCGGCGAGGATCTCGCTACTCTCTACATCACCACGGCGACGCAGCGCCTCGCGCCCGAGGACCTCGCCAGGCAGCCGCTCGCCGGCAGCCTCCTCGCGCTGCGGCCGGGCGTGCAGGGCTTGCCGGAAGGACGCTTCGCGGGATGAGCACGGAAAAGTCGCTGACCGGGAAAGTGCCGCGCGACCGGATCGGCATGCTCGAGCTGCCGCGCCTGCCGGCGGAACTGCTCGCCGCGTTTCGCGCGCTCGAGGATCTCTCGGGCGTGGTGTCCGATGCGCTGGACGAGCTTGGCATCACGGGCGCGATCGCGTGCACGACGCTGCAGCCGACGGACGCCAGGGCGCGGCTGTGCGGACCGGCGCTGACCGTGCTCAATCGCCCCCTCGATGTTCCGGTGGCCAGGGCGGTGCAGGCGAATGTCTCGCGCCTCGGCGAGATCGAGGCGCACAACCTCGCGCAGGCCGGCGACGTCCTCGTCATCCAGGGCGTCGAGGGCATCTCCAGCATGGGCGCGATCTCCGCCTCGATCGGCCGTCGCCAGGGCGAGGCCGGCGCCGTGGTGGACGGCGCGGTGCGCGACATCGCGCACTCGCGCGGCATCGGCTACCCGGTGTGGTCTAAGGGCGCGAGCCCGATCACCGGCAAGTGGAGGATCGAGACCGTGGCGATCAACGTGCCGGTGTCGATCTGCGGCATCGCGGTCAAGCCCGGCGACCTGGTGGTGGCCGACGAAGTCGGCGTGTGCTTCGTGCCCTACGAGCGTGCGGCGGACGTGCTGGCGACGTTGCGCCGCATTCTGCGGTACGAAGAGGAACGCCTGCGCCAGATCGCCGACGGCACGCCGGTCCCGGACCTGGCGAGGGCGCCGCGCCCTACATGATCTGGTTCACCACGCCGCCGTCCGCGCGCAGCGCGGCGCCGGTGGTCGCCGAGGCGCCCGTGCCGCACAGGTAGACGGCGAGGTTGGCGACTTCCTCGGCCGAGGTGAAGCGGCGCAGGATCGAGGTTGGCCGGAACGTCCTGAAGAAGTCCGCCTCGAGCTCGGGCACGGTGACGCCGGCGGCCCTGGCGCGCTCGGCGCGCAGCCGCTCGGTGTTCTCGGTGCGCGTCGGCCCCGGGAGCAGCGCATTCACCGTCACCCCGGTGCCGGCCAGCTCCATCGCCATGCCGTGGGAGATCGAGAGCTGCGCGGTCTTGGTCATGCCGTAGTGGATCATCTCGCGCGGGATGTTGAGGGCGGACTCGCTGGACACGAACAGGATCCGGCCCCAGCCGCGCTTGGCCATCGCCAACGCGTATTGGCGCGCGAAGCGCACGCCCGAAAGGACGTTCACCTCGAACAGGCGCTGCCAGTCGGCGTCCGGGATCTCGAAAAAGGGCTTCCTCTCGTAGATGCCGAGGTTGTTGACGAGGATGTCCACGTCCGGCACGCGCCCGAACACCGCTTGCGCGCCGGCCGCCGTCGCGCAGTCGGCTGCGATGCCCTCGGCGGCTGCACCGCTCTTCTTCAGGCGCGCAAGCGCCTCGTCCACGCGTGGCTGCGTACGGCCGGTGATCCACACCTGCGCACCCTCCGCGGCAAGCCCTTGGGCGATGGCGAAGCCGATGCCCGAGGTCGAGCCGGTGACCAGCGCGCGGCGTCCCTTGAGTCCAAGGTCCATGCGAACGTCTCCTTTCAGCGTATCGTGGCGGTGAGCGCGCCGTCGACGACGATCTCGGCGCCGGTGACGAACTTCGCCTCGTCGGAGGCGAGGTACACCACCGCCCAGGCCACGTCCCATGCGTCGCCCATCTTCCCGGTCGGGGTGCGCGCGTTGCGTTTCGCGATCAGCGCGGCGGCGTCGCCGCCCGACTGCGACCGGGCGAGGCGCTCGGCGACGAGCGGCGTGTTCATGAGCCCCGGGATGACGGTGTTCACGCGCACGCCCTGAGAGGCGTAGCGCACCGCGCACACGCGCGAGAAGTGCTGCAGGCCCGCCTTGGACGCGGCATAGGCGGCGAGCTCGTTGCCGAGATGCCGCAGGCCGGCGATCGACGAGATATTGACGATCGCGCCGCCACCCTGCTTCGCCATCAAGGGTGCGACGAGGCGCGTCGAGTGGTAGACGTAGTGCAGGTTGAACTCGAACTGCTCGCGCCAGGCTTCGGGCGTGATCTGCTCGGCATCGCCCGGGATGCTGCCGCCGACGTTGTTCACCAGGATGTCGATGCGGCCGAAGGCCTCGAGCGTCGAGTCCACCGCGCGCCGCAGGTCGGCCTCCTTCGTCACGTCGGCCTGCAGCGCGACCATCTTCCCGCCCTCGCTGGCGATGAGGCGCGCCGTTTCCTCGGCGGCCGGAAGGCGCAGGTCGGCGCCCGCGACGCGCGCGCCTTCGCGCGCAAAGAGCGCCGCGATGGCACGGCCGTTGCCGACGCCCTCGCCCACCGAGCCGGCGCCCAGGATGAGCGCGGCCTTGCCTTTGAGCCGGTCCGCCAAGCCCGGGCCTTCAGCCCAGCGTCGGCATGTGGAAGCCCGGCGCCGGCGTGTCCTGGTGCGGCCAGCGCGTGGTCACCACCTTGGTGCGCGTGTAGAACTTCACGCCCTCCAGGCCGTGCACATGCAGGTCGCCGAAGAGCGAGTTCTTCCAGCCGCCGAAGGAGTAGAACGACACGGGCACCGGGATCGGCACGTTGATGCCGACCATGCCGACCTGGATTTCGTTCTCGAAGCGCCGCGCCGCGCCCCCCGACTCGGTGAAGATCGCCGTGCCGTTGGCGTAAGGGTTGCGGTTGATCAACTCGATCGCTTCCTCCAGCGTCTGCACGCGCAGCACGACCAGTACCGGGCCGAAGATCTCGTCGCGGTAGATGCTCATGTCCGGCTTCACGTGGTCGAAGAGCGACGTACCGAGGAAGAAGCCCTCCTTCATCGGCGGAACGCTGCCGTCGACGACGAGCGTCGCGCCTTCATTCTTGCCCTTCACGATATAGGAGGCCACCTTGTCGCGGTGCTGGGCGGTGACCAGCGGGCCCATGTCCATGCCGTCCTTGTCCCCCGGGCCGACCTTGATCGCGCGCGCCTTCTTCTCCAGCAGCTTCACCAGCGGATCGGCCGCCGCGCCTACCGCGACCACCGCCGAGATCGCCATGCAGCGCTCGCCCGCTGAGCCATAGGCGGCGCCCGTGAGCGCATCGGCCGCGAACTCGAGGTCCGCATCCGGCAGCACCACCGCGTGGTTCTTCGCGCCGCCGAGCGCCTGCACGCGCTTGCCGTTCCTCGCGCAGGTTTCGTAGATGTACTTGGCGATCGGCGTGGAGCCGACGAACGACACCGCTGCGATGCCCGGGTGGTTGAGAATCGCGTCCACCGCCACCTTGTCGCCGTGCACGACGTTGAACACGCCGTCCGGCAGCCCCGCCTCCTTGAAGAGCTGCGCCATGCGCACCGCCGCCGAGGGCACCTTCTCCGAGACTTTCAGGATGAAGGTATTGCCGCAGGCGATCGCCATCGGGAACATCCACATCGGCACCATCGCCGGGAAATTGAACGGCGTGATGCCGGCGCACACGCCCACGGCCTGGCGCACGGTGTGCGTGTCGACGGCGGTACCGACGTTTTCCGAGTACTCGCCCTTCAGGAGCTGCGGGATGCCGCAGGCGAACTCCACCACCTCGATGCCGCGCTGCACCGAGCCCATGGCGTCGGGCAGCGTCTTGCCGTGCTCCTCGGTGATGAGGCGCGCGATGTCCTTCTGATTCGCCTGCAGGAGCGCGAGGTATTTCTGCATCACGCGCGCGCGCCGCAGGATCGACGCATCGCGCCACTCGGGCAGCGCGGCGGCGGCGGCCCGGACCGCGGCGTCGATGGCGGCGGCGTCGCAATAGGGCACGCGCTTGGTGACCTGGCCGGTCGCGGGGTTGTACACCTCGCCCATGCGGCCGGCAGGCACCACGGGCTTGCCCCCGATCCAGCAGGGGACGGTCTCGAGCTTGAGATCTGCGGGCTTGTTCATTGCGGAGCGCTCCGTGCGACGACTGCGATAATGTAAGCCAAATGCGGGTCGTCGTCGCCATCAAGGACTTCCTCGCGCTCGAGTCGGCGGGCGGCATCCTGCTCGCCGGCGCGGCGGCGCTCGCCCTGCTGCTCGCCAATTCCCCGCTCGACGCCGTTTACTGGGGCTTCCTCGACACGCCGGTCGAGGTGCGCGTCGGCCGCTTCGACATCGACAAGCCCCTGCTGCTGTGGATCAACGACGGGCTGATGGCGGTGTTCTTCTTCCTCGTCGGGCTGGAGCTCAAGCGCGAAGTGCTGGAAGGCGAGCTCTCCTCGCCAGCCCAGGTGATGCTGCCCGCGTTCGCCGCCGTGGGCGGCATGGCGGCGCCTGCCGCCATCTACGCATGGCTCAACTGGGGCGACCCGCTGACGATCCATGGCTGGGCGATCCCCGCCGCGACCGATATCGCCTTCGCGCTCGGCGTGCTGTCGCTGCTCGGCAGCCGCGTGCCGGTGGGGCTCAAGGTGTTCCTGATGACGCTCGCGGTGCTGGACGACGTCGGCGCGATCGTGATCATCGCGCTGTTCTACACCGACAACCTCGCGCCCGGCTCGCTGGGCATCGCCGGCACGGCGCTCGTGCTGCTGCTGGTGATGAATCGCGCGGGCGTGGCGCGCGCCACGCCCTACATCCTCGTGGGCGTCGTGCTGTGGGCCTCGGTGCTCAAGTCGGGCGTGCACGCAACGCTCGCCGGCATCGCGCTCGCCTTCTTCATCCCACGCAGGGCGGCGCGCACGCTCGAGAGCGACCTGCATCCGCCGGTGGCCTACGGGATCCTGCCGCTGTTCGCCTTCGCCAATGCCGGCGTGCCCCTTGCCGGCGTGTCGCTCGGCTCGTTTCTCGCGCCGCTGCCGCTCGGCATCGCCGCGGGGCTCGTCGCCGGCAAGACGCTCGGCGTGTTCGGCGCGTCGTACCTCGCTATCCGCCTCGGCCTCGCGCGCATGCCCGCGGGCGCCGGCTGGGGATCGATGCTCGGCATCGCGATGCTGTGCGGCATCGGCTTCACCATGAGCCTGTTCATCGCCGGCCTCGCCTTCGAGGGCCTGGGGCCCGAGTACGCCGTGGTGACGCGCCTGGGCATCCTCACCGGCTCGCTCGTTTCCGCGCTCGGCGGCTACGCGCTGCTGCGCGCCTCGCTGTCCAATCCGAGGTAGGCGGCAACGCGCGGGTCGCGCCCCGCGGCTCGCCAGTCCGGCAGCAGCGCAATGCGTCCTTTCTCCACGAAGATGAAGCGCTCGCACACCTCCCGCAGGATGTCGAGGTGGTAGCGCTCGGTCGGGTGCAGGCAGACGAACACCGCGCGCCCCTCGCCCTTCAGGCGCCGGAAGAAGTCCAGCATGAAGCCGATGTAGCCGTCCTGCGCGCTGAATTGCGGCTCGTCGAACAGGTGCACCATCGGGTAGTCGCTCTTGGCCGCCTCCAGGAGGAAATCGGGCCGGCGCCGCCGGAAGCGCCGCACCTGGTAGGACTGGTGGTAGTGGATGGCGAGGCGGTCCCGCTCGCGCGCCTTCACGCCGTGGATGTCCTGCCCCATGCACAGCACGCGCCCCGCCGTCGGGGCGTTCGAGCCGGTGATCAGCTCGAACAGCGTCGTCTTGCCGGAACCGTTCGGCCCCATCACGCCGACGATCTCCGGCCGCTCCACCGTGAACGAGGCCTCGAGCCGGAAGGTCACCTGGCGCCGCAGCATCCCCCGCGCGTACTCCTTCACCACGTTGTCGACGGCGAGGAGTGTCATACGCCGAGCAGCCTCGTCCTGTGCGGCGCGTCCTCCAGCAGCGCGCGCGCCGGCCCCTGGTGCACGATGCGCCCCCTGTCCATCACGTAGACGCGGTCGGCGGCGCCGAGCGCGGCGAGCGGGTTCTGCTCCACCAGCAGCACGGCCACGCCCTCGGCCTTGAGCCGCCCGATGGCGCGCATCACGTCCTGCACGATCTTGGGCGCGAGCCCCTGGCTCGGCTCGTCGAGCAGCACCAGCCCCGGCGAGCCGACCAGGGCGCGCGAGATCGCCACCATCTGCATCTCGCCGCCGGAGAGGTTCTCGCACTCGCGGTGCTTCAGGTACTCCAGCGCGCTGAACAGCTCGAAGCATTCCTTGTCCGTCCAGGCGCGGAAGCGGCTCTTCTTCCTCGCGATCGCGAGGTTGCGCTCCACCGTGAGCGTGGGAAAGATGCGCCGGTCGTCCGGCACCCAGCCGATGCCCTTGCGCGCGATGAGATGCGTGGGCGCGCGCGTGATGTCGGCGCCGTCGAAGCGGATCGCCCCGCGCTTGACCTCGGTGAGGTTGAGGATCGAGCGCAGCGTGGTGGTCTTGCCGGCGCCGTTGGGGCCCAGCAGCGCCACCACCTCGCCCGCGCCCACCTCCAGCGACACGCCGAACAGGGCCTCGGTTTCGCCGTAGAAGCTGTGGATGGCCTCGAGCGCGAGCATCAGGCGAGCTGCCCGAGGTTGGAGCGCTGCACCCAGGGGTTGGCGCGCAGCTCGGCGGGCGAGCCCTGCGCGATCACCTGGCCCCAGTGCATGACGTAGACGTGGTCGGCGAGGCCGAAGAGGAACTTCATGTCGTGCTCGATCATCACGATGGTGATCGTGCGCTTGAGCTCCGCGACGAGCCGCGCGATGCGCGCCGTCGCCTCGGTGCCCAGGCCCGCCGTGGGCTCGTCGAGGAACAGGAGCTTGGGCCGCGCGGCGAGCGCCACGCCGATCTCGAGGGCGCGCCGGTCGCCGTAGGACAGCGCTTTCGCCTTCACATGCTCCTTGCCCGCGAGGCCGACGCGCGCCAGCACGTCGGATTCGCCGCCGAACGCGCCGAGCATCGACAGGCCGCGCGCGCGCGTCTCGGGCAGCGCCACGCGCACGTTGTCCAGCGCGCTGTAGTCGTCGAACAGGTTCATCACCTGGAAGGAGCGCGAAATCCCCAGGCGCGCGATCGCGCGCGGCGGCAGCCCGGTGATGTCGCGGCCCTCGAACGTCACCTTGCCGCGGTCCGGCGCGTAGCGCCCGGTGAGCAGGTTGAAGCAGGTGGTCTTGCCCGCGCCGTTGGGCCCCATGATGCCGGAAAGCTTTCCCGCCGCGAATCGCAGGCTCACGTCCTCCAGCACCACGTGCTGGCCGAAGCGCTTGTGCAGCCGGCTAGCTTCGAACATGGGAAGGCCTGAGCAATCCCGCAAGGCCTTCGGGCTTGAACAGCACGATGGCCATGAACAGCAGCCCGTACCAGAGCAGCCAAGCCTCGGTGTACGCGCCAAGCAGGTCGCGCGCGAGGAAGAACAGCACCGCGCCGATCACCGGGCCCCAGAACGAGACCAGTCCGCCGCCCACCAGTGCCATCATCACCACGAAACCCGACTGGTGCAGGCTCATCACGTTCGGGTAGGCCGACTGTTGCGCGAGCGCAAAGAGCCCGCCGGCAAGGCCGGCGACCAGCGCCGAGATGACGAAAGCCAGCCACTTGTACAGCCACACGTGGTAGCCGACGAAGCGCGCGCGCGTTTCGTTCTGCCGGATGGCGGCGAGCACGCGCCCGAACGGCGCGTTCACCAGGCGCCATAGCAGCACGACCACCAGCACGAACACCGCGAAGCAGAACCAGTACAGCGCATCCAGGCTGTCGAGGAACGCCGGCCGCTTGATGTTCAGCAACCCGTCCTCGCCGCGCGTCACGCTATGCCACTTGATCGCCACGAACCAGAAGATCTGGCCGAAGGCGATGGTGAGCAGCGCGTAGTAGATGCCGCGCCGGTGCGAGATGAACAAGCCCACCAGCGCCCCGGCGATCCCGCCGGCGAGGATCGCCGCGCCGAGGCACACCCATAGGCTGGGCGAGAGGTGCAGTTGGGCGAGGCCGAAGGCGTAGGCGCCGACGCCGAAGTAGGCGCCGTGCCCGAAGGATGGCAGCCCGCCGTAGCCCAGCAGCAGGTTGAAGCCCAGGGCGAAGATCACCCAGATCATCACCTCGACGCCGAGGTAGGGATACAGCCCCACGCCCTTGATCCAGAACGGAAGGCTCGCGAACAGCGCGAAGGTCGCCAGCATCGGCGCCGGGGCCCAGCCTCCTATGGTGCGCAGCAGCATGCTTTCGCTATTGCAACGCCTGTTCTAGTTATGTACGCTTTGAGAATAAATGTTCTAACAAGGCCTGTCCAGAGGATTATGCCGGGCGCGCGCAGCTTCGAGTCCCTGAAAGGGGATCTCACCCGCCTGTACCCCGGGCTGTCGCCGCAGCTGCAGGCGATCGCCACCTGGGCGCTCGAGAATCCGCAGGAAATGGCGCTCGACACCGTGGCGCGCCTCGCCAAGGGCGCGGGCGTGCAGCCCTCCGCCATGGTGCGCTTCGCGCAGGCGCTCGGCTACGACGGCTTTTCCGAGCTGCAGCGCGTGTTCCGCACGCGCCTGGTGGAGCGCTCGACGCAGTCGCCGGGCCTGCGCAACTACCGCGAGCGCATCGAGGCGTTCCGCGCGGCGCACGCCAAGTCCGGCCCGATCGCCGTGCTGAACGAGTTCATCGGCGACGGCATCGCCTCGCTCGAAGCCCTGCACGAGCACGTCTCGGGCGCAGACCTGCTGGCGGCGGTGAAAGTGCTGGCGGCCGCGCAGTCCATCTACGTGCTGGGGCATCGGCGTTCATTTCCCGTGGCGTACTACCTGTCCTACGCGCTCACGCAGCTCGAGCTGCGCGCGCCGCTGCTCGACGCGGTGGGCGGCATGCTGAAGGAGCCGGCGCGCCTCATCGGCCCGAAGGACACCCTGCTCGCGGTGTCCTTCAAGAATTACACGCCCGAGGTGGTCGAAGTGGCGCAGGCCTGCAAGCAGCGCAAGGTGCCGGTGGTGGCGATCACCGACAACGCGCTCTCGCCGCTCGCGCGCACTGCCTCGGTGTGCTTCCAGATCGAAGAGAAGACTTCGCGCCCGTTCCGCATGCTGGTGGCGCCGATGTGCCTTGCGCAGGCGCTGGTGGTGGCGTTGGGGGAGCACCTGGATGACTGAGCCGCGCCTCGACCTCGTCTGCATGGGCCGCGCCGCGGTGGACCTGTATGGGGAGCAGATCGGCGCGCGGCTGGAAGACCAGTCGAGCTTCGCCAAGTACCTCGGCGGCTGCCCGGCCAACATCGCCGTGGGCGCGTCGCGGCTGGGCCTCAAGGCGGCGATGCTCACGCGCGTGGGCGACGAGCACAACGGCCGCTTCGTGCACGAGACGCTCGCCGCCGAGGGCGTGGACGTATCGCACGTGAAGACCGACCCGCACCGCCTCACCGCGCTCGTGTTCCTCGCCATCCGGGACCGCGACACCTTCCCGCTCATCTTCTACCGCCACGAGTGCGCCGACATGGGGATCGCGGCGGAGGATTTCGATGCCGCGTTCATCGGCTCGGCGCGCGCGCTGCTCGTCTCGGGCACGCATTTTTCGCAGCCCGGGATCGCCGCCGTCTGCCTGCGCGCGATCCGCCAGGCCAGGCGTTTCGTGTTCGACATCGACTACCGGCCGGTGCTCTGGGGCCTCACCTCCCCCGGCATGGGCGAGCAGCGCTTCGTCGCTTCGCAGCACGTCACGCGCAAGCTGCAGGAGGTCATCCCGCTCGCGCACCTGGTGATCGGCACCGAGGAAGAGTTCCACATCGCCGGCGGTTGCGAGGACACCGACGAGGCGCTGCGCCGCCTGCAGCAGCTTTCGCAGGCCGTATTCGTGGTGAAGCGCGGCCCGCTGGGCTGCACCGTGCACGCGGGTGGAGCCGCGTCGCGCGGGGAAGGCTTCCCCGTCGAAGTCTTCAACGTCCTCGGCGCGGGCGACGGTTTCGCCGCAGGCTTCCTCTCGGGCTGGCTGCGCGACCTGCCGCTCGAGGAATGCGCGCGCCGCGCCAACGCCTGCGGCGCGCTGGTCGTGTCCCGCCATGGCTGCGCCCCCAGCATGCCCTCGCAGGAGGAACTGGAGCTGTTCCTTTCCCGCAAGGATTGGCCTTTCCGCCTGCGCGAATCGCGCGAGCTCGAGCACGTGCACCGTGCCACCACCGGCCGGCGTGCGTGGCCCGAGGTGCTGGCGCTCGCCTTCGACCACCGCACGCAGCTCGAGGAGCTGGGGCCCGCCGAGCGAATCCGTCGCTTCAAGCGCCTGGTGGCCGAGGGCCTGGTGAAGGCGCACGTGCCCGGCGCCGGCGCGATCGTCGACGACCGCTACGGCGAGGAGGCGCTGTTCGCGCTGGGCGGCGGCGAAAGCTGGGTGGCGCGGCCGGTAGAGATCCCGGGCAGCCGCCCGCTCGATTTTGAAGCCGGCGCCAACGTCGGCGTGCGGTTGCGCGCGTGGCCCGTGCAGCACGTCGTCAAGTGCCTGGTGCACTTCGAACCGCAGGACCTGCCCAAGCTGCGGCAGCTCTACGAGGCCTGCGTGGACACCGGCCACGAGCTGCTCCTCGAGCTGGTGACGAAGCATCCGCCGCTCGCCGAGATCTACGCCGGCGGCGTGAAGCCGGACTGGTGGAAGCTCGCCCCGCCGGCGACCGACGAGGAGTGGCGCGCGATCGCCGGCACCATCGCGCGGCACGACCCGCACTGCCGCGGCGTGCTGCTGCTCGGCATGGAGGCGAGCGAGGCCGAGCTCGAGCGCGGCTTCGCGCTCGCGGCGCGCCACCCGGTGTGCAAGGGCTTCGCCGTCGGGCGCTCGATCTTCATGGACGCGGCGCGGCGCTGGTTCGCCGACGGCTGCGACGACGCGCAGGTGGTGGACGAAGTGGCGGCGAACTACGCCCGGCTGGCCGGGCTCTGGCACAAGCAGAGGACCCTATGCAAAGAATCGGTTTCATCGGCATCGGCCTGATGGGCCACGGCATGGCGAAGAACCTGCTCCAGAAGGGGCACGCCCTCACGTTCCTCGCCCATCGCAACCGCAAGAACCTCGACGATCTGCTCAAGCTGGGCGCGAAGGAGGCGAAGTCGCCAGCGGAGGTCGCGCAGCAGTCGGACGTGGTGATCC
The DNA here is from genome assembly GCA_035251235.1 of Burkholderiales bacterium. Classification (GTDB taxonomy): domain Bacteria; phylum Pseudomonadota; class Gammaproteobacteria; order Burkholderiales; family SG8-39; genus JAABQT01. The sequence goes on from DATFEJ010000301.1 coordinate 30,798, forward strand.
TGTGCGTCACCGGCACGCCGCAGGTGGAAGCCAACGTGTACGGCGGACTGCTGGAGGCCTCGCGCGAGGGCCAGGTGGTCATCGACTGCTCCACCAGCATCCCCGAGTCCACGGACCGCATGCGCGCCGATTTCGCGAAGAAAGGCGTGCGGTTCGTCGACGCGCCGCTCGCACGCACGCCCGTGCAGGCCGAGGAAGGAAAGCTCAACTGCATGGTCGGCGCCGACGAGAAGACGCTCGCCGAGATCCGCCCGGTGCTGGAGAAGTTCTGCGAGAACATCTTCCACGTCGGCGCGCCCGGCGCCGGGCACAAGGTGAAGCTGGTGAACAACTTCCTCGCCCTGGGCACCGCGGCGCTGGTGTGCGAGTCGCTCGCCGCCTGCGCCAAGGTCGGCATCGACCTGGAGATCTTCTACAAGCTCATTTCCGCCGGCGGCGCCAACTCCGCCATGTTCCAGATGGTGGTTCCGAAGGCCCTGCAGGGCGACCACACCGGCCTGATGTTCACCCTCGCCAACGCGAAGAAGGACATCGGTTACTACCAGGCGATGCTTGCCGGCGCGCCGCTCGCCGGCGCCATGGGGTCGGCCCTGATGCACACGCTCGTCCAGGCCAACGCGCTCGGCCTGGGCGACCGGTACGTCCCGTCACTCATCGAAGCGCACGAGAAGGTCAACGGTATCCGCGTAGGCAAACACTGAAGGAGGAAACCATGCAAGGCAATCGGAGGAAGTTGCTGCAGATGCTGGCCGCGGGCGCGGCGTTCTACGGCCCGTGGAAGGTGAACCGCGCCTGGGCGCAGGCCGGACAGAAGAAGCCGCTCACCATCGGCCTCACCATGGACGCGAGCGGCCAGTACGGCGCCAGCGGCCAGATGGAGCGCCTGGGCGCGATGCTGGCGATCCGCGAGTTCAACGAGAAGGGCGGCGTGCTCGGCCGGCCGATCGAGGCGCTGCACATCGACACGGAGACCACGCCGGCGACCGGCTCGCGCGTCGCCGAGCGCATGATCACGAGGAACGAGGTCGCGTTCCTCATCGGCGCGCTGCACTCCGGCGTGGCCAACGCCATCAGCCAGGTGGCGCAGAAGTACGGCTGCGTGTACCTGAACACGAACTCCAGCTCGCCGACCGAATCCGGGCGTGATTGCCACCGGGTGAAGTTCGTCTGGGACGGCAACGGCACCAACTTCGCGCATGCCATCGTGAAAAACGCCATCCGCACCTTCGGCCCGAACTGGGTGCTGCTCACCAACGACTACGTCTGGGGGCACAACACCTCCAAGGCGACGCGCGGCCTGCTGGAGGCGAACGGCGGCAAGGTGATCGACGAGCTGCTGGTGCCGCAGAACACGCGCGACTTCAGCTCGTACCTGCTCAAGCTGCAGCAGATCAAGCCGGCAGTGGTGGCCGCGGCGGTCGGCGGCGACGACGTCAAGGCGCTCCGGCAGCAAGTGGTGCAGGCGCGCCTGGACCGCGCCTTCGGCTGGATCAACAACCAGCAGGACTGGCCCGACGTCTATGGCCTGGGGCCGGACGCGATCTTCGGGCACTTCGGCACCACGTGGTACTACCGGCTCGACCTGCCGGGGGTGAAGGAGTTCGTCGCCAAGTACCAGAAGACCTTCCCGGGCATGGCGATCCGCGTGCCGGGCAACGTGTACTACAACGGCTACGTCGCCACGCGCGAGCTGCTGCGCTGCGTCGAGGAGGCCGGCAGCACCAACAACATCGCCGTGATCAAGAAGATGGAAGGCCGGCGCATGACGGCGGCGGACCGCATGCAGCACTACGACGCCTGGATCAATCCGGATACGCACCAGTGCCAGCAGACCATCTACATGGCGAGCTACAACGACAAGCCGGCGGAGAAGGACGACATCTTCAAGATCCTGTCGCAGGCCGATCCGAAGGACGTCGTGGACGCCGCCGCGCCGCAAAGCTGCAAGCTGGAGAGCTACGCGCAGACGCCCTCGTACGAGCAGTAAGCGTTGGATTTCCTCGCCAACCTCCTCCCTCACCTCCTCAACGGGGTGAGCCTCGGGCTGCTGTTCGCGTTGATCGCCCTGGGGTTCATGCTCATCGTGGGGGTGATGGAGGTGATCAACCTGGCGCACGGGTCGCTGTTCGCGCTGGGCGCCTATGTCGCCATCACGCTGATGGGCTGGCAGATGAGCTACGCGCTCGCCTTCCTCCTCGCGCCGCTGGTGGTGGGGGCGTTCGGCATGCTGCTCGAGCTCTGCATGCGCCGCACCTACGGCAAGGACCCGCTGTACGGGCTGCTGCTCACCTTCGGCGCGGCGCTCGTGATCGAGGAGCTGATCCGGCTCGCCTGGGGCTCCAACGAGCAGCAGCTCGCGGTGCCGGCGGCGCTGAGCGGCCCGTTATTCCTCGGCGGCCTCATCTACGCCAAGTACCGCTTCTTCGCCAGCCTGGCCGCCATCGGCATGATCGTGCTGCTGTGGCTGTTTCTCGAGCGCACGCCCTACGGCGCGATGATCAAGGCCGGTGCGCACGATGCGGAGATGGTGCAGGCCCTCGGCATCAATCTGCCCAAGCTGCGCCTGTTCGTGTTCGCGCTGGGCACGGCGCTCGCGGCGGTGGCCGGCATCGTCATGGCGCCGATCTGGGGCGTGCGCCCGCACATGGGCGTGGACGCCGTGGTGCCGGCGTTCCTCATCATCGTGCTG
>DATFEJ010000339.1:0-2714 GCA_035251235.1 Burkholderiales bacterium
GAGCGCGCGGGCGGCGAGCGCCTGCAGCTCGACGCCCGGCGCCCGCGGCGCACGCTGAAGAATCTCTTCCAGGAGGCGGGCATCCCGTCGTGGCGCCGCGAGCGGCTGCCGCTGCTGTATTGCGACGACGAGCTCGTCTGGGTGCCGGGCCTCGGCGTGGCGGCGGGATGGCAGGCGGCGCGGGGCGCGCGCGGCCTGGTGCCGGAGTGGCGGGAGTCTTCCTAAGCCCTTGTTTTTACGCAAATCGCCGTGACGTCGTGCTAGAATCGCGAGCTGATTTTTCGGCCTCCATGGAGATAGCGGAATGGCGCACGAGCGCACCTTGTCCATCATCAAGCCCGACGCGGTGAAGAAGAATGCGATCGGCAGGATCCTCGCGCGCTTCGAGCAGGCCGGGCTGCGCATCGTGGCGGCGCGCATGATGCACCTGTCGCGCGCCGAGGCCGAAGGGTTCTACGCGGTGCACCGCGAGCGCCCGTTCTTCCGCGATCTGGTGGATTTCATGACCTCCGGGCCCGTGCTGGTGCAGGTGCTCGAAGGCCCGGAGGCGATCGCGCGCAACCGCGAGCTGATGGGCGCGACCGATCCGAAGAAGGCGGCCAAGGGCACGATCCGCGCGGACTTCGCCGACTCGATCGACGCCAACGCGGTGCACGGCTCGGATGCGCCGGAAACGGCGCGCGTCGAGATCGCGTATTTCTTCCCCGCCTGCGAGGTATTTTCGCGCTAGCGCATGCGCACCAATCTCCTGGACCTCGACGCCGCGGCGCTCGCCGCCTTCTTCGCCACCCTGGGCGAGAAGCCGTTCCGCGCGCGGCAGGTGCTGCGCTGGGTGCACCAGCGGCGCGAGGACGATTTCGCGCGCATGAGCGACCTCGCCAAGGACTTGCGCGCCAAGCTCGCGGCGGCGGCCTGCGTGCAGGCGCCGCGCGTGGTGGGCGACAGCACCTCGGCCGACGGCACGCGCAAGTGGCTGCTCAAGGTGGATGGCGCGAACGCCGTGGACAGCGTGTTCATCCCGGAGACGGGGCGCGGCACGCTGTGTGTCTCGAGCCAGGCGGGTTGCGTGCTCGATTGCGCCTTCTGCTCCACGGGCAAGCAGGGCTTCAACCGCAACCTCAGCACCGCCGAGATCATCGGGCAGCTGTGGCTCGCCAACCGGCTGCTGGGCGGCGAGCGCCCGGTCACCAACGTCGTGCTGATGGGCATGGGGGAGCCGCTGCTCAACCTGGACCACGTCATCCCCGCGCTGCGCCTGATGCTGGACGACAACGCCTACGGCCTGTCGCGCCGCCGCGTCACGGTATCGACCTCCGGCGTGATCCCCGGCATGGACCGGCTGCGCGACGAGTGCCCGGTGGCGCTCGCCGTCTCGCTGCACGCGCCCGATGACGCGCTGCGCGAGCGCCTGGTGCCGGTGAACCGCAAGTATCCGATCGCCGAGCTGCTCAAGGCCTGCCGGCGCTACCTGGAGAAGGCGCCGCGCGACTTCATCACCTTCGAGTACGTGATGCTGGAAGGCGTCAACGACGGCGACGCGGAGGCGCGGGCGCTCGCGCGCCTCGCGCAGCGCGTGAGCTGCAAGTTCAACCTGATCCCGTTCAATCCGTTTCCCGCGTCCGGCTTCCGGCGCTCGCCGCCGGAGCGCATCCGGCGCTTCGCCGAGATCCTGCAGCACAAGGGCGCGATCGTCACCACGCGCAAGACCCGCGGCGACGCCATCGACGCGGCCTGCGGGCAGCTCGCGGGGCAGGTCGCCGACCGCACCCGCCGCAGCCGGACGCTGCGCATCGCGGAGGCGCAGGCATGAGGCGCGCGGCGTGGTGCATCCTGCTGCTGGCCGCGGGCTGCGCGGGCCAGCCCGAAGTGTCCGGCCCGGTCGCGAACACCGGCACCATCGTCGGCGATCCGACCTCGCCGCGCAATCGCGCGCGCGTGCATGCGGACCTCGCCGTCCTGTACTACTCGCGCGGCAGCATGAACATCGCGCTCGAGGAGGCGCGCACCGCGGTCGCCGCCGATGCGACCTACGCCTCCGCGCACGGCGTGCTCGGCCTGGTGTACATGGAGCTGCGCGAGAACGCGCTCGCCGAGCAGGCCTTCGAGCGCGCGCTCGCCTACGCGCCGGAGGACCCGGACATCAATCACAACTTCGGCTGGTTCCTGTGCCAGATCGGGCGCGCCGGCGATTCACGGCGCTATTTCCGCCGTGCGCTGGACAATCCGCTGTACGCCACGCCCGGGCGCACCTATGCCGCGGCCGGCACCTGCGCGCTGCGCGCGGGCGACCTGAAGGAGGCGGAGCTCAATCTCGAGCGCGCGCTGCGTCTCGAGCCCAACCTGCCGATCGCCATGCTGCAGCTGGCGCAGCTGCGCTACCGCCAGTCCCGCTACCACGACGCGCGAGCGGCGCTGACGCGCCATGCGGCGGTGGCGGCGCCCAGCGCGGAGTCCCTCTGGCTCGGGGTGCGCATCGAGCGCCGCCTCGGCCAGCGCGCCAGCGAGCTGTCCTACGCCAATCAGCTGCGCCGGCGGTTTCCGGATTCGCCGGAGTACCAGGCCCTGCAAAGCGGCAAGTATGACTGAGCTCCCAGCCGCCGCCGGCGAGCGGCCGGATGCGGCCGAGCCGCCGGTCGGCACGACGCTGCGCATGGCGCGCGAAGCCGCCGGGCTCGGCCTGGAGGAAGTCGCCCGGCGCCTGAAGTTCGCGCCGC
>DATFEJ010000344.1:0-14913 GCA_035251235.1 Burkholderiales bacterium
GGAATGAGCACGCGGAACACCGCGCCGCCGCCCGGCGCGCTGTCCACCAGCACGTGGCCGCCGTGCTGGTGCACGATGCCGTGCACCATGGCGAGCCCCATGCCGCTGCCCTTGCCCACCTCCTTGGTGGAGTAGAACGGATCGAACATGCGCTCGCGCACCTCGGCCGGGATGCCGGGCCCGCTGTCGCGCACCGCGATCTCCAGGAAACGACCGTCCACGCGCTGGCGGCAGGAGGCGCACAGCGCGCCGCGGTGCTCGACCGTGCGCGCCGCGAGCGCGAGGCGCCCCGTTCCGGCCATCGCGTCGCGCGCGTTGATGCACAGGTTGAGCAGCACCTGCTCGAACTGCACCGGATCGAGCAGCGCCGCCGGGGCGTCGTCGGCCAGCTCGACGCTCAGCTCGATGGTCGCCGGCAGCGTCGGGCGCAGCAGGCGCGTGGCGTCCGTGAGCAGCGTGCCCGGCACCACGGGGCGGCGCTCGCCGCTCCTGCCGCGGCTGAAGGTGAGCATCTGCTGGATGAGGTCGCGCGCGCGCTGCGAAGCCGCACGCGCGCGCTCGAGGTAGCGCCCGAGCTTCGGGTCGGCGAGCTCGGACTGACGCTCCTCGGCGAGCACCAGGTTGCCCAGGATGCCCTGCAGGATGTTGTTGAAGTCGTGCGCGATGCCCCCCGTGAGCTGCCCGATGGCCTCCATCTTCTGCGCCTGCCGGAGCTGCGCCTCGAGCTGCGCGCGCTCGGCCTCGCGCGTGCGGCGCTCGCTGATGTCGCGCACCACCGACAGCACGTGCGGCTTGCCGCGGTAGGTGACCGGCGAGCCGAGCACCTCGATGTACACCGCGCTGCCGTCCTTGCGCGGCACCCGGCTCTCGGTGCGGTACGGCCGCCCGGCCGCCACTTCCGCCAGGTACTGGCGGAAGCCCTCGACGCGCTTGCCCGAGATGATCGGGCCGAAGGTCTGGCCGATCAGCTCCTCGCGCTGATAGCCGTACATGGCGAGCAGCGCCGGGTTGACGTCGACGATCTCGCCCTCCAGCGTGCGGATGATCATGCCGTCGAACGAGGCGTTGAAGATCGCGCGGTACTGCTCCTCGCTCGCGCGCAGCTCGCGCTCCGCGGCCTTGGTCTCGGTCACGTCGCGGCCGATGTACAGCACGTGCGGCTGCCCCTGGTGCTGGATCGGCACGCCGCGCACCTCGATGTGGAACGCCTCCCCGCTCTTGCGCCGCGCCGCCGCCTCCCAGCGCACCTGCTCGCCGGCGAGCGCGCGATGGTGCAGCGCCTGGATGCGCGCCGTCATTTCCGGGTCGCTCATGGTCACGTCCCGGCGGCCGAGCACCTCGGCGCGCGTGCGCCCGCTCATCGCCTCGTAGGCCGGGTTGACGTCGACGATGCGGAACTCGGCGTCGCGCAGCACGTGCGAGTCGGTGGTGGCATCGAAGATCGCCCGGTACTGCTCCCAGCCGGCGCGCAGCGCTTCCTCCGCCGCGCGGCGCTCGGCGATGTTGCGCGCCACGTACAGCACGTGCGGCGCGCCGCGGTACTGCATGGGCACGATCTGCAGCTCCATGGGAACGCGCGAGCCGTCGCGCCGCTGGGAGTCGAGCTCCAGGCTCAGGCTCTCGCCGTTCAGCGCGCGCCGGTGCAGCTCCATGCGCTGCGCCTCGTGGTCGGCGAGGCCGAGGACCGCGTGCGTCGCGCCGATCACCTGCTCGCGCTTCAGGCCGCTCAGCGCTTCGTAAGCCGGGTTGATCTCGACGACCCGGTAGTCGGCGTCACGCAGCATGAAGGCGTCCGCGGCGGCGTTGAAGATCGCGCGGTACTGCTCCTCGCTCGCGCGCAGGGCGCGCTCGGCGAGCTTCGCCTCGGTGACGTCGCGGCCGATGTACAGCACGTGCGGCTCGCCCCGGTAGCTGATCGGCACGCCACGCACTTCGAGCACGAAGGGCGAGCCGTCCTCGCGCCAGCCGTCGGCCTCGAAGAACACGGGCTTGCCGGCGAGCGCGTGCTCGTGCAGCGCGCGCCGGTCGACGATGCGCGCGTTGCGCGTCAGCGTCAGGTCGGTGAGCCCGGCCACCTCCTCGCGCCGCTTGCCGCTCATCACCTCGTAGGCGGCGTTGACGTCGACGATGCGGAATTGCGCGTCGCGCAGCACCAGGGCGTCGGCGGTGGCGTTGAAGATGGCCCGGTACTGCTCCTCGCTCGCCAGCAGGGCGCCTTCCGCCGCCTTGCGCGCCGTGATGTCGCGGCCGATGTACAGCACGTGCGGCTTGCCGCGATGGGTCACCGGCACGCCGCGCACCTCGAGCACCAGCGGCGTGCCGTCGGGCCGCTGCCCCTCGGTCTCGATGCGCACCGGCTCGCCGGCGAGCGCGCGCTCGTGCAGCGCGCGCCGGTCCACCCCGGGGCCGTCGCTGATCGTCAGGCCCACCTGCCCGATGGCGTCCGCGCGCCGCCGGCCGGTCATCGCTTCGTAGGCCGCGTTCACGTCGACGATGCGGAACTCGGCGTCGCGCAGCGCCAGGGCATCCGCCGTGGCGTTGAAGATCGCCCGGTACTGCGCCTCGCTCGCGCGCAGCGCCTCGTCGGCCAGCTTGCGCTCGGTGATGTCGCGCGCGACGTACAGCGCGTGCGGCGCGCCGCCGTACTGCATCGGCAGCACCAGCACCTCGAGGCGAAAGCGCTTGCCGTCGCGCCGCACGGCATCCGACTCGACGCGCACCGCCTCCCCGGCGAGCGCGCGGTCGTGCACCTCGTGGCGCCAGTCGCGCACCTCCAGCAGTTCCATGGTCAGCTCGGTGGCGCCCAGCACCTCCTCGCGCGCGAGGCCGCTCATGCGCTCGTAGGCGGCGTTGACGTCGACGATGCGGAATTGCGCGTCGCGCAGCGTCAGCGAGTCGGTGCTGGCATTGAAGATCGCCCGGTACTGCTCCTCGCTCGCGCGCAGCGCCTGCTCGGCGAGCTTGCGCTCGGTGATCTCGCGGGTGGCGGCCAGGATGTGCGGCCGCCCGCCGATCTCGACGCGCTTGAGCGTCACCTCGTCCCAGTGCAGGCTGCCGTCCTTGTTGCGCCGCTGCCACTCGCCGCGCACCAGCTCGCCGGCGCGCGCGCGGTCGAAATGGCGCCGCGCCTCCTCGCCGGTATAGGGCGGGATGCCCGAGGAGAGCTCGTCCACCGACAGGCGCTTGAGCTCCTCCAGGCCGTAGCCGTACGTGCGGCAGGCGCGCGGGTTGGCGTCGACGATCGCGCCGCTGTCCAGGTCGTGCAGGAAGATGGCGGTCTCGGCGTTCTCGAACACCGCGCGGTAGCTGGCCGCCGAGCGGCGCCGGCCGATCTCGGCCGACACGCGCGCCGCGAAGATGTTGAGCATCGCCTCGGTCAGGGCGGCGTCGGTGATCTCGCTTCGCGACATGACCGTCAGCGCGCCGATGGGCGTGCCGTCGGTGTCGTGCAGGGTGGTGGCCGCGTAGCCCTCGATGCCGTTGCGGGTGATGACGCCGTCGCGCGGGAAGTGCCGCGCCACGCCCTTCGGGAAGTAGCCGAAGGCGCGGCCGATCGCCTGCTCGCAGGGCGTGCCGGCCACCGGGTACTCGATGTTCTTCGCCAGCCTGCCGTCGTAGAACGTGGCCAGCGTGCGCAGCATCGTGCGCTGCGGCTCGACGTACACGGAAATCAGCGCGAACTCGACCCCGAGGATGCGCGCCAGCGACGTGATCAGCTGCTCGAAGACGTGCTCGCCTTCGGCGGTGGAGACGGCCAGCGCCGCCTGGCGGAACGCCTCCGTGGACCCGGACCGGTCGGACATGGCGGAAGTCTAGCGGCGCGCGCCGCGGCCCGGGCGCCTGTTACCGGCGGGCAACCTTCGAAACACGCCGGTTACAAAGGGCCGAGCGGGCGTCAGTCGCCGGGGATGAAGATATAGCCGGCGCCGCGCACGGTCTTGAGCGTCTTGGGCTTCTCCGGATCGGCCTCGATCTTCTTGCGCAGGCGCGCGATGCGGATGTCGATCGAGCGGTCGAACGGCTCCCATTCGCGGTTGCGCGTGTGGGTGAGCAGCTGGTCGCGCGACAGCACCTGGTTGGGGCGCTCCACGAACACGCGCAGCAGGTCGAACTCCATGCCGGTGAGCGGCAGGTCCTCGCCCTTGGCGTCGATCAGCTGGTGGGTCTGCAGGTCCAGCGTGCAGCGACCCACCTTGACGCGCTTGCCCGCCGGCCTGGCCGCGCCGCCGCGAGTGCGGCGCAGCACGCTCTTCAGGCGCGCGCGCAGCTCGCGCGGGTCGAAGGGCTTGGCCAGGTAGTCGTCGGCGCCCACTTCCAGGCCGATCACCCGGTCCACCACCTCGCCCGCCCCGGTAACCATGATGATGGCCACGTCGTGGTTGGCGCGCAGCCAGCGGGCGAGCGACAGTCCGTCCTCGCCCGGCATGTTCAGGTCGAGCAGCACCACGTCCGGCACGCCCGCGGCCAGCGTCCTGCGCATCGCCTCGCCCCCTTCGGCGAGCGCCACGTCGTAGCCGTGCTCCTGCAGGTACTCGGCGAGGGAGTCGCGCACGCTGCGGTCGTCGTCCACGATGAGGATGCGCTCGGCCGGCATGGGCCGCAGTGTACATCGCGGCAACAAACTGTTTCCAGACCGACATGGGCCGAATACCGCCCGGGCCTACTGTGGCGCCACATTGACTCGTTGGAGGCAGCCATGAACGCAGCACAGAGAATCTCCTATCCCTGGACCGAGGCGCTGGCCGAGGTCTTCGCCGGCGCCTGGCACGGCGCCCTCGGCGCGCTCGACGCGCTGCGCGAGGCGCGCGCGCGCGCCTCGGCCATCCGTGCGCTCGAGAGCCTGAGCGACCGCACCCTGCGCGACATCGGGCTGCACCGCAGCCAGATCCGCTCGGCCGTGCACGGGGGCCGGTCGTGAGCGCCGCCGCCAGCCTGCGCCTTTCGCTGGCCGACGGCCTGGGCGCCCTGCTGGGCGGCGCGCGCCAGCACCTGCGGGCCGCGCTCACCCGCTACGTGAACGCGCGCAGCCGCGCGGCGGCCATCCGCCAGCTCGAGCGCCTGAGCGACGAGACGCTGCGCGACATCGGGCTGGAGCGCGACAGGATCCGCACCGCGGTGCGCCGGGCGGAGATGCCGTGGTCGTGATCCGGCCCTTGCAGGTGCAGGACGCCGCGGCCTTCCGCGCCTTCGTCGAAGGCCTGTCGCCCGCCGCGCGCTACGAGCGCTTCCAGTACGTCGTGAAGGAAGTCTCGCCGGCGCTGCTCAAGCTGCTGGTCGAGGGCGATCCGCGCACGCACGTGGCGCTCGCCGCCTTCGAGGGCCGCGAGGTGGTCGGCGAGGCGCGCTACGTGCGCGCAGGCGAAGGCGCCGAGTTCGCCATCGCCGTGGCCGACGGCTGGCGCCGGCGCGGCGTCGGCAAGCGGCTGCTCGATGCGCTGCTCGCGCGCGCGCGCGCCGATGGCCTGCGGCGCCTGGACGGCGAGGTGCTCGCCTGGAACCAGGCCATGCTCGGCTTCGTCGAGCAGCACGGCTTCCGCGTGCGCTTCCACCCGCAAGACGCGCGGCTGCTCAGGATCGAGCTGGCGCTCTAATTGGGGACAGTCCCTATTTTTCTCATCTGCAGATGAGAAAAATAGGGACTGTCCCCTACGCAGGCCGGAGCCCGGCGTGCGCTGCGCGCAGCAGCGTCACCAGGCCCTCGTACCTCACCGGCGCCGGGTTCGGATAGGGCGATTCGCTGGCGATGCGTGCCGCGCGCTCCAGGTCCGCTTCGGGCATGCCGAGGTCGGCCAGCCGCATCTTGAGACCGAGCTTCACCTCGAGGTCGTAGAGCGCCGCGGGCGCATCCCGCGCGCCGAGCGCACGCGCGATGCGCGCCATGGCCTCGGGCGCCGCATCGCGGTTATAGCGCGCCGCGTGCGGCAGGATGATGGCGTGCGTCTCGGCGTGCGGCAGGTTCCAGGTGCCGCCCAGCGTGTGGCAGAGCTTGTGGTGCAAGCCCATGCCGGCCGAGCCGAGGGAAATGCCGGCGAGCCAGGCGCCGTACAGCGCGTCGCTCCTCGCCTCCAGGTTCGCCGGCTCGCGCGCGAGCACGGGCAACGCGGCGGCGAGCGCCCGGATGCCCTCCTCCGCCATGAGCGAGACGACCGGATTGGCATCCTGCGCATAGAGCGCCTCTACGCAGTGCGCGATGGCATTCATGCCGCTCGCCGCGGAGGTCGCCGGCGGCAGCCCGAGCGTCAGCGCGGCATCGTAGATCACGGTCTTCGGCAGCATGCGCGGATCGCGCTGCGTGCGCTTGAGGCCGCCCTCGGTGAAGCCCTGGATCGGCGTCATCTCGGAGCCCGAGTAGGTCGTCGGCACGGCGAGCACCGGCATGCCGGAAGTGAGCGCGATGGCCTTGCCCAGGCCGATGGTCGAGCCGCCGCCGATAGCGACGCAGCAGTCCGCGCCCAGCTCCTGCGCGACGCGGCGCGCGTCCTCGGCGACCTCCACCGGCACGTGCATCACCGCCTGGCCGTAGAGGCCGGCGAAGCGCCCGCCGAGCGATTGCGTGAGCTGGCGCGCTTGCGCCGCGCGGCCCGGCGTCGACAGCACGAGCGCGCGCCTGGCGCCGAGCGCGTCCACTTCGGCGGCCAGCCGCGAAACGGTGCCCGCGCCGAACACGACGCGCAGCGGCAACCCGGTGTAGGTGAACGGCTTCATCCCCGCCGCCGCAGTCTAGCGAGGCGCCGCCGGAAATCCAGCGCGAGCAGCAAGAGCCCCGCCGCCGCGGCGAGAAACACCGGCCGGCCGCCGGCCGCGTCCACCGCGTGCGAGGCGAGCCACACGCCGGCCGACTGCCCCATGAACAGGCTGCAGGCAAAGAGCGCGAGCGCGCCGCCGCGCGCCTCGGGCGCCATCTGCGTCGCATGCACCTGCAGGGTGTTGTGGAACATGTAGATGCCCGCGCCGAGGACCACCATGCAGGGCAACGCCCATCCTGCGGCGGGCGCCGCCGCCAGCCCGAGAAAGCCGAGCGCGATGAGCAGGCCGCCGCCCAGCACCAGCCCGCGCTCGCCCAGGCGCGTCACCACGGGCCCCGCGCTGGTGCCATAGGCGAGCGCGCCGAGCGAGAACGCGGCCACCGTGGTGCCGGCCGCGCCCAGGCTCAGGCCAAAGCGCAGGTGCAGCTCGAGCGCGACGAACGCGAGCGCGCCGTAGAACAGCCCGCCTTCGATGAACACGGTGGCGAGGATGACGCGCACCCAGGGCAGGCGCGTGAGCGCGGCCATGCGCCGGAAGGCCTCGCCGAGCGAGGTGCGCTGGCCGGTCCGCGCGTGCGTCTGCGGGTTGCCGCGCAATTCGAGATAGAGCAGCAGCGCCGTGCCGGCGTAGAGCACCGTGAGGAGCACGAACATCGCGCGCCAGCCGAGCCGCTCGCCGAGCAGGCCGGCGGCGGCCGTGGCGAAGGCGACGCCGAGCATGTGCCCGATGAGAAAGCGCGCCAGCACCGGCTGGCGCTTCTCGTAGGGCACGGCGTCGCCGATCCAGGCCATGGCGAGCGGCACGATGGCGCCGACCGTGGCGCCGGTGGCGAAGCGCGCCGCGACCAGCGTGCCGAGCGAGGGCGCGAGCGCGCACGCGAGGTTGCCGAGCGCCGAGATGGCGGTCACCCAGAACACCATGCGGTACTTGCCGATGCGGTCGGCAACGGGTCCGTTGACCAGCTGCAGCAGGCCGTAGGCCACGGCGAAGCCGGTGATGACCGCGGAGGCGCCGCCCGGGGTGGTGCCGAACTGCGCGGCGATGAGCGGCAGCAGCGGATCGGTGCCGCGCAGCGCAGCGGCGCTGGCGAACGCCGCGAGCGAGAGCAGCAGGATCGCGCGGCCGGGCATCAGGCCCGGCGCGTGGCGACGATCACGCCGGCGAGGATGGTGGCGAAGCCCACGGCGTGGAACGGCCGGAACGCCTCGTCGAGGAACAGGATCGCGAGCGCGGTGCCGAACAGCGGCAGCAGGTGCAGCGTGACGCCGGCGACATTGGCGCCGACGATGGCCACGCCGCGGTTCCAGCAGATGAAGGCGAGGATCGAGGCGAACACGGCGATGTAGGCGATGCCGAGCGCCGCCTCGGTCCCCGGCCAGCGCGGCGGCGCGAGCACCGCCGCCGGCACGAGCAGCAGCGTGCCGAGCGCCGAGATCACGAACAGGAAGCCGAGTCCGCCCAGCCCGGCCGGCCGGCGCTTGAGCAGCACCGAGTACAGGCCCCACACCGGCATCGCCAGGAGGACCCAGGCGTCGCCCGCGTGCACTTCGAGCGCGAGCAGGCTCGCCGGCTCGCCGCGCGACAGGATGACCAGGATGCCGGCGAGCGAGAGCGCGAGCCCGCCGAGCTGGCGCGCCGTGGCGCGCTCGCGCTCCAGGATCCAGGAGCAGGCGAGGATGAAGAGCGGCAGCGAGGAGTTGAGCAGGACCCCGTTCACGGTGGTGGTCGAGCGCAGCCCCAGGTACACCAGCGCGTGGAACACGGACACGCCGGTGAGCGCGAGCAGGAGCAGGATGCGCCAGTGCCGGCGGATCAGCGGCCATTGCGCGGCGAGCGACGGCAGCGTGAAGGGCGCGAGGATCAGCGTGGCGATCGCCCAGCGCGCGAAGTTGAGGGTGAACGGCTCCATCGCCTCGCGCAGCGCGCGGCCGATCACCCAGTTGCCCGCCCAGAACAGCATGGCGAGCGCGAGCAGCGCGAACGCCTGGGCGCGCGCGCCGCTCATCCGAGCTTGAACTCGCGCATGGCGTGCTCGCGCAGGCGGCCTTTCTGCACCTTGCCGCTCGCCGTCATGCCGATCGCCTCGAAGTCGGGCACGATCTTCAGGTAGCGCGGCACGCGGAAGTTGGCCGCGCGTTCCTTCACCCAGGCGATGAGCGCTGTTTCCGTCACCGATTCCCCCGATTTCAGGGACACGTAGGCGCACGGCACTTCGCCCAGGCGCGCATGCGGCACGCCGACTACCTGCGCCACCGCGACCGCGGGGTGCGCGAGCAGCACCTCCTCCACTTCCGCGGGCGCAACGTTCTCGCCGCCTACGCGGAACACGTCCTTCAGGCGGCCGATCATCTTCAACCGCCCGCCGGGATGCAGCTCGCCCAGGTCCCCGGTGCGCAGAAAGCCGTCGGCGGTGAAGGCCCGCGCCGTCGCCTGCGGATCGTTGTAGTAGCCGCGCATCACGCTCCAGCCGCGCACCTGGATCTCGCCGTCCACGGTGCGCAGGTGCAGGCCCGGGAGCGGCGTGGCGAGGCCCTGCACGCGCAGCGCCTCGTCGTCGCGCCAGTCGCTCATGACGACGTTGGGCGAGGCTTCCGAAAGGCCGTACGCCGCGCAGACGTGCTTCGCGCCGAGCACGTCGATGATGCGGCGCATGGTTTCGGCGCCCGCCGCCGCCCAACCACCACGCAAAGCGAGCCTGCGCTTCGGGAAGTCCGCGTGGCCCATGAGCAACTGGAAAATGGTGTCGTTGCCCGAGGTGAGCGTGCAGCGCTCGGCTTCCATCATGGCGAGCGCCGCGCCCGCCTCGAAGGTCGGCAGCGTGACGAGGCACGCCCCGTGCACGAGCGCCATCAGCGCCGAGAGCGTCGAGCCCCCGACGTGGAAGAACGGCCGGCAGTTGAAGTAGCGGTCCTCCGACCGGATGCCGATGCGCTCGCCCGCCGCCCAGGCGTTCCTCAGCATGCTGTCGTGCGAGAGCATCACGCCCTTGGGGTACGCCGTGGTGCCGGAGGTGAACTGGATGAGCAGCAGGTCGTCCGGCTTGACCCTCGGCTGAATGTTCTGCCCAAGATCGCCCGCGGCGAACTTGCGCCACGATGCCGCGCCGAGAACGATCCGGTGCCTGAGCTTCGGCGCGCGGATCTCCTGCAGCATCGCCGCGTAGTCGTTGTTCAGGAATTTCGGCGCGAGGAAGATCGCCTTGCAGTCGGCCTGGCGCAGGCAGAACTCGAGCTCGGCGGCCTTGAAGCGCGTGTTGACCGGCACGGTGACCACGCCGGCGAGCGCCGCGCCGTAGAACAGGGCGAGCCAGACCTCGTCGTTGCCCATGAGGATGGCAGCGTGGTCGCCCTTCTTCAGGCCGAGGGCCTGCATGGCGCGCGCGACGCGCAGCGCGGACTCGCGCAGCTCACCGTAGGCGAGCCGGCGCGTAGGCGTGACCAGCGCTTCGGCGTTCCGCGGCGCCGCCGCGAGAAACTCCCCGAGCGTGCGCGGCGTCCAGTCGCTCACCGCCGGCCCATCCAGTCCCCGGTGGCGAGCTGCTCCTCGATCGCGGCGAGCTCGGCGTCGAGCGCGCCCTGCGGATCGCGCTCCACGCCACGGTCGATCGTGCGCTTGGCGAGTCGCAGCGCGCCCGCCGGTGCCTCGAGGATCGTCTGCGCGATTTCGGCGAGCGCGGCTTCGAGCCGCTCCGGCGCGACGAGGCGGCTGACCAGCCCGTGGCGCTCGGCCTCGTCCGCGCTCAGCGTGCGTCCGGTGAACATCAGGTCTTTCGCCAGGCGCTTGCCGAGGATGCGCGGCAGTCGCTGGGTCGCCCCTATCGTGCCGCGCCGCGCTTCCGGGATGCGGAACGAGGCTGCGGGCGTGGCGACGATGAAGTCGCAAGCCGCCGCGATCTCGCAGCCCGAACCCACCGCCGGGCCTTCGACCACGGCGATCGCCGGCATGGGCAGCGCCTCGAGCGCCGCGTAGGCGGCGAAGGCCTTCATGCGCCGCTCGCGCACCTGCGCCGGGCTCATGCCCTGGCGCTCCTTCAAGTCGGCGCCCGCGCAGAACACGGGCCCCGCGGCGCGCACGAAGGCGAGTTGCACCGATGCCTCGAGCCCCTGCGCCGCCGCGCGCAGGTCCTCGCACATGGCGAGGTTGAGCGCGTTGCGGCTCTCCGGCCGGTTGAGAGTGATCGTCGCCACGCCGCCCGTGGTCTGGACACGGAGGGTCAAATCGCCTTCTCCTGCCGCAAGGCGGCGATGCGCTCGTCGCTGTAGCCCAAGCGCTCCTTGAGCACGGCCTCGGTGTGCTCGCCCAGCGCGGGCGGGCGGCCGATCTGCGGATCGTCCCAGCCGAGGAACTTGTAGGGCAGCGCGAGCGCCTTGAATTCGCCCACGCCCGGGTAGTCGAAGCTGCCCACCATGGCGCGCGCGCGCACCTGCGGGTCGGCGAGCACCTCGGCGACGTCGTTCACCGGGCCCACGGGCACGTCGGCCGCGTCGAGCCGGGCGACGAGCTCCGCGCGCGTGAGCTTCGCCACCGCCTCGGTAAGCATGTGCATGACCTCCTCGCGATGCGCTACGCGCCCGGCGTTGGTCGCGTAAATGGGGACAGTCCCCAATTGCAGCGCCGCGCACAGCGGCGCCCAGTGCTGGTCGCTCGCGGTGATGTGCGCGTACTTGCCGTCGGCGCAGCGGAAGGTGGCCGAGGGCACGCGGCCCGGGTGCTCGGTGCCAAGGCGTGGCGGCACCTCGCCGAGCGCGAAGTAGCGCGCCGCGGCGAGCGTAAGCAGGCTCACCTGCCCGTCGAGCATGGAGAAGTCGACATAGGCGCCGCGGCCCGTCTGCTCGCGGCCGGCGAGCGCGGCAAGGATGGCGATCGCCACCCACAGTCCCGAGCTGAGATCGGCGACCGGCAGCCCGGGCTTGACCGGCCCGCCGCCCTTCTCGCCCGTGAGGCTCATCAGCCCGCCCATCGCCTGGAACACCGTGTCGTAGCCCTTCTTCTGCGCATAAGGGCCGCTCTGGCCGAATCCCGTGCAGGAGAGGTAGACCAGCCGCGGGTTGAGCGCCGAGAGCGCCGCGAAATCCAGGCCCTGGCGGCCGAGCGTGCCCACCGGGAAGTTCTCGACGAAGACGTCGGCCTGCTGCGCGAGCTCGCGGATGATGCGCCGCCCGCCGTCGCTGCGCAGGTTGACGGTGATCGAGGCCTTGGAGCGGTTGCAGGCGAAGAAGTAGGCGCTGTCGGCTGCCAGCTGCGGCTCGAAGCCGCGCGTCTCGTCGCCCGCGCCGGGCTGCTCGACCTTGATCACCGTCGCGCCGAGCTCGGCGAGGACCATGCTGGCGAACGGGCAGGCCAGCACGCGCGACAGGTCGAGGATCGTCAGGTGCTGGAGCGGCTTCATGTCACCGGAACGCCAGGAAGGCGATGCCGCCGAGGACGAGCAGCGCCCCGAGCACGGTGCGCGCGCTCAGCTCCTCGCGGTTCTTCAGGAGCCACACGCTCACCGGGAAGATGACGAGCGGCGTGGTGTGCACCACCAGCACGGCGAGCGCGATCTCGATGCGCGTCATGGCGAGCGAGACGAAGATCGAGCCGAGCGAGGTGAACACCCCGCAGCCGATGTAGAGCAGCACCGCCGTGCGGTCGGCGCGGCGCAGCTGCGCGCCGATCGACGCCCACTGGCGCGTCACGGCGAACTGGCAGGCGAGCGCGGCGAGCGAGGCGATCACGGTGCCAAGCGCCGCCTCGTCCCAGTTGCGCATGGCGATGCCGCGCAGCACGTTGCCGAAGCCGAAGCCGGCGACCGTGAGCAGGCCGGCCACCAGCCCCTTGCGCAGCACCTGCTTCGTGGGCGCATGCACGGAGCCCGCGCGCGGCTGCGTGAGCCACAGGCCCACCCACACCACCGCCATCAGCGCGATCTCGTAAGGGCCGAGGATCTCGCCGGCGAGCAGCCAGGCGCCGATGAGCGCGAACGCGGGCGCGGTCGAGTGGAACACGCTGGCGCGCGAGGGGCCGAGCAGCTTCACCGTGTCGAACAGGAAGCGCCGGCCGAGGAAGGTGCCGATCACGCCGCCGATGGCAAAGAGCCCCGCGCCCTTCCAGTTCCAGGTGTAGGGCGCGGCGCGCACCCCCAGCTCCACGGCGAACAGCGCCGCGGGAAACAGCACGTTCGTGGCGAGCACGACGAAGAATCCCGCCTCCACCGACAGGCGCGCCACCGCGTAGCGCGTGATGAGGATGTTGGTGGCGAAGGACAGCATCGCCAGGAGTGCGTAGGCAACGCCCATGGCTCATGGCCTGCGAAAGGCGCGCATCCTCTTGTTGGCCTCGCGCCCGCGCTCGAGCGCTTGCGCGAGCGGCAGGTCGGCCGCCTCGTGGAAGAGCTGCTTGGTGAGCTGCATCGCCGGCCGGCTCACGGCGGCAAGCTTCGCCGCGAGGGCGAGCGCCTCGTCCATGAGCCTGGCGCGCGGCACGACGCGATTCACCAGTCCCAGCGCGAGCGCGCGTGCCGCGTCCACCGGCTCGCCGAGCGCCACCAGCTCGAAGGCGGCCTTGCGGCCGGCCTGGCGCACGAGGTTCGCCATGACGATCGCCGCGACGATGCCGTGGCGCGTTTCCGGATAGCCGAGCGTCGCGTCCTCGGCCATGACGGCGAGATCGCCGGCGACGGCAAGGCCCGCGCCGCCGCCCATCGCCGCGCCGTTGATCGCCGTGACCACGGGCTTGGCCATCTTTGGCATGGCGAGGTGCAGCTGCATGGTGAGCTCGGCGCGCGCCTCGACCAGGTGCTGATTCTCGGGCGTAAGGTCCTTGAACTCGGCGAGATCCGCGCCCGCGCAGAATCCCTGCCCCGCGCCGGTCAGCACCACGCAGGCGACAGACTCGTCGGCGTCCGCCGCGCGCAGCGCATCGAGCAGCGCCTGCGTCAACGCGGTGTTGAGCGCATTGCGCTTCTCGGGGCGATTGAGCATGAGCACGCGCACCGCGCCAAAGTTACTAACAGGGACAGTCCCCATTTAGAGTCCCGCCAGCCGTTGTCGCGCCTCTTCCAGCTCGGCCACCAGCCGGCGCACGACCTCGGCCGCCGGCAGGATCTCGTCCACCAGCCCCGCGGACTGGCCGGCCTCGACCTTGCCCCATTCGACGTCGCCCTCGAGCGCCGCGCGCTTGAGGCTGGAGGACTGGAACAGGGCGTCGAGCTCGGCCTGCGGCGCGCCGGCGCGCTCGGCGGCGTCGAACTTCGCCGAGAACGCGTTCTTCAGCTGCCGGATCGGCAGCCGCCCGCGCGCGACCAGCGTAGAGCCGTCCACGTCCGCATCGATCACCGCGCGCTTGTAGTTGTCGTGCACGCTCGCCTCCGGGGTGGCGATGAAGCGCGTGCCCAGCTGCACCGCGTCGGCGCCCAGCGCAAGGAGCGCGGCGATGCCGGCGCCGTCCGCCACGCCGCCGCTCGCCACCACCGGGATCTTCACTTCCCTCACCACGCGGCGCACGAGGACGAGCGTCGTCACTTCGGAGGGCGGCGGATGGCCGCCCGCCTCCATGCCGTCCACCACCAGCGCGTCCACCCCCGCGGCTTCGGCCTTCTTCGCGTGCTCGACGGAGGCGACGACGTGCAGCCACTTGGTGCCGATGGCGCGAAAGCGCGCCAGGTGCTCGCGCGGCCCGCCCTGCGAGGCCACCATCACCGGGATGCGCGCCTCGAAGGCGATGTCGAGCAGCTCCGGCGCGCGCGGATTGGTGAGCGGAATGTTCACGCCGTAGGGCCGGCCGGTGCCGGCCTTGATGTCGGCGAGCGCCTTGCGGAAATCGTCCGGGCGCATCGGGCCCGCGGCGATCACCCCCAGGCCGCCCGCGTTCGACACCGCGATGACCAGCGGCGCGCTGGAGGAGGCCCAGCTCATCGCCGCCTGGAAGAGCGGATGGCGTATGCCGAGCAGCTCGGTGATGCGCGTCTTCATTTCGGCGCGTCCTCGCGCCCGATGAACTCGCGCGCGCGCGCGGCGAGCTTGGCGAGCGCCGCATCGAAGGCGGCGCGCTCCTTCCCGGACAGGCAATCGAGGAAGGCGTCGTTCCGCTCGGCGGCGGCGCGGATCAGGCCGTGGTAGAGCGCGCGCCCGGCGCGCGTCAGCGTCAGGCGCACGCCGCGCGCGTCGTCGGCGTCGATGGCGCGCA
>DATFEJ010000113.1:0-4535 GCA_035251235.1 Burkholderiales bacterium
CAGCGCGCCGGCGATGGCGTACAGCACGAAGGTCGGCGCCTCGCCCTCGCCGCGCAGGCCCTCGAGCACGCGCGCGTAGCGCGCCAGGTCGCCCGCCACCAGCGCCTCGGCCGCCGCGTAGGGGTCGTAGCGCGCGACCGACGCCACCGCTTCCTCGACCGACTCCATCGCCAGCCCGCCCGGCGGCGCGAGCAGCGCGAGCTTGAGCACCTCCTGGTGCGCGGCAAGCAGGTTGCCTTCCACGAGCTCGGCAAGGAACTCGAGCACCTCGGCCGGGGCCTTCTGGCCCTGGCGGGCGAGCCGCGCCGCGATCCACTGCGGCAGGCGCGCGCGCTCGACCGGCCAGACCTCGACCACCACGCCCGCGGCGGCGAGGGCCGCGAACCAGGCCGAGGACTGCCCGGCACGGTCCAGGCGCGGCAGGCTGACGAGCGTCACCATCTCGGCGTCGAGCCGCGCGCAGTACTCGACGATCGCCTGCGCGCCCTGGGTGCCGGGCTTGCCTCCGGGCAGGCGCAGCTCGACGATCTTGCCGCCGCCAAACAGCGACCGGCTCGCGCCGGCGTGCGCGAGCGCGCTCCAGTCGAAGCCGCGCTCCACCGTGAACACCTCGCGCTCCGCGAGCCCCTTGCGGCGCGCGGCCGCGCGCACCGCGTCGGCCGCCTCCAGGGCGAGCAGCGGCTCGTCGCCGTGGATGACGTAGAGCGGCGCGAGCGTCTTTTGCAGATGCGGCTCGAGCTGCTCGGCGCGCAGCAGCATCAGTTCGCCGCCGGCGCGCCCTGCACCGCGGCGATGCGCCGCAGGATCTGCTGCACCATGTCGGACTGCATGTCGCGGAAGATGAGCTGCTCCTCGGTCTCCTTCGCCAGCGCCACCGCGTCGTCGTAGGTGATGGCGCGCGCGATCGTCACCGTGTTGCTCGGCAGGTACTCGCCGCCCTTGCCGTCGGCGACGCGGAAGCTCACGCGGTACAGCAGGCGGTACTCGCGCACCCGGCCGGCGGTGTTGAGCGCCAGGATCTCCTTGCTGCGCGTTTCTTCCGTGAACTGCAGCAGCGCCTGCGCGTTCTTCGGGTCGTCCACCACGCGCGTGTCGCTGCCCGACTGCAGGTGGCGCTTGAGATCGAGCGCAATGCCGCTCGTCGCGTTGGGCACGTACAGCGTGTCGAAGGGCAGCTTGGCCGCGCCGCGCAGCTGGAAGCCGCAGGCGGCGAGGGCGAGGCACAGCAGCAGGGCGCTCGCTCGGCTCACACGACGACGTTGATCAATCGCCCCGGGACGATGATGATCTTCTTGATGACCTTGTCCTCGATGTAGCGCTTCACCGGCGCGCTCGCCTTGACCAGGGCCTCCAGCGCGCCGCGATCGGCCGACTGCGGCGCCGCGAGCGTGCCGCGGGTCTTGCCGTTGATCTGCAGGACGTACTCGACGACGTCCTGCTTGAGCGCCTGCGGGTCGGGCTCGGGCCAGGCGGCGCGCATCACGTCCTCGCCGAAGCCCAGCTCGCGCCACAGGCTGTGGCAGACATGCGGGGTGATGGGGGAGAGCAGCCGCAGCAGGATCGACAGGCCCTCTTCGCTCTCGGGCGAGCGTCCGGGGATCCTCTCGAGCGCGTTGAGCATCTTCATCGCCGCCGAGGCCACGGTGTTGAACTGGTGCTTGCCGAGGTCGTAGTTCGCCTGGCGCAGGGTATTGTGGATCTCGTGGCGCAGCGCCTTGGGGTCGGCCGCGACCGCGGTGCCGGCCTGGAATTTCGCTGCGTAGGCCCACACGCGCTTCAGGAACCTGAAGGAGCCCTCGACCGACTCGTCGGACCACTCCAGCGTGTTGGTGGGCGGCGAGGCGAAGATGATGTAGAAGCGCGCCGTATCCGCGCCGTACTTGTCGATCAGCGCCTGCGGGTCGACGCCGTTGTTCTTCGACTTGGACATGGTGCCGATGCCGTCGTACACCACCGCGCGGCCGTCCCTCGCCCTGGCCGACACGATCTTGCCCTTCGCGTCGCGCGTCACCTCGACGTCCGCCGGGTTCACCCACTCGCGCCGGCCGCCCGCGTCGCTGTAATACGACTCGGCGAGCACCATGCCCTGCGTGAGCAGGTTGGTGAACGGCTCGTCCACGTCGAGCAGGCCTTCGGCCTTCAGGGCGCGCGTGAAGAAGCGCGAGTACAGCAGGTGCAGGATCGCGTGCTCGATGCCGCCGATGTACTGGTCGACCGGCATCCAGTACTTGGCGCGCGCATCGAGCATCGCGCCCGCATTGTCGGGGCAGGCGAAGCGCGCGAAGTACCAGGACGAGTCGACGAACGTGTCCATGGTGTCGGTCTCGCGCTTGGCCGGCTTGCCGCACGAAGGGCACTGGGTCTCGTAGAACGACGGGAGCTTCGCAAGCGGGTTGCCCGTGCCGTCGGGCACCAGGTCCTCGGGCAGCACCACCGGCAGCTGGTCGTCCGGCACCGGCACGTCGCCGCAGGACGGGCAGTGCACGATCGGCACCGGGCAGCCCCAATAGCGCTGGCGCGAGATGCCCCAGTCCCGGAGGCGCCACTGCACCTGCTTCTCGCCCAAGCCCTTCGCCTTCAGGTCCGCGGCGATCGCATCCACCGCCTGCTGATAGCCGAGGCCGTCGTACTTGCCCGAGTGGATGCAGGTGCCGTATTCGGCAAAGGCGGGCCGCCAGGGCTCGGGCACCGCGTCGCCCGCCGGATGCCGGATCACGCACTTGATCGGCAGCCCGTACTTGAGCGCGAAGGCGTAGTCGCGCTCGTCGTGCGCGGGCACGCCCATCACCGCGCCCTCGCCGTAGCCCATCAGCACGTAGTTGCCGACCCACACCGGCAGCTTCTCGCCGGTGAGCGGATTGGCGCAGAAAAGGCCCGTCGGCATGCCCTTCTTCTCCAGCTGCGCGAGGTCGGCCTCCATCACCGCGCCGCGCTTGCATTCGTCGACGAACGCGGCGAGCTGGGCATCGTTCTGCGCCGCGTGCGCGGCGATCGGGTGCTCGGCGGCGACCGCCATGAAGGTCGCGCCCATCAGGGTGTCGGCGCGCGTGGTGAACACCCACAGCGTCTTCTTCTCGCCCGCCAGCTCGTAGGGAAAGCCGATGCGCACGCCCTCGGAGCGCCCGATCCAGTTCTTCTGCATGAGCTTGACCTGCTCGGGCCAGCCGTCCATCCTCGCGAGCGCGCCGAGCAGCTCCTCGGCGTACGCGGTGATGCGCAGGAAGTACATCGGGATCTCGCGCTTTTCCACCAGCGCGCCGGTGCGCCAGCCGCGGCCGTCGATCACCTGCTCGTTGGCGAGCACGGTCTGGTCGACCGGGTCCCAGTTGACGACGCCGGTCTTCTTGTAGGCGAGGCCCTTCCTGAACAGCCGCGTGAACAGCCACTGGTTCCAGCGGTAGTACTCCGGCCGGCAGGTGGCGAGCTCGCGCTCCCAGTCGAGCGCGAAGCCCAGCGCCTGCAGCTGGCGCTTCATGTAGGCGATGTTGTCGTAGGTCCACTTCGCGGGCGGCACCTTGTTGGCCATGGCCGCGTTCTCCGCGGGCAGGCCGAAGGCGTCCCAGCCCATGGGCTGCAGCACGTTGCAGCCGCGCATGCGGTAGTGCCGGGTGAGGACGTCGCCGATGGTATAGTTCCTCACGTGCCCCATGTGCAGTTTCCCCGACGGATAGGGGAACATGGACAGGCAGTAGAACTTGGGCTTGCCCGGATCCTCGGCGGCGCGAAACGCGCCCTTCGCAGCCCAGAATTCCTGGGCCTCGCGCTCGACGACCTGCGGCTGGTATTGCGCTTGCATGTCCTGCCCTGGCGGGAATAGGCGGGCAATTATAAGGCGGGCGATTCGAGCGACCGCACGCTGCATCCGGGCAAGCGCTTCGGACGTATCGTTGGAAGGACTCGCTGCGCAATGCTCGACGATCAGGCCATCCGGGGACTGCTGCTGCGTGCCGCCGCGCGGGACGAAGGCTCGGGCGAGGCGTTCCGGCGCCTGTACGAGGCGTCCGCGCCGATGCTGCTCGGCGTCGCGCTGCGCATCGTCAGGCGGCGCGAGCTGGCCGAAGAGGTGCTGCACGATGCGTTCGCGCGCATCTGGGACGCGGCGCGCAGCTTCGATCCCCTGGCGGCGCGGCCACTCGCCTGGATGGTGGCGATCGTGCGCAACCGCGCGGTCGACGTGCGCGCGAGCCACGACGTGTCGCGCGTCGATTCGTACCACGACGCACCGCTCGACGCCGACCCCGACGGCAGCCTGGAACGCCTGGTCGACGGGTCCCCGGGCGCGGACGAGGACTTCGAGCAGCGCAGCGTCGCGCGCTGGCTGCGCGACTGCCTCGGGCGGCTCGCGGCGTTCGAACGGCAATCGCTGGTGCTCGCGTACGAGCATGGCTTGAGCCACGGCGAGCTCGCCGCGCACCTGCAAAAGCCCCTCGGCACGGTCAAGTCCTGGGTGCGCCGCGGCATGGCGAACCTGCGCGCGTGCCTCGAAGCCGGCATGGGCGAGGCGCGATGAGGGTCGGCGCGCACCCGCTGCTCGA
>DATFEJ010000076.1:0-4779 GCA_035251235.1 Burkholderiales bacterium
GAGCGCGCATGCAGCTTGGTATAGCCCTGGCGCTGCAGCAGCTCCTCGACCTCCTTCTCGGAGAAGCTCTTGGGGATCGGCACCGGGAAGGTGATGCGCAAGCGCGTGTCCGTCCGCGCGGCGAGCGCCTCGTAGATCGACTGCGGCGTGTCGCGGCGCACCGGCTTGCCGCAGCCGCGGCAGTGCAGCTGCGCGGCGCGCGCGAACAGCAGCTTCAGGTGGTCGTTCAGCTCCGTCATCGTGCCGACCGTGGAGCGCGAGGTGCGCACCGGGTTGGTCTGGTCGATGGCGATGGCCGGCGGGATGCCTTCGATCGCGTCCACCTGCGGCTTGTCCATGCGCTCGAGGAACTGGCGCGCATACGGGCTGAAGGTTTCCACGTAGCGGCGCTGTCCCTCGGCGTACAGCGTGTCGAAGACGAGCGAGGACTTGCCCGAGCCCGACACGCCGGTGACGACGATCAGCTCGTTCGCCGGCAGCGTGAGGCTCAGGTTCTTGAGGTTGTTCTGGCGCGCGCCGCGAATGACGATGGCGTCGGCCGGGGGATGCTCGGGCTTCATGGATCCGCGGGAGAAGTCGCGATTCTAAGCGACGACGAAGGGTTTATAGTGCGCGCATGGACCCGCGGCGCTTCCTGCTGGCGGCTGCCTGCCTGCTCGCGCCGGCGCTCGCGCACAGCGCGCCGGTGGCGCTCGTCGCCATCGAGGGCCCGATCGGCCCGGCGACCGCCGATTTCGTCGGCCGCGGCCTGGAGCGCGCGGCGAAGGAGGGCGCGCCGCTGGTCGTGCTGCGCCTCGACACCCCGGGCGGGCTGGATTCCTCGATGCGCGACATCATCCGCGACATCCTCGCCTCGCCGGTGCCGGTGGCCGCCTGGGTCGGACCGTCGGGCGCGCGCGCCGCGAGCGCCGGCACCTTCATCCTCTACGCCAGCCACATCGCCGCCATGGCGCCGGCCACCAATCTCGGCGCCGCTTCGCCGGTGGCGATCGGCGCGCCCTCCGGGGGCGACAAGCCCGATCCCTCCGCGAAGGACGCGAAGAAGGGCGCGGCGCCCGCGGGCGACACGATGATGCGCAAGGTCACCCACGACGCCGCCGCCTACATCCGCGGCCTCGCCGAGCTGCGCGGCCGCAACGCCGACTGGGCCGAGCGCGCCGTGCGCGAGGCGGTGAGCCTGTCTTCCTCGGAGGCGAGAAAGCTCAAGGTGATCGACGTGGTCGCGGACGGCGTGCCCGCGCTGCTCCAGGCGGTGCACGGCCGCACGGTGGAGGCGGGCGGGGAGAAGCGCAAGCTCGACACCGCGGGCGCGGAGGTGGTCGAGATCGCGCCCGACTGGCGCACCCGGGTGCTCGCCGTCATCACCAACCCGAGCGTGGCCTACCTCCTGATCCTGCTCGGCATCTACGCGCTCATCTTCGAGTTCACCAACCCGGGCCTCATCCTGCCCGGCGTGGTGGGCGCGATCTGCATCCTCATCGCCATGTACGCCTTCCAGCTCCTGCCGGTGAACTACGCGGGCCTCGCCCTGCTGCTGATCGGCATCGCCTTCATGGCGGCCGAGCTCTGGGTGACCTCGCACGGCGTGCTGGCCGTCGGCGGGCTGGTGGCCTTCGTCATCGGCTCGATCATGCTGCTCGACACCGACGTGCCGCAGTTCGCGATCCCCTACACGCTGATCGCCGGCGTGACGCTGGGGAGCGCGGCGTTCTTCTTCCTGGTCATCGGCATGCTGATCCGCAACCGCAGGCGCCCGGTGGTGAGCGGGCGCGAGTACCTGGTCGGCGCCAGCGGCGAGGCGCTGGAGGACATCGAGCACGAGGGCTGGGCGCGCGTGCAAAGCGAGCGCTGGCGCGTGCGCGTCGACACGCCGCTGCGCGCCGGGGAGGCGCTGCGCATCAAGGCGGTCCACGGGCTGATCCTGGAGGCGACGCGCGCGCCCGCCGACCAATGAATACGAGGAGAACGGCATGCTGAATTTCGGCCTTGGGTTCCTGGTGCTGATCATCGTCCTGGTCATCGCGTCGATCCGCATCCTGCGCGAGTACGAGCGCGGCGTGGTGTTCCTGCTCGGGCGCTTCCAGGCGGTGATGGGCCCGGGACTCATCATCGTCATCCCCGGCATCCAGCAGATGGTGCGCGTGGACTTGCGCCTGATCGTGCTCGACGTGCCCAGCCAGGACGTGATCTCGCGCGACAACGTCTCGGTGAAGGTGAACGCGGTGGTCTACTTCCGCGTCGTCGACCCGCAGCTCGCCATCATCCAGGTGGCGAACTTCATGGAGGCCACCAGCCAGCTCGCGCAGACCACGCTGCGCTCCGTGCTCGGCAAGCACGAGCTGGACGAGATGCTCGCCGAGCGCGACAAGCTGAACGTCGACATCCAGACCATCCTCGACCAGCAGACCGACGCCTGGGGCATCAAGGTGGCCAACGTCGAGATCAAGCACGTCGACCTGAACGAGTCCATGGTGCGGGCGATCGCGCAGCAGGCCGAGGCCGAGCGCGCGCGGCGCTCAAAGATCATCCACGCCGAAGGCGAGCTGCAGGCCTCGGAGAAGCTGCTGGAGGCCGCCAACATGCTGTCGCAGCGCGCCGAGGCCATGCAGCTGCGGTACCTGCAGACGCTCACGCAGATCGCGGGCGACAAGACCACCACCATCGTCTTCCCGCTGCCCATGGACGTGGTCGGCCCGATCATGGAGGCGGCGAAGAAGCTGAAGGGCGCATGAGCGAGGCGCCGGCGCGCCCGCTGGAAGGCATCCGCGTGCTCGAGATGGGCCAGCTGCTTGCCGGGCCGTTCGCCGGCTGCGTGCTCGGCTATTTCGGCGCCGAGGTGATCAAGATCGAGCCGCCGGGCGGCGACCCGATCCGCGGCTGGCGCGTGGTGCGCGACGGCACGTCGCTGTGGTGGGCGAGCCTCGCGAGGAACAAGAAGTCGGTGACGCTCGACCTGGGCACGCCGCGCGGACGCCAGATCGCGAAGGCCCTCGCCGCGAAATCGGACGTGCTGATCGAGAACTTCCGCCCCGGCACGCTGGAGAAGTGGGGCATGGGGCCCGACGAGCTGAACAAGCTCAATCCCGAGCTGATCGTGGCGCGCGTCTCGGGCTACGGACAGACCGGGCCGTACGCCGCGCAGCCCGGCTTCGCCTCGGTGTGCGAGGGCTTCGCGGGCTTTCGCTACGTGAACGGCTTTCCCGACCGCCCGCCCGTGCGCCCGAACCTGTCCATGGGCGACACGCTCGCGGGCCTGCACGCGGTGCTGGGGATCCTGCTTTCGCTCACCGCGCGCCTGCGCGGCAAGGCGCAGGCCGGGCAGGTGGTGGACGTCGCCATCTACGAGTCGGTGTTCAACCTGCTCGAGTCCGTCGTGCCCGAGTACAGCGGCGCGGGCGTGGTGCGCGAGCCCTCCGGCTCCACCATCACCGGCATCGTGCCGACCAACACGTACCAGTGCGCGGACGGCAAGTACGTGATCATCGGCGGCAACGGCGACTCGATCTACCAGCGACTGATGCGCGCCATCGGCCGGCCGGAGATGGCCGAGGACCCGCGCTTCGCCACCAACGCGAAGCGCGTGGAGAACGAGAAGGAGATCGACGAGGCGATCCTCGCGTGGACCCGGGGGCGCAGCTCGGGCGAGGCCCTCGAGGCGCTGCGCCAGGCGGGCGTGCCGAACGGCCCGATCTACAGCGTCGCCGACATGATGGCCGACCCGCATTTCAACGCGCGCGGCATGTTCGAGCAGGTCGAAGTGGCCGGCAAGCCGCTCAAGATCCCCGCCATCCCGCCGATCCTCGGCGAGACGCCGGGCCGCACCGATGCGCCGGGCCCGGCGCTCGGCGCGCACACCGAAGAGGTCCTCGGGCAACTGCTCGGCCTGAAGCCGCCGTTCGACAGGTAGAAAAAAACGGCGCAGCCAGGGGAGGGCTGCGCCGCGCCGGCCGGTCAGTGGCAACCGGGGGGAAGGATCTCTGGCCCGGCCGGCAAGCAGGCGCTACTTCTTCTCGTCCTTGCAGCGCGGATCCTGCGGGTACATCTTGCAGTCCTTGGGCTTCTCGTCGCCCTGCGCGCCCGTCGGCACGAAGCTCAGCACGGCGCCGAAGGACGCCGCGATCGCCAGCGCGGTGGCAGCGGCGAGGAAGCGCTCGAGGGTGCGTTTCATTGCAGTCTCCTCTCTCCGGTAGGGCGGAATGCCCTGGTGCGCAGTTCCATGCGAGGTTCGTGCCAGCCACGCGATCCGGCGTGCGCTCAATGCCTTAGCGCAGGTTGTCGGGGGGCGAAGACATCGGCAATTGTCGGCGCGCCGCGACATCGGCCAACGCGCGCTCGACGTCCGTCCACGAGCCGGTGGCCGCCAGTTGCGCGGCCTGCTGCGCCGGCGTCCAGCGCAGAGCAAGCGCGCGCTCGCGCAGCAGGCCTTCCTCGACGTCGAATCGCAGGAGGCGCTGCGCGCCCGCGAAGGCCTGGAGTTCGGGCCCGTCCCACGCGATCCCGGCACGGCCGGTGAGCTGCAGCAGGTCGCCGTTCGCGAAGTCGACGAACAGCAGTCCGCAGCGCGGCTCCAGCGCGAGGTTGCCGAAAGTATTGAACAGCGAGTTGCCTGCGAAATCGGGCGCGGTCAGCACGGTGCGGCGGCTGCGCGTGCGCACGCGCACGAATCCCGGCCTGCCGCCGCGATGCGACACGTCGATGCCGTGCGACGCATTGCCGGCGCGCGCGCCGGGCGCGGCGCTGGCGATGAAGAAAGTGTCCGCGCGGGCGACCAGAGCGGCG
>DATFEJ010000059.1:0-7058 GCA_035251235.1 Burkholderiales bacterium
GGCGCGTGGGGTAGCTCTGGGCTGCGGCCGCGGCGGCGGTGCACAGCAGGACGGCGAAAGCGACGAGGCGTTTCATCAGGCGGTCTCCTTTTCGATGGCTTCGACGCCGGTCCAGGCGCCCGAGTCGATCAGCGCGCGCGCCGTGTCGCGCAGCTCCGCGGCGACCGCGGCGGCGGCGGCGGACAGGCGCTCGGGCGCGAGCGAGTAGATGTAGTTGCGGCGGCTCATGCGCGCGCCGGTGATGGACAGCGCGCGCCACTGCCGGCCGCGCGCGCCCTCGAGGTACACGGCGGCCATCGGCTTGATGGTGGCGCCCATGCCCTCGTGCACGCAGTTCATCAGCAGCGACAGCGAGTCGATCTCGGCCACGATGCGCGCCGAGAGGCTGCGCTGCTCGAACTCCGCCGCGATGCGCCGGCGCAGGCCGTGCGTGCTGGTGGGCAGGATGAGCGGCAGCGCCGCGGCTTCCTCGATGGGAATGCTCGTGCGGCGCGGGGCCACCAGCGGGCTCTTCTTGGGCAGGATGACGAACAGCTCTTCTTCCAGCAGCGGCGCCACCGACAGGTCGAAGGCGACGTCGCTCGCGAAGAGCACCGCGAGGTCGAGCTGCCCCAGGCGCATCATCTGCCCGAGATGGCCGCTCATGCCCTCGACCACGTTCAGCATGATGCTCGGGTAGCGCTCGCGCACGCGGCGCACCAGCGGCAGGCCGAGCGCGGCGACGGTGGTCGCCGGCAGGCCCACCGACACCATGCCCTGCACCGCGCCGGATTCCTGGCGGGCGATGGACAGCGCCTGGTCGAGCTGGCGCAGCATGAAGCGCGCGTGGTGATAGAGCGCGAGGCCGTTCTCGGTCGGCGCGACGCCGCGCGAGGAGCGGTTGAGCAGCGGCCGGCCGACCTCGTCCTCCAGCTTGCTCACCTGCTGGCTGAGCGCGGGCTGCGCGATGAACAGCTGGCGCGAGGCCTTGGAAAGGCTGCCGCTCTCGACGATCTGGGCGAAATAGCGAAGCTGGCGCAGGTCCACCGGGGTCCTCCTCCCAAGGCGTTCCGGATATAGGTTCAGCTTATACCGGAATCGCCTCGCGCCGCGTAGACCAGGCGGTACGCGGCGCGTTGCGCCACTTGCGCGGGACGCAGGGCGGCGTCGAGGGCCGCGAGGACCGCCACTGCCTCCTGCAGCTCGTTGGTGTCGACGAGCGCCGCCCAGGCGACGCTCGCGTCGCCGCCGCGCAGGGTGCCTTCCGCCGTGGATTGCGCGACCAGGGTCGGGTCCTCGGGGAGCAGCCAGCGGCAGCGCAGCACCCCGGGGCGCTGCAGAAGTTCCGCGAAGACCCTGGCTGGATCCGGAGGAGAACCCGTGCCCGCCAGCGTTGCGAGATGGCCGCCCTCCGGCATCCCCTGTTGCACGGCAAGGCGGCACACCGTGCGCGACATGTTGCGGTAGGTGGGCATGATCTCGCGCGTGCGCGGCGAGGGCGATTCCAGGCGCGCGCGGTAGGCGGCGGAAGACAGCACCGCGGGCGTGCGCGTCCGATAAAGGCTCAGGAACTGCCGGCCCTCGCCGCCGGCGAGGCGGTAGCGGTGCGCCGCGAGGAAGCCCTCGACGGACAGGCGCTCGGCGTGGTGCTCGGTGTTGTACCAGTGGGACACGGCCGCTTCCTGGCCGGCGAGCACGTCGTGCCAGATGGCGAGCATTCCTTCTTGAGGTTGCAGCGGCATGTGCAGGCGATCATAGGGACCCCACGCCAGGCGGGAAAATAGCGTTTTCCGGGGTTGGCTATAAGCTGGCGTTATATCGAGCCTCGGTAAACGGTATTTCCTCCTTCCGCCACCCAGTTCCTAGACTCCGGAGCACACCCATGAGCACCCCACGCAAGCGCCGCGACACCGCCTTCGTAGAGCAGATGGCGCGCGTCGCCTGGCACGAGTATCCGGGCCATTTCGGCGGCGCGCTGTCCAAGGCGCTCGTCGGCCCGCAGAACTCCGGCTCGCAGCGGATGGATTTCCGCATCTCGCGCTACGCCCCCAACGCCTACGTGCAGGAGCACTCGCACAAGGTCCAGGAGCAGGTCTATTACGTGCTGGAAGGCGAAGGCGTGCTGACCGTGGGCAAGGAGCGGCACCTCATGCGGCCGCACGACTACGTCTACCTGCCGCCGGGCGTGCCGCACAGCTTCACCAACACCGGTACCGCCGGGCTCGTGTTCCTCGTGATCACGACGCCGGCGGACGATGAACCACCGACCAAGGGAGGGAAGGGAAAATGACCAACCGGAGAGACCTACTCAAGGCAGGAACCGCGGGCGCGCTCGCGCTCGGCTTCCCCGCGATCGTGCGCGCGCAGTCCGACGCCATCAAGATCGGCCACCTCACGCCGATGACCGGGTTCCTCGGCGCGCTCGGCGTGTATGCCGTGAAGGGCATCCAGATCGCCGCGGAGGAGATCAACGCCGCAGGCGGGGTGCTGGGCCGCAAGCTCGACGTCCTGTCGGAGGACTCGGTCAACCCGGCCACCGCCTCGACCAAGGCGCAGCGCATGCTCGACCAGGACAAGGTGGACGTGCTGATGGGCGAGATCAACTCGGCTTCCGCCAAGACCATCATGCAGGTGGCGGCGCGCAGCAAGCGCCTCTTTCTGCAGGTCGGCGCGCGCTCGGACGTGCTGCGCGGCAAGGACTGCAACCGCTACACCTTCCACGTCGACATTCCGGTGACGGTGATGGTGAACGCGGCGGGCCAGGCGCTGGCGCGCGAGGGCTACATCAAGGGCAAGAAGATCTTCTTCCTCACCTCGGACTACCTGTTCGGCCACGACCTGGCGAAGGCGGCGAAGGCTTTCTGCGCCGCGAACGGCGGCACGGTCGTGGGCGACGAGCTCACGGCGACCGACACCACCGACTTCAGCCCGTTCCTGCTCAAGATCCGGCAGGCGAAGCCGGACCTCGTGGCGACCAACCTGGGCGGCAACCAGGTGACGAACTTCGTCAAGCAGTATTCCGAGTTCGGCCTGCCCTACCAGGTCGCGGGCTTCAACCTGAACACCGCGGACGCCTGGTCGGCCGGCGAGGGCAACCTGGCCGGCATCTGGCCCACCGTCTGGCACCACGATCTGGACATCCCGGGCTCGAAGGCCTTCGTCGCCAAGTTCCGCCAGAAGCACGGCCAGCCGCCGGAGAACCACGCCTGGATCGAGTACGTGTCGCTCAGGATCGTGGCGCAGGCGATCAACGCCACCAAGGGCACCGACACCGAGAAGCTGATCGCCTATTTCGAGAGCCAGGCGGAGTTCGACCTGCTCAAGTCGAGGAAGGGCTACTTCCGCTCGTGGGACCACCAGCTGATCCAGGAAGCCTACCCGTTCACCGTCAAGCCCAAGGGCCAGGCGAAGGACAAGTGGGACTTCCTCAAGTTCGGCGACGCGGTGCCGGCGGCCGGCCAGCCGCTGGAGAGCATCAACCCGCCCAAAGAAGCGAACGCCTGCGTGTTGTGATGTAAATGCAGGTCCTGTTTCTGCTGGAGCAGGTCGTCAACGGCCTGGTCCTCGGCGGGTATTACCTGCTGATCGCGCTCGGCCTGTCGCTCATCTTCAGCGTCGGCGGGGTGGTGAACCTCGCCCACGGCGCGTTCTACGCGCTCGGCGCCTACGGCGCGGTCGAGATCGCCAAGCACCTGGGCTTCGGCCCCGCGGTGGCGCTCTCGCCCGTCGCCGTGGCCCTGCTCGGGATCCTTTTCGAGAAGTTCCTGTTGCGCCGCTTCTATACCGCCGACCCGATCCTGTCGCTGCTCGTCACCTTCGGCCTCGCGCTCGTCGCCGAGCAGGCGATCCGCATGACCTGGGGCGCGGCGCCGCTGCCTTTCTCCATGCCGCAGGCGTTCAAGGGCAATGTCGTGCTGGGCGATTTCCTGTTCTCGCGCTATCGCTTGTTCCTCCTTGCCGTGGTGGCGCTGGTGCTCGCCGGCATCTGGTTCCTGATCCACCGCACTTCCTTCGGCCGCGTGGTGCGCGCGGGCATCCAGCGGCCCGACATGGTGGCCGCGCTCGGCATCCGGCTGCAGCCCTACATGACCGCCATCGTGATGCTGGGCGTCGGCATGGCGGCGCTGGGCGGGGCCCTGTTCGCGCCGATCACCAACGTGCACCCGGCGATGGGCGCCGAGATCATCACGGTGGCCTTCGTGGTGGTGGTGATCGGCGGCCTGGGCAGCTTCTGGGGCGTGGTGCTCGCGGCGCTGCTGGTGGGCGTGGTGCGCGGCATCACCATCCACTTCGTGCCGGCGGCGGGCGAGGCGTCGATGTACATCCTGATGTTCCTCCTGCTGATGTTCCGCCCGCGAGGGCTGCTCGGCGAGCGCATCGAGAGGTTCGAATGAGCCGCAACCGCACGCTGCTCATCGGCCTCGCGGCGCTCGTGCTGCTGCCGCTGCTCGTGCGCGCGCTGGGCCTGGGCGTGAACACCGCCACGCAGATCGTCACGCTCGCCATCGCCGCGCTGGGCCTCAACCTGCTGGTGGGCTTCACCGGGCTCACGTCGTTCGGCCACAGCGCCTGGTTCGGCATCGGCGCCTACGCCGCGGCGATCTCGCAGAAGCACTGGTTCGCCGGGCAGATCGGCCTGCCGATCGCCTTCTCGATCGCTTTTGTCGCGCTGCTGTCGTTCCTCGTCGGCCTGCTGATCCTGCGCCGGCGCGGCGTGTATTTTGCGCTGCTCACGCTCGCCTTCGCCGCGCTCACCTACACGATCGCCTTCCGCTGGACCGAGCTCACCGGCGGCGAGGACGGGCTCGGGGGGCTCGCGCGCGGCGGCTTCCAGGCGGTGCCGCTCGACAACCACGCCGTCTACTACGCCTTCGTCGCGCTCGTCGCCGCCGGCGTGCTCTACGGACTGCTGCGCGTGACGCGCTCGCCGTTCGGCCACGTGCTGGTGGCGATCCGCGAGAACCAGCAGCGCGCCACCTTCCAGGGCTACGACGTCGACCGCTATCGCCTCGCCGCGTTCGTCATCTCGGCGGTGGTCACGGGCCTGGGCGGCGCGTTGCAGGCTTTCCTCAACTACCTCGTGTCCGCCGAGTCGGTGTCGGTCGCCTTCTCCGGCGAGCTGCTGGCGATGGTGGTGATCGGCGGCATGCACCAGTTCCTCGGCCCGGGCCTGGGCGTGCTGTTCTACGTCGCGTTCCGGGAGCTGTTCTCCATCTGGACCGGCAACTGGCTGCTGTGGTTCGGCCTGGTGTTCGTGGGCTTCGTTCTGTTTTCGCCCGAGGGCCTCACCGGCATCTGGGCGAAGATCCGGCGGCGCTTGCGCCCGCCGCCGGAGGAATCTGCGGCGATGAGCCGGCGCAAGATCTACGAGGGGCTGCCGCTGCCCGCTTGCCTGCGGCCCGAGCTGCCGCAGGGCCCGGTGCTCGAGCTCGCCGCGGTGGAAAAGCACTTCGGCGGCATCCGCGCCGTGGGCGGCGCGAGCCTCGAAGTGCGCGCGGGCGAGATCCACGCCCTCATCGGCCCGAACGGCGCGGGCAAGACGACGCTCTTCAACGTCGCCTCCGGCATGTTCCCGCCGGACGCCGGCACGGTGGCGCTGCACGGCACGCAGGTGCAGGGCGAGGAGCCGCACCGCATCTGCCAGCGAGGCCTCGCGCGCTCGTTCCAGATCACGAACCTCTTCAAGGGCCTCACCATCTACGAGAACCTGCGCCTCGCGCTGCAGGCCCGGCACCCGGCGCGCTTCAACGCCTGGCGCGACGTCGACGACATTGCCGAGATCCACGCCGAGACGCGAGAGCTGGTGAAATTCCTGGGGCTGGAGGGCATCGAGGAGATCCAGGGCGGCGAGCTCTCCTACGGCGGCCAGCGCCTGGTGGACCTGGGCATCGCGCTCGGCGCCAAGCCGCGCGTGCTGCTGCTGGATGAGCCGCTCGCGGGCCTGGCGGCCGCCGAGCGCGAGCGCGTGTCCCGCCTGGTGAAGAACGTCGCCGCCGGCATCCCGGTGCTCATCGTGGAGCACGACATCGACCGGGTGCTCGGCTTCTCGCAGACGGTGACGGTGATGAACCAGGGCGAGGTGCTGATGAGCGGCACGCCGGAGGCGGTGCGCGGCGACCGGCGCGTGCAGGAGGTGTACACGGGAACGGGGACGCCACCCGTCAGCGGCAGTGCCAGCGTGGCCGGCGGCGCACCGCTGCTGCGCCTGGACAAGGTGAACGCTTTCTACGGCAAGAGCCACATCCTCGCCGACGCGACGCTCGACGTGCGCGAGGGCGAGATCGTGGCGCTGCTCGGCAGGAACGGCGCGGGCAAGACGACGCTCTTGAAGACCTTGAACGGCCTGGTGCCGGCCGCCTCCGGCGCCATCGAGTACGAGGGCCGCGACATCGCCGGGCTGCCGGCGCACGAGATCGCGCGCCTGGGCATCGGCTACGTGCCGCAGGGACGGGGCCTGTTCGCCGGCATGACGGTGGCCGAGAACCTGGCCCTCGGGCGCCTGGCGCGCTCGACCGACGGCCGCCACGGCGTGGCCTGGAGCGAGGAGCGGATCTTCGAGTACTTCCCGCGCCTCCAGGAGCGCATGCACGTTGCCGCGGACTACCTCTCGGGCGGCGAGCAGCAGATGGCTGCGGTGGCGCGTGCCCTCTCGGGCAACGTGCGGCTGCTGCTGCTCGACGAGCCCTTCGAGGGACTCGCGCCCTCGATCGTGCAGGAGCTGTTCGGCGTGTTCGACCGCCTGCGCGGCCAGACCTCGATCGTCATCGTCGAGCACAACCTGGATCTCGTGCTGGCGCTCGCCGACCGCGTGTTCGCGCTCGAGCGCGGCGCCGTGTTTCACCAGGGGCCCGCCGAGCCCCTGCTCAAAGACCTCGACTACCGAAAGCGAATCCTATGGCTATGACCGTTCAACCCCTGCTCGCCGACGGCGAGTGGACCGCGGGCCGCGGCGCGCCGCTCACCGTGATGGACAAGTACGCCCTCGCGCCCGGCGCCCAGGTGGGCACAGCGGACCAGGCGCAAGCCGGGCAGGCGGTGGCCGCGGCGAGTTGATCACCGAGCGCGAGCGGTAGAGTGTA
>DATFEJ010000361.1:0-4251 GCA_035251235.1 Burkholderiales bacterium
GAGCGCGAGGCGCCTTCGCTCGCGCGTCCCGACTGGCTGGGCGCCACCTGGCCGCCAACGCTCGTCTCGCGCACGCTGTGGCACCAGGTTGGCGGCTACAGCGTGGAATTCTCCCCCGGCATGAGCAGCGACAACGATTTCTCCATGAAGCTGTGGCACGCCGGCTGCCGGGTCTTTCTCGGCGTGGGGGACAGCCTGGTGTATCACTTCTCGGAAACCTCGACGCGCCGCATCCGCAAGAACGACGGCCGGCGGCAGTTCCTGATGAAGTGGGGGCTGGTGCAGTCGACCTTCGATCGCCACTACCTGCGCCGCGGGCAGCCGGCAAGCGCCAACCTGGCCCTGGCCGAGCCGGAGCCCTCCTGGGGCCTTCGCTGGCAGACGCTCAGGGGCGCGCTGAAGCGCCGCTTCGGCTGAGCGCCTCGCGCGCCGCGGCGATCACCCGCTCGGCGCCCATGCGATCGAGGCAGTCGGCGCGGCTGTCGCGATGGCGCTCGCAGCCTTCCTTCTGGCAGGGCACGCAATCGAGCGACGGTTCCTGCAGCAGCGCGACGTTGCCGCGCCGCTGCAGCGGCTCCACCCTGGCGTAGGGTTGGTCGAGCCCGCGGCGCGGCAGCGGGCCCCAGAGGCGCGGATCGGTCGGCCCGAAGAGCGCCACGGTCGGCGTGCCGCAGGCGGCGGCGAGGTGCGTGGTCGCGGTATCCGGTCCGACATAGAGCGCGGCAAGGCGCAGCAGGTCCGCGGTCTGCGCGAAGCGCAGCCGGCCGCAGAGATCCGCGACCGCAGCATCGGCGCCGGCGAGCACTTCGCGCACGTAGGCGCGCTCTTCCGCGTCCGGGCCGCCGGTAATCACGACGCGCAGCCCTTGTCCCGCGAGCCAGCGCATCAGCGCGTGCCAGCCGGGGGTATTCCATCGCTTGTAGCGAAAGCGCGGCGCGAGATGCAGCACCGCGAAGCGCTCGCGCGCGGGGTCGAAGCCGAGCAGCTCCGCCCATTGGGACCCAGGAGTGTGCGCGGTGGGCGCCACCATCTCCGGCTGCCAGGCTATGCCGAGCGCCTGCGCGAGCCGCTGGTAGGCGAGCGGGCGCGCGAGGTCGGGCGGCGACTCGACGCCACGCTCGAGCGTCAGCCGCTTCCACCACGACGCGCTTCGCTTGGCCGGCAGCAGGCCTGCGCGACGCCGGGCAGCCAGCCAGCCGATGAAGTGCGGCCGGTCGGCAGTCTCTGCGACGACGGCCAGGTCGTACGTACGCCACAGTACCTTCCAGCGCGACCACGGCTCGCCGCGCTTCGTGACACGCACCTGCCGCAGGTCCGGATTGCCTTCCAGTACGTCCTCGGTGCCGCCGAACACCAGCGCGTCGATTGCCGCGTGGGGGTAGGCGGCGCGCAGCGAGCGGATGAGCGGCGTGGTGAGCAGCACGTCGCCCATGAAGCGCAGCGAGATGACGAGGATCGTCCGGGGGTCAGTCAACCTTGAGTTCCGCGGTGAAGCTCAGCGTGCGGCCGGGCAGCGGATAGACGTTGTACCGGTCGGGCGTGAAATTGCTGCGCACCGCGTAAGTGTAGTACTGCTCGTCCAAGGCATTGTTGATCGCCGCCGCGAGCCTGCCCCAACCGAAGTCGCGCGTCAGCTTGAGGTCGAGGACGCTGTAGGCCGGGATGCGCGTGCCGAGCGTATTGGGCTCGTCATTGTCCATGTACTGCTCGCTGAGCGCGGTAAGCGCTGCGGCGAGGCGCGTGCGCGCGTCGATGCTCCAGGCCACGGCCAGGTTCAGCTTGTGCTCGGGAACGAGCGGCACGCGCTTGCCGGCGATGGCGAGATCGGTGCCGATGAACGCGTTGCCGG
Source organism: Burkholderiales bacterium (assembly GCA_035251235.1). Classification (GTDB taxonomy): domain Bacteria; phylum Pseudomonadota; class Gammaproteobacteria; order Burkholderiales; family SG8-39; genus JAABQT01. The sequence goes on from DATFEJ010000361.1 coordinate 1,850, forward strand.
GCAACACGCCCTCAACGAAGCGCGCGTCGGTGTAGGCGTAGGCGCCGGTGAGCTGCAGCGCCGCGCCGATGCGCACTTCGCCGTCGAGCTCCAGGCCACGCCGGCGCGATGGCGGCAAATTGGTGTTGCCCACGCCCGTCGTGAACGGATCCAGGTGGATCTCGTCCTCGACGTCGGTCCGGAAGAGCGTGCCGCGCAAGCGCGCGCCGCGCGCACGCCATTCGGCGCCCAGTTCCAGCGTCTCGGCGCTCTGCGGCCGCAGGATCTGGAACTGCGCCGAGAAGAACTCGTCGTTCTCGTAGATCTCGTCGGCGCCCACGAAGCGAAAGCTCCTGCCGGCGCGCGCCATGAGGGCCCACGCGGGCGACAGCTCCTGCCGCAGGCCGAGCTCCCAGGCGTGCTCGCGCTGGCGCGCGCTCGCGGGCGCCGCCTCGGTGCCGAACGCGCCGCCCGGCGCCGCAGGATCCAGCTTGTCGGTGGCATCGTAGTCCACCCGCTCCTCGCGCCAGCCGGCATCGAGCCGCGTGCCGGGGGCGAGGTCGATCGCGTCCTTGACGTAGAAAGCCTCGGTGTCGCGGTCGATGCGCACGCGGTTGACCGGCTGACCGATGTTCTCCGGCCGGTCGCTGCGGCTCGAGTCGTAGCGCCAGCGGATCCAGTCGGCGCCCAGCGTCAGGCGATGGCGCGCGCCGAGCAGGTCGAACGGCACGCGCACGCGCGGCGTGAGCGCCGTCATCTCCAGCCGGTCGTCGCGGTACGAGGGGAAGCCGCCGAAGTCGAAGTACGAGCGCTGGTCCTTGTCGCGCCAGTCGGCGCCGATGTTGAACTCCGCCGCGCCCAGGCGCGTGACCAGCGTCGCCCCCACGCGCTCGCCGTCGCGCGCCGACCAGTCGAGCGGCGTGCTCGTGCCGCGTCGGTCGGCCGCGTACTCGTCCAGGCCGATGGAGGGCTGCACCGCGCGCGCGCCGGGCAGGCGCAGGTCCTGGCGATCGGTGCCCGCGCGCAGGTCGAGGTAGCTCTCGCCCGGCCCCCAGCGCAGGTTGAGCGAGGAATTCTTCTGCTGGTTCTCGTTGTTCCTGCGGTAGCCGTCCGACTCGTAGCCGTAGAGCGTCGCGTTCACGCCGAGCGTGTCGCCGGCCGCGCTCGCGTACAGCTGGCCCTCCAGCGTGCCGTAGCTCGCCACGCGCCCCATGACCTCGGCGCGACGGCCGACCTTGAGCGGCGAGCGCGTGACGATGTTGACGACGCCCGCCGTGGCGCCGTCGCCGTACAGCACCGCGCCCGAGCCGCGCAGGATCTCGATGCGCTCGATCGAGGAGAGCGGGATCGCCGCCCACTGCACGCCCGAGAGGTCGATGTCGGTGACGCGGCGGCCGTCGACGAGGATCAGCGTGTTCTGCGTCCCGGTGGCGCCGAAGCCGCGCAGGTCGACCGAGGTGGAAGCCGCGTTGTTGCCGAACAGGTCGCTCATCGTGAGCCCCGCCTGCTCGGCGAGCAGCTCGGGCAGCGTGCGCGCGGCGCTCTGCGCGATCGCCGCCTCGTCCAGCACGGTGACGCTCGCCGGCAGGCGCCGGCTGTCCTCGGGAAAGCGCGTCGCTTCGATCATCACCGCGTCGCCGTTCTGCGCGAGCACCGCCGGCGCGAGCGCGGCGAGCACCGCCAAGGCTGCGAATCGCATGTGCAAGACCCTCCTGGCGTCATCCCCGACGCCGCAAAGCGGTTTGGAATGACCACAAGGCCGGTCTCCGGACTCGCGAGTGGCGCCGATGTCTCCTTGCGCCGGGCGCGCCGCCTTCCCGTGGAACGGCTCTCCACAGTGGCCGGGTGGCGCGCCCCCTCGCCTACCGTTGCGGGGGCAGTCCAGGCTTGGCGCAGGCCGCAAGGCCCGCGCGCACCTGATTCCCGTTTCATCCGCGCGGCTCGGAAACCGCGCGGACACCTTGCAGCCAGTTGCCCGGACGATTATACAAACCGGCATGCGCCGCGCAATGCTCCTCGCCGCCGCCATCGTCATCGTGCCGGGCAGCGCGCACGCGCAGGTGCGCGTGGTGGACGACTACGGGCACGAGGTGGCGCTCGCCGCGCCCGCGCGGCGCGTGGTCAGCCTCGCGCCCCACCTCACCGAGCTCATGTACGCCGCGGGCGCGGGCGAGCGCATGGTCGGCGCGCTCGCCTACAGCGACTATCCGCCCGAAGCGAAGGCGCTGCCGCGCGTGGGCAGCGAGGCGGGGATCGACCTCGAGGCCGTGGTCGCGCTGCGGCCCGACCTGGTCGTCGCCTGGCCGCAATCGGGCAGCACGCGCGCGATCGAGCGCATCGCCGCCCTCGGCATCCCGGTGTTTCGCTCCGAGCCGCGCGAGCTGGAGGACATTGCGCGCACGATCGAGACCCTGGGGCGACTG
>DATFEJ010000051.1:0-2602 GCA_035251235.1 Burkholderiales bacterium
GCGCCCTCGTGGCGCGCGTTGTTGACGCGCTTGCTGACCGCGTAGTGGGTGAACTCCTGCGCCAGCGCGTGCTCGCGCGCGAACTGCGAGGCGTCCTTGAGGCCGGGATCGAGCCAGGCGGCGAACGCTTCGTCGGGCAGCACCACCGGCATGCGGTCGTGCACCTCGGCCGCCGGCCCCGCGGCGGCCCTGGTGAGCAGGGCGCAGCTCCAGTGCTCCTGCCGCTGCGCGAGCAGCCCCGCGAAGCAGAACGGCCGGCCGTCGGCGCGGCGGATGTAGTAGGGCTGCTTGCCGCCGGCGAGCGCCTGCCATTCGTACCAGCCCTCCGCGGGCAGCAGGCAGCGCGAGCGGCGCAGCGGATCGCGCCACATCGGCTTGCCCGCGGCCTCCTCGAGGCGCGCGTTGATGGCGTGCGTGGGCGGCGCGTCCTTCTTCCACCAGTGCGGGATGAGGCCCCAGCGCGCCGCCTGCAGCACGAGCGCCTCGCCGTCACGGCGCAGGACGGGCACCTCGGTGGTCGGCTGGACGTTGAAGCGGCGCGGGAACGGGTTGCTGCTCGTGCGATCGATCTTCCAGGCGCGCTCGATCGCCGACTGGTCGGGACTGACGTACCGGCCGCACATGGCCGCCGGTACGGGGACTAGAAGTTGAACTGCAGGCTGAGCGACAGCAACTTGTAGCTTTCCTTGTACTCGAAGTCGGACACGGCCGAATGGAAGGCGCCGATGTGCTCGTACTCCATGCGCGCCAGGATGTTCTGCGTGAACTTGGCGCCGATGCCCAGCGCCCAGGTGCCCGACAGCCCCGTCTTCTTGGTGTCGGCGAGCGGCGGATTGCCGGAGCCGCACAGCTGCAGGCAGTCGATCTCGAACTGGGTGAAGGCGATTCCCAGCTTGCCGTGGAACGTGAATCCGGCACCAATGTCGGCGGTATAGACGATCGCCGTGGTGATCGCCATGGCCTCCGACTCGGCGATCTTCGCGCCGCCGAACTCGACGTCGTACCTGCCGAGGTGGTGGCCGGAGACTTCCATGCCCCAGTTGCTCCACATGTAGCCGCCGTAGATCTTCGCGCCCGCCGCGGTGTCTTCGTCGCGCGTGTCGTCGTAGGGCGACGCGCCGTCCGTCCACACCGTATTGACGCCGATGCCCATGTACCACTGTCCCGGCGCCTGGGCCTGGGCCTGGGTCGCCAAGAGCGCGCCGGCGAGCAGGGCGAACAGCATGCCGATCTTTTTCATGGTGGCTCCCTTCGTGACTGCCCGTGGCAGCGAATGCCGGGCATTATGCCCAAAGCGCCCGAATCGCGCTGCGCGTGCCCCGGGGGAACCCCGGCCGCCGGTCGGCTGTCGAAGCCGCATCGCAAGATTTCGCAGGAGCCTGGCATGAACCCGAAGCGCATCGCAGCCACGCTGGCTGCTACCGGAGTGCTCGCCCTCGCCGGATTGGCGGCCAGCCACACGGCCGGCTCGCAGCCCGTCCAGGCCGTGCCCGCCCCGGCTGCGGTCGCCGCGCGCGCCGCGGCGCTGCCCGATTTCGCCGCCATCGTGCGCCAGTACGGTCCGGCGGTCGTCAATATCGCCACCTCGGGCACCCGCCAGGCGGGCGCCGCCCAGCCGCAGCTGCCGGAGTTTTTCCGCGGGCTGCCGTTCCGCTTCCCGGCGCCGCAGGGCGAAGTGCCGGTGCAGGGGCAGGGCTCGGGCTTCATCGTCAGCGCGGACGGCATCGTGCTCACCAACGCGCACGTCGTGCAGGACGCCACCGAGGTCACGGTCAAGCTCACCGACCGGCGCGAGTTCCGCGCCAAGGTGCTGGGCTCCGACCCGGCCACCGACGTCGCGGTGCTGCGCATCGAGGCGAGGAACCTGCCGGCGGTGCGGCTCGGCGACCCCGACCGCTCGCATGTCGGCGACTGGGTGGTGGCCATCGGCTCGCCGTTCGGTTTCGAGAACAGCGTCACCGCCGGCATCGTCTCGGCCAAGAGCCGCTCGCTGCCCGGCGACACCTACGTGCCGTTCATCCAGACCGACGTGGCGGTGAATCCGGGCAACTCGGGCGGGCCGCTGTTCAACCTCGCCGGCGAGGTGATCGGCATCAACTCGCAGATCTACAGCCGCTCGGGCGGCTACCAGGGCCTGTCGTTCGCCATCCCGATCGACGTGGCGCTGCGCGTGAAGGACCAGATCGTCGCCACCGGGTACGCCTCGCACGCGCGGCTCGGCGTCAACGCGCAGACCATGAACCAGGCGCTCGCCGAATCGTTCGGCCTGCAGCAGCCCGCGGGCGCGCTGATCGCCGCCGTGGCGCCGGGCAGCGCCGCCGACAAGGCGGGGCTGCAGCCGGGCGACGTAGTGCTGAAGTTCAACGGGCGCGCGGTGGGCGACTCGGGCGAGCTCGCGGCGATGGTTGGCGAGTCGCGCCCAGGCGCGCAGGCGCGGCTCGAGGTCTGGCGCAAGGGCGGCAAGCGCGAGCTGGTGGCGACGCTGGGCACCTCGAAGGACGACAAGGCGAAGAAGGCCGACGCGGACGACGGCGCCGACAAAGGGCGGCTCGGGCTGGCGGTGCGCCCGCTCACGCCGCAGGAGAGCGACGCTGCCCACGTG
>DATFEJ010000044.1:0-7974 GCA_035251235.1 Burkholderiales bacterium
CGGCCTCGGCCTGCGCGAGGGCGGCGCGAAACGGCGCCTCGTCCAGGCGCACGAGCACCTGGCCGCGCTTGATGCTCCCGCCGGTCACCAGGGCGGGACTGACGAACGCCACGCGGCCCGAGACCTCGGCGGCGAGCACCACCTCGGCGCGCGGCCGCACCAGGCCGTGGCCGCTCACGGTTAGCGCGCCGCTGCGCAACTCGAGCGCCTCGGCCTGCACGAGCGGCAGCTGCTGCGCGGGGGCGCGCACCGCGGGCTTGGGCTTGAACTTGTTCAGCGCGACGAAGCCGCCGATGCCGGCGGCGAGGATGGCGAGCACGACGAAGCGCCAGAGCCAGCGCGAGGAGGGTGTTGCCATGGAGAAACCGGGATTGTATCGGCTCGCGCCGTCCGCCCCCGGTGCTATTCTGCAGCGCATGGATGGCGAGATCGACGCGCTGGTCATCGGGGCGGGGTTTGCCGGGCTCTACCAGCTGCACAGCCTGCGCGACCGCCTGGGATTGTCCACCCGGTTGCTGGAGGCGGGCGGCGACCTCGGCGGCACCTGGTACTGGAACCGGTATCCCGGCGCGCGCTGCGATTCCGAAAGCCATGCCTACCGCTACTTCTTCTCCAAGGAGCTGAACGAGGAGTGGGAGTGGTCCGAGCGCTACCCCGGGCCGCCCGAGATCCTCAGGTACCTCGGCCGTGTCGCGGAGAAGCTCGACCTGCGGCGCGACATGCGCTTTGGCTGCCGCGTCGTCGCGGCGCGCTACGACGAGGGCGCCAATCGATGGCGGGTGGAAACCGACGCGGGCGAGCGCTACGCGGCCACCTACCTCGTCGCCGCGGTCGGCTGCCTCTCTGCGGCCAACGTGCCCGACATCCCCGGCCTGCGCGATTTCGCCGGCCAGTGGTTCCATACCGGCAAGTGGCCGCACGAAGGCGTGGACCTCGCCGGCAAGCGCGTCGGGCAGATCGGCACCGGCTCGACCGGCATCCAGGCCGCGCCCGTCATCGCGCAGGCGGCGGCGCATCTCACGGTGTTCCAGCGCACCGCCACCTACAGCGTGCCGGCGCGCAACGCGCCGCTCACTCCCGAGTTCAATCGCTGGGTGCGTGCAAATCACGCGGAAATCCGCGCCGTCGCCGAATCCACGCCCAACGGGCATGCCTTTCGCATTGCGAATCGCAACGCCGCGGACGTGACGCCCGAGGAGCGCCAGGCCATCTACGAGGCGGCGTGGGAAAAGGGCGGGCTGCAGTTCCGCGCCACGTTCCGCGACCTGCTCGTCGACCAGGCGGCGAACGACACGGCCTGCGAGTTCATCAAGGGCCGCATCCGCGCCATCGTGCGCGACCCGGAGACCGCGCGGGCGCTCGCCGACGTCGACCACCCCTATGCCACGAAGCGCCCGCCGATCGACAGCGGGTACTACGAAACCTTCAACCGCGACAACGTCACGCTCGTCGACCTGCGCGCCGACCCGATCGAATGCATCACGCCGCGCGGCATCCGCACGCGCAGGAAGGAGCACGAGCTCGACGTCATCGTCTTCGCCACCGGCTACGACGCGATGACCGGCGCGCTGCTGGCGATCGACATTCGGGGCCGCGAAGGCCGCTCGCTGCGCGAGGACTGGCGCGCCGGCCCCCACACTTATCTCGGCTTGCAGGTGCCGGGGTACCCGAATTTCTTCACCATCACGGGGCCGGGCAGCCCTTCGGTGCTCACCAACATGCCGGTGGCCATCGAGCAGCACGTGGAATGGATCACCGACTGCATCGCTTACCTGCGCAGGAACGGCATCGACGCCATCGAGCCGGATCCGGAGGCGGTGCGCCGCTGGGACGCGCACGTGGAGGAGGCCGCCAACGCCACCCTGCTGAGCAAGGCGAAGCACTCGTGGTACTACGGCGCCAACGTGCCGGGCAAGCCGCGCGTGTTCATGCCCTATGCCGGGGGTCTCGCCCGCTACCGCGCGATCTGCGCGAACGTCGCGGCGAAGGGCTACGAGGGGTTCCTGCTGGGCAGGACGCCGGTGGCGCGCAGCGCTTCGATGGGCGAGTTCGCCGAGGCGCGCGGCGTAGGGGTCTGAGTCAGCCCGCCGGCCGGCGCGCGAACCGCGGGTACACCCGCCTGACGTTGCCCTCGAAGATCTTCTCGCGCTCGGCCGCGCTCAGGCCGAGCGCGGCATCGACGTAGCGCCGCGTGTCGTCGTAGTAGTGCCCGGTCTCCGGGTCGATGCCGCGCACCGCGCCGACGATCTCGGAGGCGAACAGGATGTTCTCCGCCGGGATCACCTTGAGCAGCAGGTCGATGCCGGGCTGGTGGTAGACGCAGGTGTCGAAGAACACATTGTCGAGCAGGAGCTCCTTCAACGGCGGCTTGCCCATGTCCTGCGCGAGGCCGCGGTAGCGGCCCCAGTGGTAGGGCACCGCGCCGCCGCCGTGGGGAATGACGAACTTGAGCGTCGGGAAGTCCCTGAACAGGTCCGACTGGATGAACTGCATGAATGCCGTGGTATCGGCATTGATGTAGTGCGCGCCCGTGAAGTGAAAGGCCGGGTTGCAGGACGAGCTGACGTGCACCATCGCGGGCACCTCGAGCTCCACGAGCTTCTCGTACAGCGGATACCAGGAGCGGTCGCCGAGCGGCGGCGCCTGCCACCAGCCGCCGGAAGGATCGGGATTGAGGTTGCAGCCGATGAAGCCGAGCTGCTCGACGCAGCGCTCGAGCTCCGGGATGCAGTTCTCGGGCGGCACGCCGGGGGACTGCGGCAGCTGGCACACCGGCGCGAAGTTGGACGGGTACAGGCTGCACACGCGGTGGATCATGTCGTTGCACTGGCGCGACCAGGCTTCGCTCACCTTCGCGTCGCCGACGTGGTGCTCCATCGAGCCGGCGCGCGGCGAGAAGAACGTCAGGTCGGTGCCGCGCTCGCGCTGGATGCGCAGCTGGTTCTGCTCCAGCGTCTCGCGGATCTCGTCGTCCGAGATGCGCAATGGGCCGGGGTCCTGGCCCGCGACCTGTTTCTTGCGCCACTCCCACAGGGGGGCGGGAGCGGTGGTGTAGTGGCCGTGGCAGTCGATGATCACGCGAGGAGCTCCTGCACTGCGTAGCGCCGCGGGATGAGTCCCTGCCGGTGCACAAAGTCGACCGCCACCTCGAGGTTGCGCCGGTTCGCCTCCAGCCCGATCGGGTTCATGTCCGGATCGCCGGCGGCGGCGAAGCTTTCCTCGAGGAGGCGCATCAGCGGCGCAGCGTCCACGGAGGGCTTGACTGCCACGATGTGGTTGATCTGGATCGCCCCGTTCCTCGCGCGCCATTCGCGCGCCGCGGCCTCCACGTCCGGGATCACCGGCACGATGCGCGGGTCCGTGACCGGAGCGTCGCCCGAGACCATCGCATCGACTTCGCCGGCGAGCAGCATTGCTTCCAGCTTCTTCCCTGCCGGCGCGCGCTCGACGTTGCGCGGGTCGCGGAACTCGGCGACGTGCGCCTCTTCGAACGTCACCCAGGTGATCCGGTCGCAGTCCACGCCGAAATCCTCTGCGAGGATGCCGCGCAGCCACATGCCGGTGGTCACCGAGTAGGAGCGCACTCCGACGCGGCGACCCTCGAGGCCGCGCGGCGTCACGGGGCGGCGCGCATCGCAGACCAGGCGCGGGTGCTGCATGCGCGCGAGCACCACGGCGGGCAGCAGCCGGTAGGGCTTGCCTGCGGCCTTCGCCATGAGAAAGGTGGTGATGGCGAGCTCCGCGAAATCGAACTCCAGGCCGCGCACCACGCGCTTGAAGCCCGCGCTCGGCGGGCGCACGTCCTCGAACGCGAGCGGCGCGCTCTTCTTGAACGCCGCGGTGCAGGGATAGTCGCCGAGCAAGGCCTTCATCATCTTCCCATCGCCTCGCGAATGGCCTTCACCAATTCGACCCGATCTTCGGTCTTGATCTTCAAGCCCAGATCCGCGACCCATTGCTGGCGCGCCGCAGTCGCCGCCGCCATGGTCGGCTCCATGCCGATGCTGCGCAGCGTCTCCGAAACCTCGCGCATCTCGGCGGCGCGGCGCTTGCCGTGGCTCACCACGCGCTCGATCATGTAGCCGGCGAGCTTCTGCCAGTCGATGCCGGGCCAGGTCTCCTTGAGCGAGGCGAGCACGCGATCCTCGACGCCGTATTGGGCCGAGGCGGTCATCGACTCGACGAGCAGCGCCTCCAGCCCCTTGACCACGATCGAGCGGAACATCTTGATCGCCGAGGCCTGACCGACTTCGTCCGCGACCAGCTCCATCTGCATGCCGAGCGCGGCGGCGCGCGGCGCGAGCGCCGCGGCGCCGGGGCCGCCGATGAGGCAGGGCACCTTGTGCAGGTAGGGTGCCGCCGGCGCCATCACCGCGCAGTCCACGTACGCGGCACCGGTGGGCGCGACGAGCGCGGCGGTCTCGAGCTTGCGCCTGGGCGACACCGAGTTCATGTCGAGGAACAGCTGCCCTTTGCGCAGCCCGGGGAGGCACGACTTCGTCGCCTCCAAGCTGGACGAGGCGGTCACCGTGAGCATCACGATGCCCGCCTCGCGCACCGCGTCCACGTGGTCGCGCGCGAGCACTACGCCGAGCGATCTTGCGGCCGCCTCGAGCGGCGCGCCGGCCGGCTGGCCGAAAAGGATGTCGTAGGCGCGGAGCGCGGGCTTCGCCTGCGCCACCAGCCCGCGGCTGATCGTCTGCCCGGCTTCGCCGAAGCCGATGAAGCAGATGCGCTCGCTCATTTCGAGTGCAGGGTCGTGTCCTGGCCGGGCGGCGGGTTGGCGATCGCGGCTTCGAGCGTGGCTTCCTCGCGCCATTCCTCGGGCGGACGCACGCGAGCGTCGCTGCCCACCAGGTCGAGGCCCCAGAAGAGCTCGAGGAAGTGGTTGTCCGGGTCGCGGAACTCCACGGCCATCTGGCAGCCGGCGCGGCGCCGGCCCTCGTAGTCGATCTTCACTCCGTGCTTGCTCAGGTGGTCGCGCGAGCGCACCAGCTCCTCGAGCGTCGCCAGCTCGAAGGCGAGATGGTGCAGCTCCTTGGCGGAGGCATCTTCCTTCATGCCGCCGACCAGCGCGAGGCAGTGATGATCGGCGTTGCAGCGCAGGAACACCATGCCGCCCTTCATCATGCTGTCCGGATAGACGTCGGAGACGCGGAAGCCGAGCACGCCGGTGTAGAAGGCGACCGAGCGCTGCAGGTCCTTCACCCGCAGCACCACGTGGCCGAGCTTGCGCACGGCGAACGGCAGGCCCGCGGGCGGCGCCATGCGGCGCAGCGCCTCGGCTTCGGGGCTCTTCAGTCCTTCCAGGTCGACGACGCCACGCGGCATGAGCCCTCACTGTAGGCCAGCGGGGCCCGGGGCTCCAATGAATTTTGCGGGCCCGGCGATGCCGAAGCGGGTATCAGCGGCGCTGCCGCGCGGCCTCGCGCAAGGCCTGGATCAGCTCGGCGCCTCCGGGCGGCAGCGGCCGGCCGGTGGCCGTGATCACCCCGACCGGCCCCGAGGGCGGCGGCAGCCTGACCGGGAGGATGCGCAGCAGGCCCAGGACGGCGTATTCGCGCGCCACGTCGCGCGGCATCACGCCGAGCATGTCGGTCTTCTGCACGAGCATCTTGTTCACCGCGACGGACACCGATTCGACCAGGCGCCGCGGGGGCGCCACGCCCGCCTGCTGGAATGCCGCGTCGAGCCTTCGCCGGTAGGGCGCCTCGGGCGCGGGAAAGATCCAGGCCTCGCCGACCAGCTCGCGCAGCTTGAGCGCGCGCCGCCGCGCGAGCGGATGGCCGACGCGGGCGACCACCGTCATGGGCTCGCGGTAGAACGCCTCGAACTCGAGCCCGTCGCCCGGCACGTCGCTCGTCACCCGTCCGACCACCAGGTCGAGCTCGCCGCGGCGCAGCGCGGGCAGCAGTGCCGTGGCACTGCCCTCGCGCACCAGCACCGTGTGATTGGGATGCCGCTCCTTGAAGCGCGCGAGGGCGAGCGGCACCAGCACCGGCGCGGCGACGAGCAGCGCGCCCAGCGCGATGCGGCCCGCGGCGCCTTCGGCAAGCGCGTTCATCTCCTCGCGCGCGTGGTCGAGCGTGGCGAGCATGGCGCGCGCATGGCGAACGAGGCTCTCGCCGTAGGCGTTGGGCGTGAGCCCGCGCGGGCCGCGCTCGAAGAGCTTCATCCCCAGCATGCGCTCCAGGCCGCCGAGCAGGCGCGTGGCCGCCGGCTGGGTCATGCGCAGGCTGGCGGCGGCACGGTGCATGTTGCGCTGCTCGTCGAGCGCCACGAGCAGCAGCACCTGGCGCATCTTGAGGCGCGAGCGCAGGTACCAGTCGGGCAGGATGCGGGCGGCGGGGGGCATGGGGCGATGCAAGATTCGGTATCGGAGGCCACCGCAATTCTATTGGATGCGCCCCGGGGCGTTGCGTAGAGTGCCGCCGAGGAGGGATACCCATGAGACTGATCGCAATCCTGGCGGGTGCGCTGCTCGCGCTGCCGTCCGCCCAGGCCCAGACCGGCAAGACCGAGGTGCAGTGGCTCAGTCACGCCTCTTTCCGCATCACCTCGCCCGGCGGCAAGGTGATCGTCATCGACCCCGCGCTCACGGTCATGCCGACCACGCCGCCGCAGTACAAGAACCTCGAGGCGCTCGGCAAGGTGGACGTGCTGCTCGTGACGCACGGCCATTGGGACCACATCACGGACGCGCCGGCGCTGGCGAAGCTGAACAGGATCCCGCTGCACGCGCCGGGCGACCTGAACAACGCGCTGACCACGCTGGGGGTGCTGCCCGGGGAGCAACTGCCGCGCTTCAACAAGAGCGGCCGCCTGTCGCCCGCGCCGGGCATCCACTTCACCGCGGTGCGCGCCGAGCACTCCTCCATCTACGTCTGGAAGAATCCCGCGACCGGCAAGGACGAGACCCACCCGGGCGGGGAGCCCATCGGCTATATCATCGAGCTGGAGAATGGCTTCAGGATCTGGCACATGGGCGACACCGGGCTGTTCGGCGACATGAAGTGGATTGCGGAGCACTACAAGCCCGATCTGGTCCTGCTGCCGATCGGCGGACGTTTCACGATGGATGCGGCAGACGCGGCCTACGCGCTGCGCGAGCTGATCAAGCCCAGGTTCGCGATTCCCATGCATTACCGGGTGACGCCGGGCGCGAAGACGCCGCCCGAGCAGCTGGTGGAGGCGCTGGGCGCGAGCGCGACGAAGCTGATCCTCATGAAGCCGGGCGAAAAGGTGGAGTTCTGAGTCGATGAACGTCTCGGATGTGATGGTGCGCTACCTGAAGGCGGCCGGCATCGGCCACGTCTTCGGCTATCCGGGCGACCCGAACATCGAGTTCATGGAGGCCGCGCGCCGCGCGGGACTGCAGTTCGTGCTCGGCCGGCGCGAAGGCACCGCGGGCCTCATGGCCGAGGCCTACGGCTTTCTCACCGGGCGGCCGGGCGTGTGCATGTCCACCCTCGGCCCCGGCTCGTCCAACCTGGTCAACGCGGTGGCGAACGCGTTCCTCGACCGCGTGCCGATGATCGCCCTCTCAGGGCAGATCGAGCGCAGGCGCGAGCAGACCTTCACGCACCAGGTGCTCGACCACAATCGGATGTTCTCCCCGGTGAGCAAGTGGACAACGCACGTCGCCGCCGACACCGTAGGCGGGGTGATGCGCCGCGCGCTGCGCACCGCGATGGCCGAGCGCCCGGGCCCGGTGCACATCACCACGCATGCCGACGTGGTCGGCGCCGAGGCAAAGGATGACGCGGTGGCGCTGCCGCCGCTCGCGGCAGCGGGTTTCGGTGGAGACGGTGGCGTCGCCGCGCGCCTGCGCAAGGCGAAGAAGCCGGTGATCCTCGCGGGCATCGCCGCGCAGCGCGCCAACGCACACGAGGCGCTCGCGCGCCTCGCCGAGAAAGCCGGCGTTCCGGTGGTGGTGGCGCCGATGGCGAAAGGCGTGCTCGCCGAGGACCACCC
>DATFEJ010000043.1:0-3384 GCA_035251235.1 Burkholderiales bacterium
GATGGTCATGCCGGGGGACAACATCAAGATGGTGGTGACGCTGATCACGCCGGTGGCCATGGAGCAGGGCCTGCGCTTTGCCATCCGCGAGGGCGGCAAGACAGTGGGCGCCGGCGTCGTCGCCAAGGTGATCGAGTAAGCGATGGACAGCCAACGCATTCGCATCCGCCTCAAGGCGTTCGACTACCGGCTGATCGACCAGTCGGCGCTCGAGATCGTCGATACGGCGAAGCGCACGGGCGCCGTCGTGCGCGGCCCGGTGCCGCTGCCAACGCGCAAGCAGCGCTTCGACCTGCTGCGCTCGCCGCACATCGACAAGGCATCGCGCGACCAGCTGGAGATCCGCACGCACCTGCGGCTGATGGACATCATCGACCCGACGGACAAGACGGTGGACGCGCTGATGAAGCTCGACCTGCCGGCGGGCGTGGACGTGGAGATCAAGGTTCAGTAGGACGCATCACGAAGTGCAGTGCCGGCCAACAGGAGCCGGCGCCCGGAAGCGCTCCTGAAGGCGCAGCGGGTCAACCATAAGAGGAAGGTATGACGATAGGACTGGTCGGCCGCAAGGTCGGCATGACGCGCATCTTCGCCGAGGACGGCAGCACGCTGCCGGTGACGGTGCTCGACGTGTCCGACAACCGCATTGCCCAGATCAAGACGCCGGAGAAGGACGGCTACGCCGCCGTGCAGATCGCCTTCGGCAAGCGTCGCGCGAGCCGCGTGCGCAAGCCGCTGGCCGGCCATCTGGCGAAGGCCGCCGTCGAGGCGGGCCACCTGCTGAAGGAGTTCCGCGCCGACGCAAAGGCGCTGGAAAGCCTCAAGGTGGGCGCCAAGATCGGCGTCGATCTGTTCAAGGTCGGCCAGAAGGTCGACGTGCAGGGCGTGACGATCGGCAAGGGCTTCGCCGGCGTGATCAAGCGCCACCACTTCTCGTCCAACCGCGCTTCGCACGGCAATTCGATCTCGCACAACAAGCCCGGCTCGACGGGACAGAACCAGGACCCGGGCCGCGTGTTTCCGGGCAAGCGCATGGCGGGCCATCTGGGCAACGTGAAGCGCACCGTGCCCAACCTCGTCGTGGTGCGCGTGGACGCCGAGCGCCAGCTGCTCCTCGTGCGGGGCTCGGTGCCGGGCTCCAAGGGCCGCGACGTGGTCGTGCGGCCGGCGGCGAAGGCTTGAGGAGGCGCGCATGGAACTCAAGCTGATCACCGACCAGGGCGCCGCCGGCACCACCAGCGCCGCCGACGCCATCTTCGGACGCGAATACAACGAATCGCTCGTGCACCAGATCGTGGTGGCCTACCAGGCCAACGCGCGCCGCGGCACGCGCAAGCAGAAGGAACGCAGCGAGATCGCCAAGTCCACCAAGAAGCCGTGGCGGCAGAAGGGCACCGGCCGCGCGCGCGCCGGCATGGCCTCGAGCCCCCTGTGGCGCGGCGGCGGCAAGATCTTCGCCGCCAGCCCGGACGAGAACTTCTCGCACAAGGTCAACCGCAAGATGATGCGCGCCGGGATGGCGTCGATCCTGTCGCAGCTTGCCCGCGAGGACCGCATCCGCGTGGTGGACGAGTTCAAGCTCGAGGCGCCCAAGACCAAGCTGCTCGCGCAGAAGGTCAAGGCGATGGGCTTCGACGAGGTGCTGGTCATCACGGACGAGGTGGACCAGAACCTGGAGCTGTCCGCGCGCAACCTGCCGAACGTCGCCGTGCTGCCGGTGCGCAAGGCCAATCCGGTCGCGCTGGTGCGCTTCCCGCACGTGCTGCTCACGCGCAAGGCGCTCGCGCACCTGGAGGAGATGTACAAATGACGGCGACGAAGAAGTATGCCGCGGAGCGGCTGATGAACGTCGTGCTGGCGCCGGTGGTGTCGGAAAAGAGCACGCTGGTGGCCGACAAGAACCGGCAGTACGTGTTCCGCGTGGCGGACGGCGCGACCAAGCCCGAGGTGAAGGCGGCCATCGAGCTGCTGTTCAAGACCAAGGTGCAGTCGGTCACGGTGCTCAACGTCAAGGGCAAGGAAAAGCGCTTCGGGCGCTTCATGGGGCGGCGGCGCAGCTGGAAGAAGGCGTACGTGCGCCTCGCGGCCGGGCAGGAAATCAACTTTGCGGCGACGGAGTAAGCGATGCCACTGGTCAAGGTAAAACCGACTTCGCCGGGGCGGCGCGCCCTGGTGAAGGTGGTCACGCCCGAGTTGCACAAAGGCGAGCCGCACTGGCCGCTGACGGCGCGGCAGTCCAAGACGAACGGGCGCAACAACCAGGGGCGCATCACGATGCGCCACAAGGGCGGCGGCCACAAGCAGCACTACCGCATGATCGATTTCCGCCGCAACAAGGACGGCATCGTCGCGCGCGTCGAGCGGCTGGAATACGACCCGAACCGCAGCGCGCACCTCGCGCTGCTGCTGTACGCCGACGGCGAGCGGCGCTACGTGCTCGCCCCCAAGGGCCTTGCGGCGGGCGCGCAGCTGGTGTCGGGCGTCGAGGCGCCGATCAAGGCAGGCAACGCGCTGCCGCTGCGCAGCATCCCGGTGGGCACCACCGTGCACTGCATCGAGATGCTGCCGGGCAAGGGCGCGCAGCTGGCCCGCTCCGCGGGCGCTTCGGCGCAGTTGCTGGCGCGCGAAGGTTCCTACGCGCAGCTGCGGCTGCGCTCGGGCGAGATCCGCAAGGTGCACGTCGATTGCCGCGCCACCATTGGCGAGGTCGGCAACGAGGAGCACAACCTGGAATCCATCGGCAAGGCGGGACGCAAGCGCTGGCGCGGCGTCCGCCCGACGGTGCGCGGCGTCGCCATGAACCCCATTGATCACCCGCACGGCGGCGGCGAGGGACGCACCGCGGCGGCGCAGCCGCCGGTATCGCCGTGGGGCGTGCAGACCAAGGGCTACAAGACGCGCCGCAACAAGCGCACGCAGGTGATGATCGTGCGCGATCGGCGCACGAAATAAGGGCTAGGACACATGGCACGTTCCATCAAGAAGGGACCCTTCGTCGACCGCCACCTGCTGGACAAGGTGGCCGCGGCGCGCGCTTCGAACGACAAGCGGCCGATCAAGACCTGGTCGCGCCGCTCGACCGTCATGCCGGAGTTCATCGGCCTGACGGTCGCGGTGCACAACGGCAAGCAGCACATTCCCGTGTACATCACGGAGAACATGGTCGGCCACAAGCTGGGCGAGTTCGCGCTGACCCGCACGTTCAAGGGTCACCCCGCGGACAAGAAGGCCAAGAAGTAAAGGAACACGACGATCCAGGGCATGTGCCGCTGCAGCGTCATCGCGCCCCCGCCGGCTTCGGCATGCGCGCCGGCGCCCGCGCCTCGTCGATGCGCGCGCGCAGTTCGTGCACCATGTCGACGAAGCCGTGGTCGTAGATGATCT
>DATFEJ010000032.1:0-25986 GCA_035251235.1 Burkholderiales bacterium
TCCCGCGGCACGAAGCTACCACTCTTTCCGGCGAGGAAATCGAGGTCGGCGCCCTCGTGCGCCTGCAGCACGTGATCGAAGTACAGCTTCCAGTAGCCGCGCTCGAGCGGCGCCCTGGGCTTCTTCCACTTCGCGCGCCGCTTCGCCAGCTCGCGCGGGGGCACGAGCAGCTGCAGCCGGCGCTTGGCCACGTCGAGCTCGATCAGGTCGCCGTTCTCCACCAGCGCGAGCGTGCCGCCGGCGGCCGCTTCGGGCGAGACGTGCAGGATCACGGTGCCGTAGGCGGTGCCGCTCATCCTCGCGTCCGAGATCCTCACCATGTCGGTGACGCCCTTCTTCAGGAGCTTGGGCGGCAGCGGCATGTTGCCCACCTCCGCCATGCCCGGATAGCCCTTGGGGCCGCAGTTCTTCAGCACCAGGATCGATTTCGCGTCGACCTCCAGGTCCGGATTGTCGATCCTCTTGTGGAAGTCCTCGATGTTCTCGAACACCACGGCGCGCGCCTTGTGCTTGAGGAGCTTCGGCGTCGCCGCCGAGGGCTTGACGATGGCCCCGTCCGGACACAGGTTGCCGCGCAGCACGGCGATGCCCGTGTCCTTCTTGAAGGGTTTCCTGAAGGTGTGGATCACGTCGCGGTTCCAGCAGGGCGCGTCCTTGTTGTTGTCCCAGATGGATCGCCCGTTGGCGGTGAGCGCGCCTTTGTGCAGCTTGCCGTTCTCGCCCAGCTCGCGGATCACCGCGGGCAGGCCGCCCGCGTAGTAGAAGTCCTCCATCAGGTACTTGCCCGACGGCATCAGGTTGACCAGCGTGTGCACGCCGCGCCCGAGGCGGTCCCAGTCGGCGAGCTTGAGATCGACGCCGATGCGCCGCGCGATGGCCGTGAGGTGGATCACCGCGTTGGTCGAGCCGCCGATCGCGGCGTTGACGCGGATCGCGTTCTCGAAGGCCTGCCGGGTGAGGATCTTCGAGAGCTGGAGCTGCTCCTTCACCATCTCCACCGCGCGCCGGCCCGCCATGCGCGCGAGCACGTTCCTGCGTGCGTCCACCGCGGGGATGGCGGCGTTGCCCGGCATGCCCACGCCGAGCGACTCCACCATCGAGGCCATGGTGGACGCGGTACCCATGGTCATGCAGTGGCCGTGCGAGCGGTGCATGCAGGACTCGGCCTCGTGGAACTCCTCGATGCTGATCTTGCCCGCGCGCAGGTCTTCCGACATGGACCAGACGTTGGTGCCCGAGCCGATGTCGGTGCCGCGGTACTTGCCCGAGAGCATCGGGCCGCCGGACACCGCCACCGTCGGCAGGTCGACGCTCGCCGCACCCATGAGGAGCGACGGCGTCGTCTTGTCGCAGCCCACCAGCAGCACCACGCCGTCGAGCGGGTTGGCGCGGATCGACTCTTCCACGTCCATGCTCGCCAGGTTCCGGTAGAGCATCGCCGTGGGTCGCAGCAGGGTTTCTCCCAGCGACATCACCGGGAATTCCAGCGGGAAGCCTCCCGCCTCCAGCACGCCCGCCTTCACGTGCTCGGCGAGGGTGCGGAAATGCGAGTTGCAGGGCACCAGCTCCGAGTAGGTGTTGCAGATGCCGATGACGGGCCGGCCGTCGAACTGGTCCTGCGGGATGCCGCGGTTCTTGGTCCAGCTGCGGTAGATGAAGCCGTAGATGTCCTGCCGGCCGAACCACTGCACGCTGCGCAACGGGATGACTTTTTTCTTGGCCATGTCAGTAGGTGGCCCTTCCGCCGGAAATGTCGAACACGCCGCCCGTCGTGAACGAGCAGTCCTCGGTCGCCAGCCAGCAGGCGAGCGCCGCGATCTCCTCCACTTTCACGAAGCGGCCCATCGGGATCTTGGACAGCATGAACTGCGCGAACTCCGGCGTCACCTGGTCGAGGATGGCGGTCTGCGCCGCGGCCGGCGTCACGCAGTTCACCAGCACACCGGTCTTCGCCAGCTCCTTGCCGAGCGCCTTGGTTAAGGCGATGAGGCCGCCCTTGGCCGCGGCGTAGGCCGCGGCGTTCGGGTTGCCTTCCTTGCCGGCGATCGAGGCGATGTTGACGATGCGGCCATAGCCCGCCTTCACCATGTGCGGCACCACGGCGCGGCAGCACAGGAACGGACCCGTAAGATCGATGTCGATCACGCGCCGCCATTCATCCACCGGGTAGTCGACGACGGGCATGGTCGGGCCGGCGATGCCGGCGTTGTTGACCAGGATGTCGATTCGGCCAAGCTCGGCGATCGCCCGCGCGGTGGCGCGCTCGACCGACTTCTGGTCCGCGACGTCCACCGGGTCGTCCTTCGCCCCCACGTCCCAGATGCGCACCTTCGCGCCCGAGGCTTGCAGGCGGCCGACGATCGACGCGCCGATGCCGATCAGTCCGCCCGTGACGACGGCCGTGCGGCCCTTCAGATCGAGCTGGTTCACCCGGTTACTCCTTGACTGCGCCGGTCATGGCCGACACGTAGTGTTCGACGAAGAAAGCGTACAGGATCACCAGCGGCAGCGAGCCGACCAGCGCGCCCGCCATCAGCGAGCCCCAGCGGTACTGGTCGCCGTCGGTAAAGGCCGTGACGATCGCCACCGGCACCGTCTTGTTGGCGGTGGTGTTGATGAACGTCAGCGCGTAGATGAACTCGTTCCAGCACAGCGTCATGCAGAAGATGGCGGCGGAGATCAGCCCCGGCACCGCGAGCGGCAGGATGATGCGCGTGAGGATCTGCCAGCGGCTCGCGCCGTCGATCAGCGCGCACTCCTCGAGCTCGTAAGGGATGGTCTTGAAGTAACCCATCAGCAGCCACGTGGAAAACGGTATCAGGATCGTCGGGTAGGTGAGGATCAGTGCGAAAGGCGTGTCGAACAGGCCGTACTGGTACACCACCGTGGCGAGCGGGATGAACAGGATCGACGGCGGCACCAGATAAGCGAGGAAGATCGATCCACCGATCCACTGTGCGCCGCGGTAGCGGATGCGCGTGATGGCGTAAGCGGCCAGCACGCTGGCCACGATCGACAGGATTGTCGCCGCGACCGCGATGAACATGGTGTTCCACAGCCAGAGCGGGTAGTCGGTCTTGAACAGCAGCGCCTCGATGTGCTCGAGGGTCGGGCTGAGCGTCCAGAAGGGGCTGTGGGTGTTCAGGTCGAGCAGGTGCTCCTTCGGCTTGATGGCCGTCATGGTCATCCAGTAGAACGGGAACAGCAGCACCAGCATGATGAGCGAGAGCGGCAGATAGAGCGTCACCAGCCGCTGCGGCAGCGTCGACAGGTAGCTCATGCCGACGCTCTCGTCGGCGCGGCTGTCCGGCCGGGCGGGCGCGGCGGCCTCAGTCATTGTCTTCCCCTTGCTGCCACTTGCGCCGCTGCAGCCCGAACCAGGACACCATGATCGCGGCGAGCAGGAACGGGACCATTGCCGTCGAGACCGCGGCGCCTTCGCCGATGCGCGAGCCCAGGATTGCTGTGTTGTAGGACATGGTGGCCATCAGTTCGGTGGCGCCTGCCGGCCCGCCGTTGGTCAGCACCTTGATGAGCTGGAAATCCGTGAAGGTAAACAGCACCGAGAAGGTCATCACCACCGCGATGATCGGCGTCAGCAGCGGGTAGGTCACGTGGCGGAACAGCTGCCAGCGCGTCGCGCCGTCCAGCGTCGCCGCCTCGTACAGCGATGGCGGCAGGGTCTGCAGCCCCGCGAGCAGCGAGATGGCGATGAAGGGCACGCCGCGCCAGACGTTGGCGAAGATGACGCTCCAGCGCGAGTTCCACGCGTCGCCGAGGAAATTGATGTTGCCGTCGATCCAGCCCACCTGCCGCAGGGACCAGGAGATGACGGAGAACTGCGGGTCGAAGATCCACCAGAAGGCGATCGCCGACAGCACGGTCGGCACAATGAACGGGATCAGGACTACCGCCCGGATCATTGCCTTGAACGGCATGCTCTGGTTCAGCAGCAGCGCCAGGTACAGGCCGATGGCGAACTTGAAGACGCTGGCGACCAGCGTATAGAGAATGGTGAAGAACACGGCGGTCTGGAACTTGGCGTCGCCGATGATCCATTCGTAGTTTTCCAGGCCGATGAATTTCCCCGGCGTGCCGATGCGCGCGTCGGTGAAGGAAAGCCAGATGCCCAGGCCGAGCGGGTAGAGGAGGAACAGAAGCAGGAACGCCGCCGTGGGCAGCATGAACCAGAACCCGAGCCAGTCGCGGTTGTTGCGCAGCCGCTCCCATGTCGTGGACTGGTTCATGCCGTTCCCTGTCGCAATCGGCTAGCGGTAGATGCGCCGCGCCTGGCGCTCGGCCACCGCGATCGCGTCCTTGATGCTCGCGCGGTCGGTGCAGACCGAGGCGAACATGTCCAGGATCACGAAGTCCGCGAGCGCGGAGGCGGCCTTCTCGCCCACCGAGCCCAGGCCGCCTGCCGTCAGCGTGCGCTTGGCGCAGTCGCGCGCCACGGACAGCTTCGGGTCGGAGGTCCACACCGGGTTGGCGTCGTAGGCGTTCAGCGGGTGGGTGATGTAGGCCACCGCCGCCTGCAGCCACGGGTTGTAATTCTCCGCTTCGAGCGTGAAGGCGATGAAGGCCTTCACGGCCTGCGGGAACTTGGTGTAGCGCATGCCGAGCATCGGGTAGGCGATGTGGAACTCGGTCGGCTTGCCCGCCGGGCCGACGGGCCACAGCGAATGGTTCATGTCGTCCATGACCTCCTTCGCCTTGGGATCCTTGCCCGCGTTCGCCTTGGCCGCCGCGTAGATCGACACGCCGTTGTTGGTGAGCGACACCTGGCTTTCGAGGAAGGCCTTGTTGTTGAAGGAATCGTTCCACGCCGCGCAACCGGGCACGAAGTGCGCTGACATCTCCTTCGCGTACTCGAGCGCCTTGACGGTCTGGGGCGAGTTGAGGATCACCTTGTCTTTCGCGTCGACGAGGTTCCCCCCGAATGCCCACAGGCACCAGTGCACCCAGGCGTTGCCGTCGCCCGAGGCGCGACCGAGCGCGAAGCCGCCCGGCACGCTCTTCGCCTTGAGCGCCTTCATCAGCTCCAGGAAGGCCGCGGTGTCCTTCGGCACCTCCTTGAATCCTGCCTTCTCGATCATGCTCTGGCGGTAATTGATGACGTTGCCGTTGTAGCCGACGGGAATGGCGATCCAGCCCTTGCCCGATTTGCCGTAGGTCACCGCGCTCGGCACCCAGCCGCCGTATTTCTTGCCGAGGTAGTCGGCAACATCCGTGACATCCATGCACTTGGACGGGAACAGGTGCGGCAGCGAGTACAGGCCCCAGAAGATGTCCGGTCCTTGGCCGGTGTTCGCCGCCACCGAGGCCTTGGGCTGCACGTCGTCCAGCGACTCGTTCAGCACCGTGACCGGAACCCCGGTCGCCTTGGAGAAAGCGGCGACCAGCGCCATGAAGCCGTCTTCCTCCGACTGCACGAAGCGCTTCCAGCGCAGCAGCTGCAGCTTGGCGCCTTTTTCCGGCTTCCAGCGCGAGGCCTGGGCCCAGGCCTGCGCGAAGGCGGCGAGGTTGGAGGCCTCGAGTGCGCCAGCGCCTGCAATCGCGGCGCCGGCTTTGAGTGCGTCGCGGCGGGTGAATCTGCGTTCGTCGTTCATGTCGTTGTGTCTCCTCTGGTGGATCCTCGAAGAAAGCGCCGGGGGCCTCAGATCCTTTGGCCGCTCGACGGATCGAAAAGGTGCAGGCAATCGGCCCGCGGGCGCAGACGGATGCGCTGGCCGGGGACGAACTCGTGCCGCTCCCTGAACACTGCCGCGATCTCCTGCCCGCCGAGGTGGGCGAAGACCTGTGTTTCCGAGCCGGTGGGCTCGACCACCACCACTTCGGCTTCGAACCCTTCGGCGGCGATCTCGAGGTGCTCCGGACGGATGCCGAGGACCACCTCGCGGTTCTCCTCCAGCCTTGCGTTGACTGGAACCGAATAATCCGCGCCCGCGACGGCGATGCGCCCGCTGCGCGCCTTGCCGGGAAGGAAGTTCATCGCCGGCGAGCCGATGAAGCCGGCGACGAAGCGGTTCGCCGGCCGGTCGTAGAGCTCCAGCGGCGCACCGACCTGCTCCACCAGGCCGTCGTGCATCACCACGATCTTGTCGGCCATGGTCATGGCCTCGATCTGGTCGTGCGTGACGTAGATGGTGGTGGTCTTCAGGCGCTGGTGCAGCTCCTTGATCTCGGTGCGCATGGCCACCCGCAGCTTGGCGTCCAGGTTGGACAACGGCTCGTCGAACAGGAACACCTGCGGGTCGCGCACGATCGCGCGGCCCATCGCCACGCGCTGGCGCTGCCCGCCGGAGAGCTGGCGCGGGTAACGGTCCAGGTAGGGCGTGAGGTCGAGGATGCCGGCGGCCTTGCGCACGCGCTCGTCGATGACGCTCTTCGCCTCGCCGCGCAGGGCGAGCGAGAAGCCCATGTTCGCCGCCACCGTCATGTGCGGGTAGAGCGCGTAGTTCTGGAACACCATGGCGATGTCGCGCTCCTTGGGGTGGACGTGGTTCACCACCCGGCCGCCGATGCGGATCTCGCCGCCGCTGATGTTCTCCAACCCGGCGATCATGCGCAGCAGCGTCGATTTGCCGCAGCCCGAGGGCCCGACCAGCACGCAGAACTCGCCGTCCTCGATGTCGATGTCCACGCCGTGGACCACCGCCGTCGAGCCGAAGGACTTGCGCACGCCGCTGAGCGCGACCGCCGCCATGCTAGTCCAGCGCCTCCTTCCAGTCCTTGCTGTAGCGCTTCTTGGTCATGTCCATGTGCCGGTGCATCGCCGCGCGCGCCGCCGCCGGCTTGCGCGCCAGGATGGCGTCGAGCACCACCTTGTGCTCGCTCAGCGTGTCGCCGGCCATCGCCGGATACTCGAGCTTCACTTCCAGGGCGCGATACAGCGGCCCGACGCGTTGGTCCCAGAGCGTCTGCACCACGAGCTCGAGCGCGCTGTTGCCGGTGGCCTGCGCGATGCGCACGTGGAACGCGCGATCGGCGCCGAGCGGATTGTGGTGCGTCTTCGCCTCTCGCTGCAGCTCGGCGTGCGCCTTGCGGATGGCGCGCAATTGCGCGGCAGTGCCGTGCTTGGCGGCGAGCGCCGCGCACTCGCCCTCGATCATCCGGCGCGCGCGGATCACCTCGAACGGGCCGGAGTCGCCGCCGATCGGCGCGCCCGGGGCGTGGCCGCTGGGCTGCGCGATGTAGATCCCCGAGCCCACGCGCACGTCGAGCAGCCCCTCCACCTCGAGCGCGATCAGCGCTTCGCGCAGGCTGGGGCGCGACACGCCGAGCTGGCGCGCCAGATCGCGCTCCGCGGGCAGGCGCTCGCCCGGCGCCACCGCGCCCTTGCCGATCAGCTTGCGGATCTGCTCCGCGATCTGCAGATAGAGGCGGCGCGGCTCGACGGCCTGCAGGCGCATGGTCGGTGCAGGGTAGCGGCGCAGCGAAAGATTGGTCAAGTGGTCAGACCGCTTTCCGGCATGCTGCAGTGCGCCAGCCATGTTCTCCTTGACGCGCGCGACGCGGTTGTGATTTCCTGCGGGGCGCAGTCCGCGCGAGCGGTGGCGCGGCGAGGGCGGGGAACCCTCGCGGCAAGGGAGGAGGGGCGCTTGGCAGAAGCGAAGATACGGGCGGTATCGCGCGGGCTCGACCGTTTCGCGGAGTGGTGCGGGCTGGTCTTTTGCTGGATGATCGTGCCGCTCGTGTGCGCGATGGTCTACGAGGTGATCGCGCGCTACGCCTTCCACGCGGCGACCATCTGGTCCTACGACGTGTCCTACATGCTGTACGGCGCGCACTTCATGCTCGGCGCGGCGTACACGCTGCTGCGCGGCGGGCACATCCGCACCGACGTGTTCTACATGAACTGGAGCACGCGCACCAAGGGGATGGTCGACGCGAGCCTGTACCTGTTCTTCTTCTTTCCGGGCATCGCGCTGTTCTTCTGGATGGGGTTGCAAGAGGGCCTGCACTCGCTCGATATCTGGGAAGTGTCCGACGCGAGCCCGTGGCGCCCCATCATCTGGCCGCTGAAGATGTGCATCCCCGTTTCGGCGGCCCTGCTGCTCGCGCAGGGCCTGTCGGAGTTCCTGAAGAGCGCCTATGCCGCCGTGAAGGGTGAAGCCCTATGAGCAACGAGTACCTGGGCCTGATCCTGCTCGGCGCGCTGCTCGCCGGCATCTTCGTCGGCTTCCCGATCGCCTTCACCCTGATCATCCTGTCGGTGGTCTTCGGCTACATCGGCTTCGGCGACACGGTGTTCTACCTGATGGTGTTCCAGACCATCGGCCTGATGAAGGAGGAGACGCTGGCGGCGGTGCCGCTGTTCATCTTCATGGGCCACGTGCTGGAGCAGGCCGGGCTGATGGAGCGATTGTTCAAGTCCTTCCAGCTCATCCTCGCGCCGGTGCGCGGCTCGCTCTACCTCGGCGTGCTGCTCACCGCGACGCTCTTCGCCACCGCCACGGGCATCATCGGCGCGTCGGTCACGGTCATGGGCCTGATGGCCGCGCCCGCCATGATCAAGGCGGGCTACGACCCGAAGATGTCGGCCGGCGCCATCACCGCCGGCGGCACGCTCGGCATCCTGATCCCGCCCAGCGTGATGCTGGTCGTGATGGGGCCGGTGGTGGGCGTGTCGATCATCAAGCTGTTCGCCGCCGCCATCATCCCGGGGCTGATCCTCGCCGGGCTGTACATCGCCTACTGCATGGTGCGCAGCCACCTCGACCCGAAGCTCGGCCCGCCGCTGCCGCGCGACCAGTGGGCCACCTCGGTCGGCCAGGTGCTGCGCGAGTTCTTCTACGGCATCGTGCCGATGGCCGTGATCATGTTCTGCTCGCTGGGCAGCATCATCTTCGGCCTCGCCACCCCCACGGAGGCCGCGGCCATGGGCGCGGCGGGGGCGGTGCTGCTGACGCTGTTCTACGGCCGGCTGAGCTTCAGGGCCTTCCGCGAGGCGGCGCTGAAGACGCTGGAGACTTCCAGCCTGGTGCTGTTCCTGGCGGTCGCCTCGAACGTCTACGGCGCGGTGTTCACGCGCCTGGGCACGAGCACCATGATGGCGGAAACCATGCTCGCGCTGCCGATCTCGCCGGACGCGATGCTGCTGCTGCTCATGGCGCTCATCTTCGTGCTCGGCTGGCCCCTCGAGTGGCCGGCGATCGTGTTCATCTTCCTGCCGATCTTCATGCCGGTGGTGGAAGGCCTGAAGATCGACCTGGTCTGGTTCTGCACGCTGGTGGCGGTCAACCTGCAGACGGCGTTCCTGTCACCGCCGGTGGCCATGGCAGCCTATTATCTGAAGGCGGTGGCGCCCAAGTGGGAGCTGGGGCAGATCTATCGCGGCATGGCCGCCTTCATGGTGCTGCAGATGTTCGGGCTCGCCATCGTGTTCTTCTTTCCGCAGACGGCACTCTGGCTGCCGACCGTGCTGTTCGGCAAGAATTGACGGGCGCGCGGACGATGCGGCGCGCCAAGTGCAGGAGACGGATCTTGACGAAGGGCCTTGCGCTGCCTGGCATGCAGGACGTCAAGCGATTGGTTCAACCGCGCCCCGAGCGCAGGGGCATTCAAGCTGAAGGAGGAGACATGCACAAGCTGACACGTGTAGCAATCGCCGCGGCGGCGCTCGGCCTCGCGGCTGCGGTACCCGCCTGGGCGCAAAAGCCCATGGTGCTGAAGGGCCAGTCGTCGCACCCGGCGTCGTCCAACTTCCACCTGGTCTTCAAGACCTGGGGCGAGACGGTGGAGAAGATGTCGGGCGGCAAGGTGAAAATGGAGGCGTTGCCCGCGGGCGCCGTGGTGCCGGCGTTCGAAGTGTTCGACGCCACCTCGCGCGGCGTGCTCGAGGTCGGGGCCTCGCCGTTCGGCTACATCCTGGGCAAGAGCCTGGCGGGCATTCCGCTCTCGCACGGGCCGGTGTTCGGCATGGACGGCGTGGACTACTTCGGCTGGTACTACGACGGCGGCGGCATGAAGCTGCTGGAGGAGTTCTACCGCGACATCATCAAGCTGAACCTGGTGAGCTTCCCGGTGCCGACCGACTACCCGCAGGGCCTGGGCTGGTTCAAGAAGCCGATCAAGAGCCTCGCCGACCTGAAGGGGATCAAGTACCGCATCTACGGCATCGGCGCGGAGACCTACAAGCGCCTCGGCGTCTCGGTGGTCACGCTGCCGGGCGGCGAGATCGTGCCGGCCATGGAGCGCGGCGTCATCGAGGGCTCGGAGTGGATCAACTGCCTCGAGGACAAGAAGCTCGGCCTGCACAACGTCGCCAAGCACTACTACACGCCCGGCATGCACGAGCCGATCACCGGCGGCCAGCTGATGGTCAACGGCAACACGTGGAAGAAGCTGGGCGCGGACGTGCAGGAGATGATGCGCGTGGCGAGCGTGTACGCGGTGACCAAGCGCAATGCCGAGTTCGTGCGCGAGACGGCGGAAGCCTGCAAGGAGCTGATCGCCGGCGGCACGCAGATGCACAAGACCCCGGACGAGATCCTGATCAACTTCCTGACCGAGTGGGAGAAGATCCAGGCCGAGTACGCGGCCAAGGACCCGTTCTACAAGAAGGTCATCGACAGCCAGAGGAAGTACGCGGAGCTGGTGGTGCCGTTCCGCCTGTCCTGGTACCCGCCGTACGACTTCGCGGGCAATTTCTACTGGAAGGACAAGGTGTACCTCAAGTAGTGCGAGCAAGCTGAGCGCGGCGGGCGCCGGGGCAACCCGGCGCCCGTTGCATTTATAATCGCTGCCCGCTCGGGGAGAACAAGGTGGCCGGGAGACTCGCAGGCAAGACCGCATTCATCACCGCCGCGGCGCAGGGCATCGGCCGCGGCGCGGCGCTCGCCTTCGCGCGCGAAGGCGCGCAGGTGTGGGCGACCGACGTCAACGCCCAGGCGCTCGCCGGGCTGGAGGGCAAGGATGGCATCCGCACCCGGATGCTGGATGTCCTCGACGAGGCGGCGATCGGCAAGGTGGCCGCCGAGGTCGGCGCCATCGACGTGCTGTTCAATTGCGCGGGGTTCGTGCACCACGGCACGATCCTCGAGTGCACGCCCAGGGACTGGGACTTCAGCTTCAACCTCAACGTGAAGTCCATGTACCTGGTGACGCGCGCGTTCCTGCCCGGCATGCTGAAGAAGGGCGGCGGGTCGATCATCAACATGTCCTCGATCGCCTCGAGCGTGAAAGGGCTGCCCAACCGCTTCGTCTACGGCGCCACCAAGGCCGCGGTCGTCGGCCTCACCAAGGCGATCGCCGCCGACTACGTGAAGCAGGGCATCCGCTGCAACTGCATCGGACCGGGCACAGTGGACACGCCCTCGCTGCAGGGACGCATCAACGCCTTCGCCGATCCGGCGCAGGCGCGCAAGGACTTCATCGCGCGGCAGCCCATGGGGAGGCTCGGCAGCGTCGAGGACATCACGGGGATCCTGGTGTTCCTCGCCTCCGACGAGTCGCTGTTCGCGACGGGCAACATGTATTCCATCGACGGGGGGATGACCATATGAAGCTGTGCCGCTACGGCAAGGACGGGTACGAGAAGCCGGGCATGATCGACGGCGAGGGCAAGCTGCGCGACCTGTCCAAGGTGGTGCAGAACATCGGGCCGAACGAGATTTCCCCGCGCGGGCTGAAGATGCTCTCCAAGGTGAAGCCCGAGACGCTGCCGGTGGTCTCCAACAACCCGCGCCTGGGCGTGCCGTACGTCGGCATCAGCAAGTTCATCGCCATCGGGCTGAACTACAGCGACCACGCCAAGGAAGCGGGCATGGCGATTCCCGCCGAGCCGATCGTCTTCTCCAAGGCGACCAGCTGCATCAGCGGGCCGAACGACGACGTCATCCAGCCCAAGGGCTCGACCAAGCTCGACTGGGAGCTCGAGCTCGGCGTGGTGATCGGCAGCAAGGCGCAGTACGTGCCGGTGGACGCGGCGCTCGAGCACGTCGCCGGCTACTGCGTGGTGAACGACGTCTCCGAGCGCGCCTTCCAGCTGGCCACCAGCCAGTGGGACAAGGGCAAGGGCTTCGACACGGCCGGGCCGATCGGGCCGTGGCTGGTGACCACCGACGAGATCCGCGACCCGCAGAACCTCGACATGTGGCTGGATCTGAACGGCAAGCGCATGCAGTCGGGCAACACGCGCACCATGATCTTCAGCGTCGCGCAGATCGTGTCGCACGTCAGCCAGTACATGACGCTCCTGCCGGGCGACATCATCACCACCGGCACGCCGCCGGGCGTGGGCATGGGCATCAAGCCGAACCCCGTGTGGCTGAAGCCCGGCGACGTGCTGACGCTCGGCATCCGCGGCCTGGGCGAGCAGCGGCAGAAGATCGTCGCCTGGCCGGGCTAGCAGCGCGCGCTAGAACATCGAGCTGGAGAAGCCGCCGTCCACCGGCAGCGCCGTGCCGGTGACGAAGTCGCTCGCGCGGCTGCAGAAGAACACCGCCGCCCCGGCGAGGTCCGCGGGCGCGCCCCAGCGGCGCGCGGGGGTGCGGCCGACCACGCGCTCGTGCATGCCGGGGATGTTGCGCCGCGCGGCCTGCGTGAGCTCGGTGTCGATGAACCCCGGCAGGATGCTGTTCACCTGGATGTTGTCCTTGGCCCACGCCGCCGCCAGGCTCTTGGTGAGCTGCACCACGGCGCCCTTGGTGGCCGCGTACACCGGGCCGACGTCGAAGCCGAAGATGCTGGTCATCGAGCCGATGGTGACGATCTTGCCGCCGCCGCGCCGCTGCATCTCCGGGTAGGCCGCCTGGCAGCACGCGAACACGCTCGTCAGGTTGGTGTCGACGATGCGGTGCCATTCCTCGGCCGAGTAGTCCTGCGGCGGCTTGCGGATGTTGATGCCCGCGTTCGCGACCAGGATGTCCAGGCCGCCGAACGCCTTCACGATGTCGGCAACCATGCGCTTCACCTGCGCCCCGTCGTTCACGTCGGCCACGAGGCCGAGGGCGCGGCCGCCCAGCGCCTTGAGGGCGGCGGCGTTCTTCTCGGCGTTCCGGCCCGCGATGGCGACCTGGGCCCCGGCCTGTGCCAGGCCCTGCGCGATGCCCAGGCCGATGCCGCCGTTGCCGCCGGTCACCAGTGCGATTTTTCCTGCGAGATCAAAAGGATTCATGGCAAAAGTGTAATCGGGTAAGCTAAACGCCAGCAATCCCCGTCATGACCAACCTGCGCATCAATGCCGAGCGGCTCTGGGGCTCGCTCATGGAGCTGGCCCGCATCGGCGCCACGCCCAAGGGCGGCGTGAAGCGGCTGACGCTCACCGAGGAGGACCGGGGGGCGCGGGATCTGTTCGTGCGCTGGGCGCGCGAGGCGGGGCTCTCGGTCGAGGTCGATGCCGTGGGCAACATCTTCGCGCGCCGCGCCGGGACGGACGCCTCGGCGGCGCCCGTCGCCATGGGCAGCCACCTCGATTCGCAGCCCTCGGGCGGCAAGTTCGACGGCGCCTACGGCGTCATGGCGGGCCTGGAAGTGCTGCGCACCCTCGATGACGCCGGCGTGCGCACGCGCGCCCCGCTCGAGGTCGTCTCGTGGACCAACGAGGAAGGATCGCGCTTCACGCCGGTGATGATGGGCTCTGGGGTGTTCGCCAAGGTCTTCACGCTGGCGCACGTGCGCGCGCAGAAGGACATCGACGGCATCACCGTCGGCGATGCGCTCCACGAGATCGGCTACGCCGGCGCGGCGCCGCCCCACCGGCTGGGCGCGTACCTCGAGGCGCACATCGAGCAGGGCCCGGTGCTCGAGGCGGAAGGCAAGACGATCGGCGTCGTGCAGGGCGCGCTGGGGCAGCGCTGGTACGACGTGACGGTGACGGGGCAGGACGCGCACGCCGGTCCGACGCCGATGGAGCTGCGCCAAGACGCGCTGCTCGGCGCGAGCCGCCTGATTCAGGAAGTGAACCGCATCGCGCGCGCCTTTCCCGACAATGCGCGCGGCACGGTCGGTTTCCTGCAGGTAAAGCCCAATTCGCGCAACGTCATCCCGGGCGAAGTGCGCACCACGGTCGATTTCAGGAACGCCAAGGCCGTCACCCTCGACGCGATGTGCGCCGAGCTCGAGCGCGCCGCGCGCGCCATCGAGGCGGAGTGCCGCGTGCGCGTCGAGCTGCGCGAGAACACCTATTTCCAGCCCTGCGAGTTCGACGCCGCCATGGTGGCGGGCGTGCGCGCGGCGGCCTCGGCCCTCGGCCTGCCGCACCGTGACATCGTCAGCGGCGCCGGGCATGATGCGGTCTATGTCGCCCGCGTCGCGCCCACGGCCATGATCTTCATCCCCTGCGAGGGCGGGATCAGCCACAACGAGATCGAGAGCGCCGCCCCGGCGGACCTCGCCGCGGGCTGCAACGTGCTGCTGCACGCGGCGCTCGACAAAGCCGGCGTCGCGGACTCGCGCCGCGCCGCCTAGGAGAACCTCATGAACGTTCGCGTCCCCCTGCCCGCCACCCTCGAGGATTCCGCCTTCTTCATGCCGTTCAGCATGAACCGGCAGTTCAAGAAGGCGCCGCGCCTCATGTCGCGCGCGGAAGGGCTGTACTACTACACGCCGGACGGCAGGAAGCTCCTCGACGGCACCTCGGGCCTGTGGTGCGTGAACGCCGGGCACTGCCGCAAGCGCATCGTCGAGGCCGTGCAGAAGCAGGTCGCCGAGCTCGATTTCGCCCCCGCGTTCCAGATGGGCCATCCGCTCGCCTTCGAGTTCGCGGACCGCCTGGCCGCGCTCGCCCCGGGCGACATGAAGCGCATCTTCTTCACCAACTCGGGCTCGGAGTCGGTGGACACGGCGCTCAAGCTGGCGCTCGCCTATCACCGGGCGCGCGGCGAAGGACATCGCATGCGCCTGATCGGCCGCGAGCGCGGCTACCACGGCGTCAACTTCGGCGGCACCGCCGTGGGCGGCATCGTCGGCAACCGCAAGATCTTCGGCGCGCTGGTCGCCGGGGTCGATCACCTGCGGCACACCCACGACCTGGAGAAGAACGCCTTCTCGCGCGGGCAGCCGAAGCACGGCGCCGAGCTCGCCGATGATCTCGAGCGGCTGTGCGCGCTGCACGACCCCTCGACCATCGCCGCGGTGATCGTCGAGCCGGTGGCCTGCTCGGGCGGCGTCCTCGTGCCGCCCGTGGGCTACCTGGAGCGGCTGCGCGGGATCTGCGACAAGCACGGCATCCTGCTCATCTTCGACGAGGTGATCACCGCCTGGGGACGCCTCGGCAAGCCCTTCGGCGGGCAGCATTTCGGCGTGCTGCCGGACCTGATGACCACGGCCAAGGGCATCACCAACGGCACGGTGCCGATGGGCGCGGTGTTCATGCGCGAGCGGATTTACGAAGCGTTCATGACCGGGCCGGAAATGGCGATCGAGATGCCGCATGGCTACACCTATTCGTCGCACCCGCTCGCCTGTGCGGCGGGGCTGGCGACGCTGCAGGTGTACGAGGAAGAAGGGCTGCTGACGCGCGCCGCCGAGCTCTGGCCCTACTGGGAGGAGCAGGCGCACGCGCTCAAGGGCTTGCCGCACGTGGTCGACATCCGCAACATCGGCCTGATCGCGGCGATCGAGCTCGCGCCGCGCGCCGGCGCGCCGGGCGCGCGCGGCCTCGACGTGCACGTCAAGGCGTTCGAGTCGGGCGCCTATATCCGCGTGGCGGCGGACACGATTGCCCTGGCGCCGCCGCTGATCATCGGCAAGAGCGAGATCGACCAGTTGTTCGACATCGTGCGCGCGACCCTGCGGGCCACCGCATAGCGCGCCAAGGAGGACCTATGAAGCGCATCGAAGGCAAGGCCATGCTCGTCACCGTCGCCTGCGCGCTGGCGGGCACGGTCTGGGCGCAGACCCCGGCTGCCGTGGAGGCGAAGCCCGCGCCGCAGGCGGTCGCCCTGCAAAAGCTCGATACACCCACGGCGTCGCCGAGGTTCAACGACGTCATGACGGCCGTGATCTATGGCGACCGGGATACGGCCGCGCAGCTGCTGAATCTCGGCCGCTGGGTGGACAGGCCGGACTCCAACGGCCTGACGCCGCTCATGGTCGCCGTGCACCTGCGCGACGAGGCCATGGTGGGCCTGCTGCTGGAGCGCGGCGCGGACGTGAGCGTGCAGGCGCCCGGCGGCGAAGTGGCGCTCGACATGGCGCGCGCCAGCGGCGAAGGGGCGATCGAGAAACTGCTGCTCGGCGCCGGCCGCCGCTAGCCGCCCTATTTGACGGCGGCCCGCACCACGCCGAGGCGCCGGGCGCGCGTCTGCTGCTTCAGGCGCGGCGGCGTGACCAGGTCGCGCACGAAGTTGGGCAGCGCGAACACGCCTTCGTGCGTCTCGCCGTTGTAGTAGCGCAGCTCCGTCATCTTGCGCTGCTCGATGCGCCGGTCGATCTCGTCGGCCGTGTAGGCCTTGGGATCGAGCTTGTCGGAGCACACCGCCATGGCCCACAGCGAGCCGTAGAGCGGGATGTACATCGTGTAGGGCCGCACGATGCGGAAGATGCCGTTCAGGCGCTGGGCGAGCTCCTCCACGCGCCCCGGCTGCGCCACGGGCGAGCCGATGTGCACGGCGAGCGCCCCCCCGGGGGCGAGCGCGTGCCGGCACTGCTGGAAGAACTCGGGCGAATAGAGCGCTTCCGCCGGCCCCATCGGGTCGTTCAGATCCAGGGCGATGAGGTCGAAGCGCTCCTGGGTCTCGCGCACGAACTTCATGCCGTCCCCGACCAGCACGCGCAGCTTCGGGTTGTCGAACACGCCGTGGTGCACCGCCTGGAAGTGGTCCTTGGCCACCTGGATCACGTCCGGGTCGATCTCGCACATGGTGACCTGCTCGACCGACGGATGCTTGAGCGCCTCTTCCGACGACCCGCCGTCGCCGCCGCCGATGATCAGCACCTTCTTCGGCGCCGGATGCGCGGTGAGCGCCGGGTGGATCAGGTTCTCGTGATAGACGAACTCCTCCCGCTCGGAGGTCATGTTGTACCCGTCGAGGCGGAAGATCTTGCCGTAGTGCGGCGTGTCGTAGACCTGCAGGCGCTGGAAGCGCGTCTGCCAGTCGGCGATCTGCCGCGTGGCCTTGATGTAGAAGCCGGTGGAGTCGTTCAGGCGCTCCATGAGGAGGTGCCCGCCGCGCTCCACTTCATGGCGCGCGCACTCGGTCGGCTGGAAGTAGTCGATGATCGACTCGAACAGCTTCCTCGCCTTGGCGCTGTTGTCGTCGCTGTAGTTGCAGACGTACACGTCGAGCGTCAGCCCCTGCTTCTCGGGCCAGGTATGGATGGCGATGTGCGACTCCGCCAGCACCACGGTGCCGGTGAAGCCCGAGCCCTCGAACTGATGGAAAGTCGCGTCCATCGTCGTCAGCCCCGCGGCCGAGACGAACTCCAGGCACTTCGCCCGGAAGCCCGCGCCGTCGAGCAGCAGCTGCGGGTCGCAGCGACAACCGCCCAAGTCACCGATGAGATGCAGACCGTTCATGTTCCAGCTCCCCGAAAAACGAGAAGGCGCAGCCCTGCACCAAAAATTCCAGGCTGCGCCCCCGCGTATTCGCCTTGCGGCGAAGAACCGAGTCGATCAATGTCGTTCAATTCGTTCAAGACCCCGCTTGGGCCGCCCCGCACTTACGCATGCGGAGCTAAGCGCCGGTTTCAAATTTGCGCCGGATCTCCATCGATACTGCGTCGATCAGGCGCCGCGCAATCGAGATTTTGCTTGGAAGTTTAGGTAATTGCAATACATCGAACCAGTCGGCGGCCTCGATTTCTCCTTCCTGCGCGCGGATCTCTCCGCCCGACCAGTCGCACACGAAGGCGATCATCAGGCTGTGGGGAAAAGGCCACGGCTGGCTGGCGAAGTAAGACAGGTTGCCGACCGTCACGCCGACTTCCTCGGCCACCTCGCGCGCCACGCACTGCTCGAGCGTCTCGCCCGGCTCGACGAAACCGGCGAGCGCGCTGTACATGCCCGGCGGGAAATGCGGGCTGCGCCCGAGCAGCAGCTCGCGCCCGCGGCGCACGAGCGCCATGACGGCGGGCGCGACGCGCGGGTAGGCCGTGAGCCGGCACGCGGGGCACTCGCGCACCCGCTCCTCGGCCCTGGGAACGGTGGGCGTGCCGCAGCGCCCGCAGTGCTGGTGGTCGCGGTCCCACTGCAGGAGCTGCAGCGCGCGCCCGGCGAGCGCGAAGTGCGCGTCCTCCAGGACCGAGAACAGGGCGCGCAGGCCCACCCAGCCGTGGCCGTCCGGCGCCTCGCCCGCGGGCACTTCCGCGGCCCAGCAGGCCAGGGGGCCGAGCTCCCCAAGGTATAGGGTCCGGACAGGCTCGGACCACAAGGGATTGTTGTTTTTTAGCAACGGCAGGCGCGCCCAGCTGGGCCGCTCGCGGACGCGCGGATCGTCGCTCGGCCGCGGGTCGGGAGGCCCGAGCTCCACCAGGAGCCGGTCGCCGTGGAAGACGAACCACATGCCCTGGGCATCATCGGCGCCCCGCACCCGGTGCAGGAAGTCCTCGGGGCTGGAGAACGGCAGCGACGTCATCTGCCGATTATAGGGAGGCGCGCGCTCAGGCCACGGCGCGCTCGATGAGCGCGGCGCCCTGCTCGAGCAGGAACGACTTGAAGGCCTGCGCCGCGGGGGAGAGGCGCTTGCCGCGGCGGTGGATGACGTACCACTCGCGCATCACCGGCAGGCCGCTCACCGCGAGCAGCACGAGGCGCCCGGCGCGCAGCTCCAGGCCGATGGTGTGCGTGGAGAGGAACGCGATGCCCATCCCGGCCATGACGGCCTGCTTGATGGTCTCGTTGCTGCTCATCTCCATCGTCTCGCGCGCGCGGAAAGACCGCTCGGCGAACACGTGCTCCATGGCGGCGCGCGTGCCCGAGCCGCGCTCGCGGATGATGAACGTCTCGCCGGCCAGCGCCTCGAG
Source organism: Burkholderiales bacterium (assembly GCA_035251235.1). GTDB lineage: Bacteria > Pseudomonadota > Gammaproteobacteria > Burkholderiales > SG8-39 > JAABQT01. Next base: position 18,910 of record DATFEJ010000032.1, read on the forward strand.
CGGCAGCCGCCGCCGGCCGGCGAGCGGGTGATCGGGCGCGGCGATGACCGCGATCGGATGCTTGGCGAACGCCGCCGCGTCGGTGTCCAGGCCCCTGGGCGGCCGGCCCATGACCGCGAGGTCCACCGCGTTGTCGGTGAGCGCGCGCACCACGGCCTCGCGGTTGCTCACGGCGAGCCGCAGTCGCACCTCCGGGTGCCGCCGGCGGAACTCGGCCAGCAGGCGCGGCGCGAAGTACTTGGCGGTCGAGGTGACGGCGATCGACAGCTCGCCGCCGCCGATGCCCTGCAGCGCCTTCATTGCCTCCTCGGCCTCGCGCATCAGGTCGGCAATGCCGCCGGCATAGCGCAGCAGCTCCCGCCCCGCATCCGTGAGGTGCACCCGCCGGCCGAGCTGCTCGACGAGCGGCAGCCCGGCCGCCTCCTCGAGCTGGCGCACCTGCATCGAGACGGCCGGCTGCGTGAGGTGCAGCGCCTTGGCGGCGGCGGTGAAGCTCAGGCGGCGCGCTACCTCGGCGAAGGTGCGCAGCTGGCGCAGCGTGGCGTTTCTCATTCCCATGCTCCCGGGGGTATCCCAAGAAAATCTTATGGCAAGGCCAATAAATACTGAATAGTGCTTATGTTATCGCCGCGCTAGGCTGTGTCCCAAGGAGACCTGCCCATGGCCGCAGCGAACGCGACGCAGCGCTACAGCGCCGGCGTCAAGGAGTACCGCCAGACCTACTGGCAGCCGGACTACGCGGTGAAGGACACGGACCTGCTCGCCTGCTTCAAGATCACGCCGCAGCAGGGCGTGGCGCGCGAGGAAGCCGCCGCCGCCGTGGCGGCCGAGTCCTCGACCGGCACCTGGACCACGGTGTGGACGGATCTGCTCACGGATCTCGAGCACTACAAGGGCCGCGCCTACCGCATCGAGGACGTGCCCGGCGACCCGAGCTGCTTCTACGCGTTCGTCGCCTACCCCATCGATCTGTTCGAGGAAGGCTCGGTGGTGAACGTCTTCACTTCGCTGGTGGGCAACGTGTTCGGCTTCAAGGCGATCCGCGCCCTGCGCCTGGAGGACGTGCGCTTCCCGATCGCCTACGTCATGACCTGCGGCGGGCCGCCGCACGGCATCCAGGTGGAGCGCGACAAGATGGACAAGTACGGCCGGCCGATGCTCGGCTGCACCATCAAGCCCAAGCTCGGGCTGTCGGCGAAGAACTACGGCCGCGCGGTGTACGAGTGCCTGCGCGGCGGCCTGGACTTCACCAAGGACGACGAGAACGTCAACTCGCAGCCGTTCATGCGCTGGCGCGACCGCTTCGGCTTCGTCGCCGAGGCGATCCGCAAGGCGGAAGGCGAGACGGGCGAAAGAAAGGGCCACTACCTCAACGTCACCGCCCCTACGCCCGAGCAGATGTACAAGCGCGCCGAGTTCGCCAAGTCGCTCGGCATGCCGATCATCATGCACGACTTTCTCACCGGGGGCTTTTGCGCCAACACGGGGCTCGCCAACTGGTGCCGCGAGAACGGCGTGCTGCTGCACATCCACCGCGCGATGCACGCCGTGATCGACCGCGACCGGCACCACGGCATCCACTTTCGCGTGCTGCTCAAGGCCCTGCGCCTCTCGGGGGGCGATCACCTGCACACCGGCACAGTGGTCGGCAAGCTGGAGGGCGACCGGCAGGCGACGCTCGGCTGGATCGACCTGCTGCGCGAGCGTTACGTCAAAGAGGACCGCGCGCGCGGCATCTTCTTCGACCAGGACTGGGGCTCGATGCCCGGCGCTTTTGCGGTCGCCTCGGGCGGCATCCACGTCTGGCACATGCCGGCGTTGCTCGCCATCTTCGGCGACGACGCCGTGTTCCAGTTCGGCGGCGGCACGCTCGGCCACCCCTGGGGCAACGCTGCCGGCGCGGCGGCGAACCGCGTCGCGCTCGAAGCCTGCGTCGAGGCGCGCAACTGCGGCCGCGACCTCGAGCGGGAAGGCAAGGACATCCTGGTGGCCGCGGCCCGCTCGAGCCCGGAGCTCAGGGCCGCGATGGAGACCTGGAAGGAAATCAAGTTCGAATTCGACGTCGTGGACAAACTCGATACGGTGAGCGCATGAAACTCGGAACCTTCTCCTACCTGCCGCCGATGACCCGGCCACAGGTGCGCCAGCAGGTCGAGTACATCCTGGCGCGCGGCTGGAACCCGGCGATCGAGCACGCCGCGCCCGAGCGCGCGACGGGCTCCTACTGGAGCATGTGGAAGCTGCCGCTGTTCGGCGAGCGCAGCGTCGACCGGGTGCTGGCCGAAGCCGAGGCCTGCCGCAAGGCGCACCCCGGCGACGTGGTGCGGGTGATCGGCTACGACAACCTGCGCCAGACGCTGGGCACGGCCTTCACGGTGCCCCATGCTTGAAGCGCTCATCTTCGACCTCGACGGCACGCTCGCCGACACCGAGGAGACGCACCGCCAGGCGTTCAACGCCGCGTTCATCGAGCTCGCGCTGTGGTGGGACTGGAGCCCGCCGCTGTACGCCAGCCTGCTCAAGGTCTCCGGTGGCAAGGAGCGCCTGCGCCACTACATCGGCACGCTGCGCGTGCCGGCCGCCGAGCGCGAGCGGCTGCTCGCCATCGTGCCCGCGCTGCACGACACCAAGACGCGCATCTACACCGAGCTGCTGGTGCGCGGGCAGCGCCCGTTCCGGCCCGGCGTGCTGGCGTTGCTGCGCGCCGCCAAGGGCGCGGGACTCAAGCTGGCGATCGCCTCGACCACGACCTCGGCCAACGTCGATGCGCTGCTGCAGGCGAATCTCGGGGCGGCGCGCGAGGTGGCCTTCGACGTCGTCGCCTGCGGCGACGTGGTGCCGGAGAAGAAGCCCGCGCCCGACATCTACCGCCTGGCGCTCTCGAGCCTCAGGCTGCCGAGCGAGGCCTGCATCGCCTTCGAGGACTCGCTCAACGGCCTGCGCGCGGCGAAAGCGGCGGGCCTCACGACCGTAATCACGCCCTCGCGCTGGACGAAGGAGGAGGATTTCTCCGGGGCGGACCTGGTGCTGCCCTCGCTCGAGGGGCTCGAGCTGCCGCGGCTCACCCGGCTGCTGGGCGAAGCGCATGCCCCGGCCTGAGACGACGCTCACGGAGTACATCATCGGCGAGCAGCGCCGCTTTCCCGGCGCCACCGGCGGCTTCACCGCGCTCGTCAACGACATCCGCCTCGCCTGCAAGCGCATCGCGTACCTGGTGGGCAAGGGGGCGCTCGCGGGCATGCAGGGGCATGCCGGCTCACGCAACGTGCAGGGCGAGGAGCAGGAAAAGCTCGACGTGGTGGCGAACGACATCTTTCTGCGCACCAACGAATGGGGCGGCACGCTCGCCGGCATGATCTCGGAGGAAATGGACGCGCCCTATCTCGTGCCGCCGCAGTTTCCCCGCGGCCGGTACCTGCTCGCCTTCGACCCGCTCGACGGCTCCTCGAACATCGACGTCAACGTCTCCGTGGGCTCGATCTTCTCCGTGCTGCGCGCCCCGGAAGGGGCGACCGAGCCCTCGCTGCAGGACTTCCTGCAGCCGGGCGCGCGGCAGGTGTGCGCGGGCTACGCCATCTACGGCCCGACGACGATGCTGGTGCTCACCTTCGGCAACGGCACGCACGGCTTCACGCTCGACCGCGAGATCGGCGAGTTCATCTACACGCACCCGAACCTGCGCGTGCCGGAGGACACCAGCGAGTTCGCCATCAACACGTCGAACGCGCGCTTCTGGGAGCCGGCGGTCAAGCGCTACGTCGAGGAGTGCATGGCGGGCAGGAGCGGCCCGCGCGGCAAGGACTTCAACATGCGCTGGATCGCGTCGCTGGTGGCCGAGGCGCACAGGATCCTCATGCGCGGCGGCGTGTTCCTCTATCCGCGCGACGAGCGCGAGCAGGGCAGGAGCGGCCGCCTGCGGCTGCTGTACGAGGCGAACCCGATCGGCATGGTGATCGAGCAGGCGGGCGGGCGCGCGAGCACGGGCTACGGCCCGGTGCTGGAGGTCGAGCCCGCGGGACTGCACCAGCGCTCGGGGTTCGTGTTCGGCGCGCAGCACGAGGTGGAGCGCATCGAGCAGTACCACCGCGACCACAACCAGAAGCCCTACGACGCGCCGCTCTTTGGCACGCGCGGCCTGTTCCGCGCCGCGCACTGAGGGCGGCCAGCGCACCATGTCCGAGCGCCATCCAGTCATCGCCATCACCGGCTCCTCGGGTGCCGGCACGACCTCGGTGATGCGCACCTTCGAGGAGATCTTCCGCCGCGAGGGCGTGAAGGCCGCCTTCGTCGAAGGCGACGCGTTCCATCGCTACGACCGCGCCACGATGAAGCAGAAGATGGCCGAGGAGCTCGCGCGCGGCAACGAGCACTTCAGCCATTTCGGCCCCGAGAACAACCTGTTCGAGGAGCTCGAGGCGCTGTTCCGCGATTACGGCGCCACCGGGCGCGGCCGCACGCGCAAGTACCTGCACAACGCCGAGGAGGCCGCGCCCTACGCCCAGCAGTCGGGCACCTTCACGCCGTGGCTGGACATCGAGCCCGATACCGACGTCCTGTTCTACGAGGGCCTGCACGGCGCGGTGGTCACCGACAAGGTGAACGTGGCGCGCCACGCCGATCTCTTGATCGGCGTGGTGCCGGTCATCAACCTGGAGTGGATCCAGAAGCTGCACCGCGACCGCGCCGCGCGCGGCTACACCACCGAGGCGGTGACCGAGACCATCCTGCGGCGCATGCCCGACTACGTGCACTACATCGTGCCGCAGTTCGCGCAGACGCACATCAACTTCCAGCGCGTGCCGGTGGTGGACACCTCCAACCCGTTCATCGCGCGCCACATCCCGGCGGCCGACGAGAGCTTCCTCGTCATCCGCTTCGCCAACCCGCGTGGCATCGATTTCCCGTACCTGCTCACCATGCTGCACGACTCGTTCATGTCGCGCTCGAACACCATCGTCGCCCCGGGCGGCAAGATGGACCTCGCCATGCAGCTCGTCTTCACCCCCATGATCTGGCGCCTGATGGAGCGCAGGAAGCTCGCGCTCGGCAAAGGCTAGGAGGAAGTCCGTGGCCCTGGTTTCGCTCAGGCAACTGCTCGATCACGCCGCCGAGAACGGCTACGGCGTGCCGGCGTTCAACGTCAACAACCTGGAGCAGATCCAGGCGATCATGCAGGCGGCCGAAGCCACCGCGAGCCCGGTGATCCTGCAGGCCTCCGCGGGCGCGCGCAAGTACGCGGGCGAGGCGTTCCTGCGGCGCCTGGTCGAGGCTGCGGTCGAGTCCTACCCCGAGATTCCGGTGGTGCTGCACCAGGATCACGGCGCAAGCCCCGCGGTATGCCAGGGCTCGATCCGCTCGGGCTTCACCAGCGTGATGATGGACGGCTCGTTGAAGGAGGACATGAAGACCCCGGCGTCCTACGAGTACAACGTCGCGGTCACGCGCAAGGTCGCGGAGATGGCGCACGCGGTGGGCGTCTCGGTCGAGGGCGAGCTGGGCTGTCTCGGCTCGCTCGAGACCGGCGAGGCGGGCGAGGAGGACGGCGTGGGCGCGGCGGGCAAGCTCTCGCGCGAGCAGCTGCTCACGGATCCGGCGCAGGCGGCGGATTTCGTCGCGCAGACCAAGGTCGACGCGCTCGCGGTCGCCATCGGCACCTCGCACGGCGCCTACAAGTTCACCAAGAAGCCCACGGGCGACGTGCTGGCGATCGACCGCATCAAGGAGATCCATGCGCGCCTGCCCGACACGCACCTGGTGATGCACGGGTCCTCTTCGGTGCCGCAGGAGTGGCTGAAAGTGATCCGCGAAAATGGTGGCGCGATCAAGGAAACCTATGGCGTGCCGGTCGAATCAATCGTCGAAGGCATCCGCCACGGCGTGCGCAAGGTGAACATCGACACCGACATCCGCCTCGCAATGACCGGCGCGATGCGCCGCGCGATGGCCAAGGATCCCGGTGAGTTCGACCCGCGCAAGTTCCTCAAGGACGCGACCGCCGCCGCGCGCGAGCTGTGCAAGGAGCGCTTCGCGGCCTTCGGCTGCGCCGGGCAGGCGCCGCGCATCAAGCCGGTGCCGCTGGAGAAAATGGCGGCGCGCTACGCCGGATAATCGAGACGCGCCTTCCGCGCGCGGCGCGTTTCCGAGATAATTGCGGCCTTTTCCGGCCATGACCTCCCCCGCCGCATCCGACGCTGACCTCGCCAACGCATTGCGCGCGCTGGCGATGGACGCGGTGGAGGCCGCCAAGTCCGGCCATCCCGGCATGCCGATGGGCATGGCGGAGATCGCCGTGGCGCTCTGGCACCGGCACCTGCGGCACAACCCCGCCAATCCGGCCTGGCCGAACCGCGACCGGTTCGTCCTTTCCAACGGCCACGGCTCGATGCTGCTCTACGCGCTGCTGCACCTCACCGGCTACGACCTGCCGATGGCGGAGCTCAAGCGCTTCCGCCAGCTCGGCTCGAAAACGCCCGGCCATCCCGAGCACGGCCACACGCCGGGCGTGGAGACCACGACCGGGCCGCTCGGCCAGGGCGTGGCGAACGCGGTCGGCATGGCGCTCGCGGAAAAGCTCCTCGCGGCGCGCTTCAACCGCCCCGGGCTCGAGATCGTCGATCACCACACCTACGTGTTCCTCGGCGACGGCTGCCTGATGGAGGGCATCTCGCACGAGGCCTGCTCGCTCGCCGGCACGCTCGGCCTGGGCAAGCTGATCGCGGTGTACGACGACAACGGCATCTCCATCGACTCGGAGAAGGGCCACATCGCGCACTGGTACACCGACGACGTGCCCAAGCGCTTCGCCGGCTACGGCTGGCAGGTGATCCCGAACGTGGACGGCCACGACGTCGAGGCGGTGCACAGGGCCATGCGCAAGGCGAAGCGCGAGACGTCCCGGCCTACCCTGATCTGCTGCAAGACGGTGATCGCCAAGGGCGCGCCGAAGAAGGCCAACACCGGCGCCGCGCACGGCGCGCCGCTCGGCGCCGAGGAGATCGCGGCGACGCGCGCGGCGATCGGCTGGCCGCACCCGCCCTTCGAGATCCCGCAGGCCGTGCGCGGCGGCTGGGACGCGCG
>DATFEJ010000027.1:0-11160 GCA_035251235.1 Burkholderiales bacterium
AGCCGCTCGCCGCGCTCGTCGTGGGCGGCAAGTACTTCAAGCGCGAGCCGCGCAACGCGGACACCGCCCCGGGCGACGGCCGCTTCGTGCTGCTGCCCGATGCGCCGGACACGGCGCTCATCGTCGCCGACCCGCTGCCGCTCGCCAGCGCGGCGAGTTCGACCTGGGTGTCGAAGACCGGATTCGGCGCGGAGAAGGTGCGCGTCATGGAGGTGGACTTCCCGGCGAGCGGCAAGTGGCGCATCGCGCGCGCCGGCGAGAACGCCGACTGGCGGCTGACGCCGCTCTTCGCGGGGGAGAAGCTCGACGTCATCCGCGCGAACTCGGCGTCGTACTCGCTCAACCGCGTCGAGATCGCCGACGTGGCGGCGCCGGGCCTGCGGCCCGACGAGACCGGCCTCGACCGGCCCGCCACCGTGGTGGCGAGCACCTTCGACGGCCTGACCTACACGCTCAAGCTCGGCAAGCCGCGCGGCGAGAATTTCTACGCCACGCTGTGGATCTCCGGCGAGCCCAAGGCCTCGGGCCAGGATGCGGCCGAGCGCGGCAAGCAGCTCGCCGAGCGCCTGCCCAGGGAGAAAGCCCTGGCCGGCCAGGTGCTGCTCATCGCCCGCGCCAAGTTCGACGACGTGCTCAGGAAGCGCGTGGAGCTGCTGGAGAAGAAGGAGCCGGCGAAGAAGTAGCGCGGGCGGCGCTTCCCGAAGTAGGATTGGCGGGAGGAGGAGCGCATGGCAAAGCACCTCATCAAGCACCTGAGGACGATCGCGCTCGTCGGCCAGGCGGGGAGCGGCAAGACATCGCTCGCCGAGGCGCTGCTTGCGCGCGCGGGCGCGATCCCGGCGGCCGGCAGCGTCGAGCGCGGCACCACCACCTGCGACTACACCCCGCTGGAAAGGCAGCTGCAGCACTCGCTCAAGCTCGCGGTGGCGAGCTTCGAGGTGAACGGCGGGAACGCCGCCGAGGCACCGACGGTTGTCCACCTGCTGGACACCCCCGGCTACCCGGATTTCCTCGGCCATGCCCTGCCCGCCCTGGCGGCGGTCGAGACCGCGGCGATCGTCATCAACGCGCAGAACGGCATCGAGATGATGACCGGGCGCTTCATGCAGTGGGCGGCCAAGCGCGGGCTCGATCGCCTGGTCATCGTCAACAAGATGGACGCCGACGGCGTCGAGCTCGAGCGGCTGCTGGGCGAGATCCAGGAAGCCTTCGGCAAGGAATGCCTGCCGTTGAACCTCCCCGCGGGCAAGGCCTCGAAGGTGTCCGACTGCTTCTTCGCGCCCTCGGGCGAGGCGGACTTCTCTTCCGTGGCCGAAGCGCACCGCAGCCTCGTCGACCAGGTCGTGGAGGTCGACGAGAAGCTCATGGAGGAGTACCTGGAGAAGGGCGAGATCGCGCCCGAGGCGCTGCACGAGCCGCTCGAGGCGGCGATGCGCGACGGCCACCTGGTGCCGGTGGTCTTCTGCTCGGCGAAGACCGGCGCGGGCGTGGCCGAGCTGCTCGAGGTCATCGTCAAGCTGCTGCCCAACCCGGCGGAAGGCAACCCGCCCAGGTACCTGAGCGTGCCCGCGGATGGCGGCGCGCCGGGCGAGATCCAGGCGGTGCCCGATCCGTCGCAGCACGCGCTCGCGCACGTCTTCAAGGTCGAGATCGATCCCTACGTCGGGCGCCTTGCCGTGTTCCGCGTGCACCAGGGCCGCCTCACGCCCGGCATGCAGCTCTACGTGGGCGAGGCGCGCAAGCCCATCAAGCCGGGACACCTCTACCTGCTGCGCGGCAAGACCCAGGTCGAGGTGAGCGAGGCGGTGCCCGGCGACATCTGCGCCATCGCCAAGGTGGAGGACATCCAGTTCGACCACATCCTGCACGACTCGGCCGAGGACGCGCACATCCACGGCCGGCCCTTCGAGCTGCCGACTTCCGTGTTCGGCCTCGCGCTGCAGCCGAAGAAGCGCGGCGACGAGCAGAAGGTGTCCGACGTGCTGCACAAGCTCATCGCCGAGGATCCGTGCCTCAGGATCGAGCACAACGCGCAGGCGAACGAGACCGTGATGCGCGGCCTCGGAGAGATGCACCTGCGCACGACCCTGGAGCGCATCGCCGGCCAGTACAAGCTCGAGCTCGACACGCGGCCGCCCTCGATCCCCTACCGCGAGACGATCGCCTCGCGCGCGGAAGGGCATAGCCGGCACAAGAAGCAGACCGGCGGCGCCGGCCAGTTCGGCGAGGTGTTCCTCAAGGTCGAGCCGCTGCCGCGCGGCAAGGGCTTCGAGTGCGTGGACAGCGTGAAGGGCGGCGCCATCCCCAACCAGTTCATCCCGTCCGTCGAGAAGGGCGTGCGCGGCGTGCTGGAGACCGGGTACGTGGCCGGCTACCCGATCCAGGACGTGCGCGTCACGGTGTACGACGGCAAGAGCCACCCGGTGGACTCCAAGGACGTGGCCTTCATGTCGGCGGGCCGCAAGGCCTTCCTCGACGCGCTCGCCAAGGCGCGGCCGATCGTGCTCGAGCCGATCGTCAACGTGCAGATCGTCGCGCCCGAGCAGAAGATGGGCGACATCGCCGGCGAGCTCTCGGGGCACCGCGGCCAGATCAAGGGCTCGGACTCGCCGCGCCCCGGGACGGTGCAGATCATGGCGCAGGCGCCGCTCGCGGAGCTGGAGCACTTCCCCGCGCGCCTGAAGTCGATCACCGCCGGCCACGGCTCGTACTCGCTGGAATTCAGCCACTACGACCCGGCGCCGCCCCAGCTGCAGCAGCGGCTGGTCGCCGCGCACAAGCCCGCCGCGCACGCCGACGACTAAATGGGGACAGTCCCCATTTTTCTCATTTAGGTGTTCATCGGACGCGCCGCCGGCGCGAGCGCGGTGGCTGCGAGCGCGCGGCCGCGGGAATAGGCGCGGGATTGGGGATGTCCTCCGCTACGCAGAACAGCCCGCCCTGGAACTTCTCCGCCACGGGATCGCCGGGGATCTCGCGCGCAAGGATGTCTGCGGCGAACTCCTCCGAATCGTCCTGCGGCCGGTAGCCCAGCCGGTGGGCGTTGCGGTTGTCGTACCAGGCGCGCCGGTTGCCGGAGATGCCGTAGACGATCTCGAAACGAATGTCCGGGTGCTCGATGCCGATCGCGACGAGCTGCGCGAGGTCGCGCGGGCTGAACCAGAGCGACAGGCGCCGCTTGTCGATCGGCTTGGGATTCACGTTGCCGATCCTCATGCAGAACACCTCCATGCCGTACTTGTCGGCGTACAGGCTCCCCAGCGCCTCGCCGAACACCTTGGAGACGCCGTAGCGGCTGTCGGGCTTCGGGTAGACGTGGTGGTCGATGGTCTGGTCGCGCCGGTAGAAGCCCGTGGCGTGGTTCGAGGTGGGAAAGAGGATGCGCTTCACGCCATTCCTGCGCGCCGCCTCGAACACGTTGTAGCAGCCGATGATGTTGGCGCTCAGGATCCCTTGCCACGGGCCTTCCACAGAATAGCCGCCGAGGTGCACCACCGCGTCCACGCCTTTCGTGATCTTGAGCGCATCCGACATCTTCGCAATGTCGGCGCGCACAGAGGTCTCCTGCGCCACCTTCTTCAGCGGCCTGAGGTCCGAGGCGCGGATGCGGTACTTGCCGGCGAGCTCGCGGCGCAGGTGGGTGCCGACGTCGCCCGCGGCCCCGGTGATGAGGATGGTCTTCATGCCTCGCTCTCCACGACCACCGGCAAGCCCGCCGCGCGCCACTCCGGGAGGCCGTTCTCCAGCCGGCGCGCGCGCCAGCCGCGCTTCCTGAGCTTCGCGACCGCCTCGAACGACATCAGGCAGTAGGGGCCGCGGCAGTACGCGACCACCTCCTTGCGCTTGGGCAGCCGCGACAGATAGCTCTCCAGCTTGTCGAGCGGGACGTTGATCGCGCCGGGAATGTGCGCGGCGGCGTATTCCTCTGCAGGCCGGACGTCCAGCACGGTCACCAGGCCCTTGCGCGCGCGCGCGAGCAGCTCCGCCGCCGGCACCGGCTCCATTTCGTCGCGATGCGAGAACCAGAGACTGACCAGCCGCTCCATGTCCGCGACGCGATGCTCGGTCACGGCGCGCAGCGCGGAGACGAGCGCGACGACATCGTCGCCCGCAAGCAGGTAGTACACCCTGAGCCCCTCTTTGCGCGCCGTCACGAGCCCCGCCTGGCGCAGGGCCTGCAGGTGCTTGGAGGTATTGGCCACCGACAGGCCGCTCATCGTGGCGAGCGCGTCCACGCTGCGCTCGCCTTGAGCGACATATTCCAGTATCTGCAGGCGCCCCGGGCTGCCGAGCGCCTGCGCCACGCGCGCGAGCTGCTGGTACAGGGCCGCCTTGGCCGAGTCGCCGGCCGCGAGGGGCCTGCCCTTGGCGGTCAAAACTTGCTCCACAGCCAGTACTTCTCGTACGCGACCTTGCCCCAGTGCAGCCAGGCGCTCGGCGGCTTCAGGCGGATCGCCGGCGCAGGCGTGGCGTAGAAGTTGCCGCTGCCGAACCCCGCACGGCCGTCGCCGGTCTCGATGAAGCAGGAGCCTTCGCCCGTGAACCGCTGCGCGGCGTTCTTCCCGGTGATCAGGCTCGCGATGTTGTGGGCAAGCATTTCGGCTTCGTTGTGGGCCAGCACGCCCGCCTTGGGCAGGGGCCGGCCGATCGAGGTCAGCATGATGCCAGCCACGTCCCCCAGCGCATAGACGCCGGGAAACCTGGTTTGCATGGTCTCGCGATCGACCGGCACCCATCCGCTCTCGCCGCACAGCCCGGCTTCCTGCACGACCTTGGGCGCCGCGTGGGGCGGGACGTACGCGAGTAGCGCGAAATCGGTCTCGGCGCCGTTCGCAAAGCGGACCAGGCGCCGCGCAGGATCGACCGCGGCCACGGCGTGCTCGGGGTGATAGCCGATGCCCTTTGCCTCGATCATCTGGCGCAGCGCCTTCGACACCTGCGCGCCGGCGACCGGCATCGGGCCGGGCTCAGGCGTGTAAAGGTCGAGCTGGACGTCCTGGCGCACGCCGCGCCTGCGGCAGTCGTACTCCAGCAGCATCGCCGCCTCGTTCGGCGCCGCGGGACACTTGAACGGCAGCGCCGCGATCAGGACGACGATCCGCCCGCGCGTGACCGCGAGCCGCGCGTCACGCAGCGAGCCGGCGCCCGCGAGGCTGTAGAGATTGTGCCCCGCCTGCGCGAGTCCGGGGACGCGCTCGGGCGCGAGCGCCGCGCCCAGCGCAACGACCAGGTGCTCGGCACCGATTTCCTTGCCGTCCACCCGCGCAGTCTTGGCGGCCGCGTCGATGGATTCCACGGTGCCACGGATCATCTCGACGCCGCGCCCGGCGATCGCGCTGAGCGGCCGCGTGATCTGCCCGGCGCTCCGATTGCCGGTCATGAGCCAGAGCAGCGACGGCGCGAAGACGTGGTCCGCCTCCCGATCCACGAGCGCGATGCGATGGCCGCGGGGCAGCAGCTTGCGCAGCCGGATGGCGAGGGCGATGCCCCCGATGCCGGCGCCCAGGATCAGGACCGATCTCTTTTCCGTCATCTCCGCCCCCTCAGAAGACGACGACCTTGTCCGCCCACTGGTGCCATTCGGCGAGTTCGGCCATCGTGCTGTGCTGCGCGCCCTCGACGAGCTCGGCATCCGCCATGCCGCGTGCCTCCATGCAGGTGCCGCACACGCCGATCCTTGCGCCGCGACGCGCGACCATGCCGAGCATGTCGGCGACGTTGTAGTAGCCCTGGGGCACTTTCTGGCCGCGCTTGGCGCAGGCCGCGGCGTCTCCCATCAGGAACAGGCGCACTTCCTCGGCTTGCGTCTTGACCAGCGAGATGGCGAGCCGCAGCCCGTTGTAGCTGCGCTCGCCGCCGTAGGGCTGCTCGTTAAGGATAAACAGCGTCTTGGCCATCGCGCGGCTCCTTTGCGCTCTGGAAGGGGATGGCGAGCATGCCGACGAGCGTGCTGCATTCAGCGACGTCGCGGAACTCCGGGATGCCGATCGTCATCGCCGCGTGGCCGGCGCGCGGCTGGGCGCGGTACGTGCCGAACAGCCGGTCCCAGATCGGCAGGTTGAAGCCGAAGTTGCTGTTCGTCTCGTCGCGCTCGATGGAGTGATGCACGCAGTGCATGTCCGGCGTGACCACCAGCCAGCGCAGCGCCGGCTCGAGCGCCCGCGGGATGCGCACGTTGGCGTGATTGAACATCGAAGTGGCGTTCAGCAGGACTTCGAAGAGCAGCACCGCCACCGGCGGCACGCCGAGCGCCGCGATCACCGCGAACTTGATGAGCATCGAGAGCACGATCTCGACCGGGTGAAAGCGCGCGCCGGTCGTCACGTCGATATCCAGGTCGGCGTGATGCATGCGATGCAGCCGCCAGAGCGCGGGCACGGCATGGAACATCACGTGCTGGAGATAGATCGCGAGGTCCAGCGCGACGACGCCCGCCACCAGGGCAATCCAGGCCGGGACGTCGTAGCGGTGCAACAGCCCCCAGCCCTGGGTCTCGGCGGTGAGCGCCACGCCCACCGCGGCGGCGGGAAAGAGCAGCCGGACGAGGATCGAGTTCAGCACGACGAGGCCCAGGTTGGCGGGCCAGCGCCGACGCCGCGCGAGGGGTCTCGACCTGCGTGGCGCCAGGACCTCCCAGATCGCCATTAAGGCCAGGACCACGGCAAACGCGGTCAGCCGGACGGTGGGCTCGTGGGCGAGGACAAACGCTTCCATGGACCAGTACTCAACTCATCAACTAAGTAGTTGAATACTGCGCGCGCCGGCGGGGGCTTGTCAAGGCCCCGCAGCGCGCTTGGACGGGGAAGTGCAGCGAGTCTCGGGGTGCGGCCGCTAGGCCCTGGTTCCGCGCAGGACGATCGTGTGCGCGCCCAGCCCGTGGGCGACGCGACGCGTGTCCGCGCTCGCGCTGCCGGCGAAGTAGTCGAACCGGCTGATCACTTCGACCTCGAGGCCGGCGGCGCGCAGCTTCGCCACGTAATCGTCCTCCACCACCGCGCCCACCACGCACTCGGCCCACAGCTTCGGGTCGGAGCGGGACTTGTCCGACACCGGCTTGGCGAGCGAGATGTCCGAGATCTGCACGCGTCCGCCGGGCTTGAGCACGCGCGCGAGCTCTGCGAAGGCGCGCGGCTTGTCCGGCACGAGGTTGAGGACGCCGTTGCTGGTGATCACGTCGACCGAGGCCTCCGCGAGCGGGATCTCCTCGGCGTTGCCCTCGAGCGGCACGACGTTCTGCGCGCCCATGGCAGCGATGTTGCGCCGCAGCTTGTCCAGCATGGCCGGCGTCATGTCGAGCCCGTACACCTTGCCGCGCGGCCCGGTGAGCGTGCTGGCGATCAGCGCATCGGTGCCCGAGCCCGAGCCGACGTCGAGGATTACGTCGCCCTCGCGGATGACGCCTGCGGCAAAGGGATACCCCACGCCTGCGAATGACTCGGGCGCCGCAGCCGGGATCAGGTCGAGCTGGTGGCCCGGATAGCCGACGAACAGGCATGCGAGCCGTCCCGTCGGAAAGTGGAACGTCTTCTCCGGATGCGTGGCGACATCGGTGTACATGTCGGCCACCGCCTTGAAGATGAATTCGCGCTTGTCGCTGACGATCGCGACCATGGCTGCCTCCTTCCGACGTTGCCGTCGCGGCTCAGAAGTTCTTGAGCAGGCCCTTGACGCGCGCGGCCAGCTGCGCGGGCACCTCTTCATCGCAAACGGCGCCAACCTTTTCCTTCAGCCGGCGCTCGAACTCCACGCGCGAAAAGCAGCTCTTGCAGGTGTGCAGGTGCTCCTGCATCGCGGCGCGCTCGTGCTCGCCGAGCTCGTGGTCGACGTACTCCAGGATCTGCTTGAGGGCCTGCTCGCAATTGATCTGTTCTTTGGTCATCTCACGGTGCCTTTGCTGTTGCTGTTGTGCGCGACGGGGACGGCGCGTTCGTCAGTCCGTATGCCTGGGCCTGCTGCCAGAGCGCCTTCTGCAGCGCGCCGCGCGCGCGCGCCAGGCGCGAGCGCACGGTGCCGATCGGGATCGCCAGGGTCTCCGCGATCTCGGCGTAGCTGAACTCCTGCAGGTCGGACATGATCACCACGACGCGGTGGCAGTCCGGCAGCGCGGCGATCGCGCGATCCAGGTCCTCGCGCAACAGCTTGTCCAGGAACTCCTGTTCCGGGTTGCTGAACCAGAGCAGGAACGGCTGGTGCATCTGCTCGAACACCGAAAAATCGGCCTCGTCCTCGTCTGCCTCCGCGCACGCCATCGGGTCGAGCTGCGGCCGCGCGCTCGCGCTGCGCAGGTTGCTGATGAAGGTGTTGTTGAGGATGCGGAAGATCCACGCGCGAAACGCCTGCTCGCTCTCCAGCGTATCGAGCGCGCGCCAGGCGCGCGCCACGGTCTCGGCCACCAGATCCTCGGCGTCGGCGTCGTTGCGGGTCAGCCGCCGTGCGACGCCCTGCAGGCAGCCGAGCAGCGCAAGCACCTGATCTTCGAAGACTTTCCTCGAAACCGCCATGACCCCTCCCTTTGCAAGGACGCAGCAGCCCCGCAATCGGTTCCCACTTTCTTGCATTGAACCACGGGGCCGCGCCGCGCTGGAACCGTTTCGGCGCACGCCGCGTCTTGGGCTGCACAGGCGCGCTCGGTCGAGCGTGCCGCGGCGGACAAGGAGGACTCGATCATGAACATCGCCATCGCTCGCAACCGTATTCCCGTGCCGTCTTTCGCGCGGGCACAGATTGCAGGCCGCCTTTCGATCGTCGAGCGCGGCACGCTCAGCCTCACCGCAATGACCGGGCTGACGGTGCACGTCCGCGCAGGGTCGATCTGGATCGCGCACGCGCCCGACGAGCGTTCCCAGCGGCTGCGCGCGGGCGAGAGCTTCGCCGCGCGGCGCGACGGGTGCCTGGTGCTGCACGCCGAGTCGCGCAACGAGATCGAGATCGACTGGCCCGAGCCTGCAACCGAGCGTCTGTCGCCCGGACTCGAGTCGCTCACCCTGGCCCTCTAACCTCAAACCACTGCAAGGAGATTCCGAACATGTCCACCATTGCACTGAACCCGAAGCGCCTGGACGTCGCGGCGCTGGAGCAGAAGGTGAAATCCATGTACCGCGACGTCGCCCTCGAGCCGCACGGGGAGTTCCACTTCGAGATGGGCCGCGCGCTCGCCGAGCGGCTCGGCTACGCGAGCGCGGATCTGGACGCGATTCCCGCGCCGGCCATCGACTCGTTCGCCGGCGTCGGCCACTACTTCGATCTCGCGGCGCTCAGGCCGGGCGAGACGGTCGTCGACCTGGGCAGCGGCTCCGGCATGGATGTGTTCGTCGCCGCGCTCAAGGTCGGCCGCGACGGCCGCGTGATCGGCATCGACATGACCGACGAGCAGCTCGCCAAGGCCGAGCGCCTGCGCGCCGCGGCCGCGTTCGCCCAGGTCGAGTTCCGCAAGGGCTACATCGAGTTGACCGGGCTCGCCAGCGAGAGCTGCCACGCCGTCATCAGCAACGGTGTCGTCAACCTCTCGCCCGACAAGCACGCGGTGTTCCGCGATACGGCGAGGCTGCTCAAGCGCGGCGGCCGGCTCGCGCTCGCCGACATCGTCACCGAGAAGCAGCTGCCCGAGGGCATCACCTGCAACGCCACGCTGTGGGCGGCGTGCATCGGCGGCGCCATGCAGATCGGCGACTACGTCGCCGCGATCGAGTCCGCGGGCCTGCGCGTGCGCACGGTGCGCGACAACCCGGCCTACCGGTTCATCTCCGACAACGCGCAGGGCGCGACGCGCAAGTACGGCGTGAAGAGCGTCTCGATCCTCGCGCTGAAGGAATAGTCGTTCCACCCAGCCAAAGGAGGAAATCAGCCATGACCAGCAACCAGAACAAGTACCTGTTCACCGTCACTCACTTCAACGGCGACGCCGATCGCGTGGCCGCGCCGCTCGTGCTCGCCAACAATGCGCTCGCCGCGGGCGGCGACGTGGTGGTGTGGGTCACGCTCGAGGGGGTGATGCTCGCCAAGCAGGGTGCGGCGGACGGCGTCATCCCGAAGAGCTTTCCCCCGATCGCCGAGCTCCTCAAGGCGTTCAAGGAGAACGGCGGTCGCATCGGCGTGTGCCCGCCCTGCGCCAAGACGCATGGCGTGACGCAGGACAACATGCTCGCGAACGCCGAGTTCATGGGCGGTGCGGCGGTGATCGGCGCGGCCCAGGACCGGCAGGCGTTCACGTTCTGAGCGTGCGATGGGCGACGCGCGGCCCGCGGTCGCATCCCTGCGAGGAGTCGCACCCGCGGCCGCGCTCGTCGCCCTGTGCCTCGCCGGCATGTGGCTCGGCGAGCAGATCGAACCGCAGGCTCCGCCCGCGCAACTTGTCGAAATGACGGGGGTCGCCATCGCGGTCCTGGCAGCGGCGTATGTCGCCGCCATGGCGCTGCCGTTCGTGCCGGGGATCGAGATCGGCCTGGCGCTCATGCTGCTGCTCGGCGGCAAGGGCATCCTTCTCGTGTATCTGTGCACCCAGCTCGCGCTGGCGCTCAGCTTCCTCTGCGGGCGCCTCGTGCCGTTGCGCTGCATCGGCGCGTTCTTCCGGGCGACCGGCCAGGGGCGTGCGCTCCGGCTGGTGGAGGACCTGACGCGCGCTGCGCCGGCGCAGCGGCTCGATCTGCTCGCGCATCGGGCCGCGTCCGGCTGGACCGGCATGCTGCTGCGGCACCGGTACCTCGCGCTCGCCGTCGCCCTCAACCTGCCGGGCAACGCGCTCGTCGGCGGCGCGGGCGGCATCGGCCTGGTCGCGGGCATGAGCGGCATTTTCGGCTTCCCGCGGTATGCGCTGACGATCGCCGCCGCCACCACGCCGGTTCCCGTGCTGATGCTGATCGGCATCCCCGGCTAGCGGCAATTGCCGCGGCTTGGGCGCTGTGTTACTAAGCAGCCTGCATGCTGTGCAACTTCGTCCTGGGCATTGCGTTCGCCGCCTGCGCGAGCATGGCGGCAGCGGCGTGCCGCTCGTCCTAGTCGGCGCCGAGCGCGCGCGATGAGCGCCTGGCAGCCCAGCCCGCGCTACCCCGACCCGTCGGTGGTGGTGCTCGACGAGTCCTTCGCCCGCTACCGCCTGCCGCTCGCCAAGGTGGAGCGCCTGGCCACCGGCCTCACGCGCTGGGCCGAAGGGCCGGTGTGGTT
>DATFEJ010000117.1:0-8061 GCA_035251235.1 Burkholderiales bacterium
CGGGCGCGCCGCGCTCGAGCAGGCGCTGGCGCGGTTCGGCCTCGCGCGCTGGCTGAGGCCGATCGTGACTCGCGACGACGTCGGCCGAATGAAACCCGACGCCGAGGGCGTCTTCGCGGTGTTACGCGAGTGGCGCCTGCCGGCCGATACGGTGTTGTTCGTAGGTGACAGCCGCGCCGACGTGCTGGCCGCGAGGAACTCCGGGCTCAGGGTGGCGATCGTCCGGGGCGGGGAATGCGGCGATTCCGGCCTCGCCGGGGCGCAGCCGGACTTCATGCTGACCCGGCTGGACGAGATTCCGGAGCGGTGCTTCGGGCAGCAGCCCGCGCGCGATCTCGCCCGGGTCCACCTGAGC
The DNA here is from genome assembly GCA_035251235.1 of Burkholderiales bacterium. Lineage (GTDB taxonomy): Bacteria > Pseudomonadota > Gammaproteobacteria > Burkholderiales > SG8-39 > JAABQT01. The sequence goes on from DATFEJ010000117.1 coordinate 356, forward strand.
GGTCGTCGGCCGGGGGCTCGCGCCGAATAGAAGCTCACCGCCAGCCGCTACAGCAGCTCTCGCCGCACCATGGCGTGGATGCCCTTGTTGCCGTCGACGAGCTGCGTGACGTGCAGGTCGCAAGCAAGGCTGCAGAACACGTAGGCCTCGGCCGGCTTCCAGCCCTTCATCTCGACCAGCCAGGAGATCATGTCGCGCAGCGCCTGCTTCGCGGCGTCGTCGAGATCCTCGTTCAGGCCGATCGTGATGTAGTGCGTGGGCGTGATGGCGCGCGGCATGGCGAGCTTCTTCTTGTGCACGACGAGCTCGAAGGTGCCCTTCAGGCAGGTCTCGAGCGCCGTGAGGCACACCTCGCCGTCGCCCTGCACCGCGTGGCCGTCGCCGCAGGAGAAGTTCGCCCCCGGCACGAACACCGGCAGGAAGAGCGAAGTCCCCGGCACGTACTCCTTGCAGTCGACGTTGCCGCCGTACTCGCGCGGCTCGACCGACGACACGCGCCCGTACTCCGGCCGCGGCGCGGTGGCCAGTATCCCGAAGAAGGGCTGCAGCGGGATCGTCGGGCCCCACGGCAGCTTGGCCGTCATCGCCTTGCGGTCCATGGGGATGACGCGCGCCTGGAACTCGGGGAAGTCCTCGGGCAGCGTGCCGCGCAGGGGCCTGATGATGTTCCAGCCCCAGTCGGCGGTGAGCTCGATCGCCTTGATCCTCACTTCGAGCGTGTCGCCCGGCAGGGCGCCTTTTACCGCCACCGGGCCGGTGAGGATGTGCGGGCCGAGCTCGGGCTTGAGCTTGGTGACGATCTCGTGGTGCACGTCGGTGTAGAGCTTGCGGTCGGGCGCCACCAGGGTCCAGCCCGAGACCGTGTCCACCACGACCGTGTCGCCCGACTCGACCTCGAGCCGCGGCGGCAGCTTCGCGTCGAAATAGCCCCAGTGCACGGTCTCCAGCGACGGGTCGAGCCGGTGCTGCTTTGCCATGGCGTTCTCCTAGACCTGGACCGAATAACCCCCGTCCACGGGGATGGCGGTGCCGTTGACGAATGCCGAGCCGGGACCGGCGAGGAATACCGCGATCGCCTCGAAGTCCTCGGGCCGACCCCAGCGCCCGGCCGGCGTGCGCTTGAGCACGTTCTCGTTCAGCCCGGGCACCTGCTCGCGCGCGCTCACCGTGAGGTCGGTGTCGATCCAGCCTGGCAGGATCGCGTTCACCTGGATGTTGTCCTTTGCCCAGGCGGTGGCGAGCGCCTTGGTCATCTGCACGAGGCCGCCCTTGCTCGCGGCATAGGCGACGGCAAAGGGCGCGCCGAAGATGGACAGGATCGAGCCGATGTTGATGATCTTGCCGCCCCCGGCGCGCTTGAAGTGCGCATAGGCGGCGTGCGCGCAGGTGAAGGCGCTGGTCAGGTTCGCGTCGACCACCTTGTGCCAGTCCACGAGCGTGTAGTCCTGCGGCGGCTTGCGCAGCGCAATGCCGGCATTGTTGATGAGGATGTCCAGGCGCCCGAGCCGCCGCACGCTTTCCTCGATCAGCTGCCGGCAGGAGGCTTCCTGCGTCACGTCGGCTTCGATGGCGAGGGCGCGCGCGCCGAGCGACTCGAGGCCGCGCACCGCGTCGGCGCTCTTCCTGGCGTTGCGTCCGGCCACCACGATGGCCGCGCCCGCCTTCGCCAGCCCGCGCGCCATTCCCAGCCCGATGCCGCCGTTGCCGCCAGTGACGATCGCCACCCGGCCCTTGAGATCGAAGTGCTCCATGTCAGTGCCCTCCCGCCACGCCCAGGTGCTGGTCCAGGATCTCGGGCGCCCTCTCGAGCTCCGCGGGCGTGCCTTCGAACACGAAGCGCCCCGCCGACACCACGTAAAGGTAATCCGCCACCGACATCGCCAGCGCGAAATTCTGCTCCACGAGCAGCACGGCGTGCCCGTGCTCGCGCAGCTTGCGCATGATCTGCCCGACCTGCTGCACGAGCTTCGGCGACAGGCCTTCGGAGGGCTCGTCCATCAGGATCAGCTCGGGATTGGCCATCAGCGCGCGCCCCACCGCGAGCATCTGCTGCTCGCCGCCCGAAAGCGCGCCGCCCGGATGCTGGATGCGCTCGGCAAGCTGCGGGAACTCCGCCAGCACTGCGTCCAGGTTCCAGCGGCCCGCGCGGGGACGTGCGAGACCGCTCGTCGGCAGCAGCAGGTTCTCGCGCACCGACAGCGAGCGGAAGATGCGCCGCCCCTGCGGCACCAGCGCGATGCCCGCCTGCGCGATCGCATAGGGTTGCCGGCCGCGCAGCGATGCGCCCTTGAAGCGGATCTCGCCATCGCGCGGCGGCGTGAGGCCGGCCACCGAGCGGATCAGGGTCGTCTTTCCCATGCCGTTCCTGCCGAGGATCGCCACCACCGCGCCTTCGCGCAGCTCGAGCGACAGGCCCTGCAGCACGTAGCTGTCGCCGTAGAACGTGTGGATGTCGCGAACGGAAAGGAGCGCTTCAGCCATGGCCGAAATACACCTCGCGCACTTCCGGGTTGGCGCGCACCTCGTCGGGCGTGCCCTCCAGGATCACCTGCCCCTGGTGCAGCACGGTGACGCGGTCGGCGAGGCCGAGCGCCACGTCCATGTCGTGCTCGATCATCATCAGCGTGATGTCGCGCGGCAGCGCCGCGATCATCCTCGAGATGCGCTGCCGCTCGCTCGGCGACAGGCCCGCGCAGGGCTCGTCGAGGAACAGCACCTTGGGGTGCGTATTGAGAGCCAGCGCCAGCTCGAGCTGCCGCCGCTCGCCGTAGGACACGAGCTTCACCAGCCAGTCGGCGCGCCCGGCGAGCCCCACCGCCTCCAGGCCCGCGAGCGCCTGGCGGCGCACTTCGCCGAAGGCCTCGACCGGGCGGTGCATCACCCACTTGCGGCGGTCGGTGCCGACGATGGCGAGCGCGAGGTTCTCCAGCAGCGTGAGCTCCGGAAACACATTGGTGATCTGAAAGGTGCGCCCCATGCCGAGCGCCGTGCGCCGGTGCTCGGGGTCGTGCGTCACGTCGCGCCCGAACAGCGCCACGCGCCCGCTGGTTGGCCTGAGCGTGCCGGTGATGCAGTGAAACAGCGTCGTCTTGCCCGCGCCGTTCGGGCCGATGAGCACGCGCCGCTCCCCGGCCGCGACCGCGAGCGACACGCCGTTCACCGCGGCCAGCCCGCCGAAGCGCTTGGCGACGTTGTCCGCCTCGATGGCCTTCTCAGCCATGGTCCTTGCCCGAGAACCGCGCGCGCAGCCGGCCGGCGAGCCCCACCAGGCCCTGCGGCGCCCACAGCACCGTGGCGATGAACACCACGCCCATGATGGCGTGGTGCATCTCGACGAAGCTCGACACCCAGTTGCGCAGGCCGAGCACCACGCCCGCGCCGATGAAGGGCCCGACGATAGTGCCGGTGCCGCCGACGATCGCCATCAGCGCCGCCTCCACCGAGACCGGGAACGAGGCGGCGACCGGATTGACGAACTTGTTGTAGTAGACGTAGAGCACGCCCGCGAAGCTCGCCAGCGCGCCCGAGAGCGCGAACGCCGCATACAGGTGCAGGCTGGTGCGGTAGCCCAGGCTCTGCATGCGCGTCTCGCTCGCCTTGATGCCGCGCAGGCCCAGGCCGAACGGCGAGCGGATGAGCAGGCGGTAGCCGAGGCCGCACAGGATCACCGCGGCCAGCACCACGTAGTAGTACTGCGTATGCGAGGTGATGGCGAGGCCGCCGAGCGCGGGGAACGGCACGTTGGTGACGCCGTTGTCGCCGCCGGTGAACGAGGACCAGCGGTGCGCCACGCCCCAGACCACGTAGCCGAAGGCGATGGTGATGAGGATGAAATACACCCCGCGCGTCCTCACCGCGAGTCCGAAGACGAGGGCCAGCAGCGTCCCGGCGAGGATGCCCGCGGGCGCGGCCAGCATCGTCGGCACGCCGTAGCGCACCTGCAGGATGGCCACCGTGTACGCCGACACGGCGAAGAACGACGCGTGCGTGAGCGAGAACAGGCCCGCCTGCCCGAGGAGCAGATCCACCGAGAGCGCGAGCAGGCCGAAGATGTACATCTGCGTCACCAGGCCGGTCCAGAACGGGCCGCCCACGAATGGCAGGGCGAGCGCCGCGCCGAGCGCGACGGCGGCGAGGATGGCGCGCGAACGGTCCACGCTCAGTACTCCCGGCCGAACAGGCCGCGTGGCCGGAACAGCATCAGCAGCGCGATCGGCCCGAACAGCACGAAGTAGGAGAACTCGGGGAGCAGCCAGCGCCCGTAGGCGTCGAGCAGCCCTACGATCAGCGCGCCGATCATGGCGCCCTCCAGGCTGCCGAGGCCACCGACGATCACCACCACCAGCGCATAGACGAGGATCTCCCACTCCGCGCCCGGGTACAGCGTGAGGAACGCGCCGCCCGCCACGCCCGCCAGGCCGGCGAGGAACGAGGCGAGCGCGGAGACCATCACGAACAGGCGGTCGACGTTGATGCCGGTGGCGTTCACCTGCTCGCGGTCGTCCACGCCCGCGCGCACCACCGCGCCGAGCTGCGTCTTCTTGTACAGCAGCCACAGCAGCGCGCCGACGGCGACGCCGAGGAAGATCAGCACGAACCGGTACTTCGGATAGTAGATGTCCCCGGGCAGCACCACCGCGCCCTTGAGGAACGGCGGCGCCGGCACCATGAGGTTATCCCCGCCCCAGAATTGCAGCGCGACGTCGCCGAGGACGAAGGCCACGCCCACCGTGAGCAGCACCTGCGCGAGGTGGTTCTCGCCCGTGCGGCGGATGAGGAAGCGGTCGATGAGATAGCCGAGCACCACGATCGCGGCGCCGCCGCCGGCGAGCGCCAGCGCGAAGCTGCCGGTCCTTTCGGCGATCGTGAGGCCGATGTAGCCGCCAAGCAGGTAATACGCGCCGTGCGCCATGTTCACCACGCGCATCAGGCCGAAGGACAGCGTGAAGCCGCTCGCCAGCAGAAAGAGCAGCGCGGCGAGCGAGACGCCGTTGATGGCCTGCAGGATGGCGCTGGTCATCGCGGCCCCTTGAAATGAAAAGGCGGGCGTCGCCGCCCGCCCCTCCCGGCGTTCATCCGCTCAGCGCTTGTACGGACCGCGCGCCAGGAACTCCTTCGGGTCGAAGGTCCAGAACTGCGACACGCCCTCGTAGGTCTTGAAGGGCACGTTGGTGAGGACCTCGCCCAGCACCGGGTGCTTGATCTTCTGGATCCTCGAGATGTACACGTTCTGGATCGGGTTGTCGTAGGCGTCGAGCTTCAGCGGTCCGCGCGGGCCCTTGATGCTCACCGAGCGCATCGCCTTCAGGAACGCGGCGCGATCCTCGACGTTTCCCTTGATCGAGTCGATCGCGGTCTTCACCCACAGGCCCGCCGAGTACGCGGACTCGCCGAACCAGGACGGCAGGCGCTTGTAGCGCTTGGCGAACTCGGTGGTGAAGGCGATGTTCTCGGGCGTCTGCAGGCCGGCGGCGTAGTTGAGCGAGTTGCCGATCAGGCCGATGGCGCGGTCGTCCATCTGCGGCAGCACGTCCTGGTGCATCCAGTAGCCACCGTAGATCTTCTTCTTCTTGTCCATGCCGAAGTTGAACCAGGCCTCGAACAGGCGCACGCGGTCCGGGCCCACCACCACCGCGGACACGCCGTCGGTGTCGGCGGGGATGGCGGCGATGGTCGGGCCGTAATCCTTGGTGCCGATCGGGTTCCAGATGATCTTGGCCACCTTGCCGCCGAGCGCGGTGAAGGTGCGCACCGCGCCGAGCGTCACTTCATGCCCCCAGGTGTAGTCCTGGCCGATGAAGGTGACGTTGCGCAGCCCGAGCTCCTTGTACATGTACTCGCCCCAGGGATGCCCGATCTGCGAGGCCGATACGGCGGTGCGCACCACGGTCGGGGTGCGGTCCCACTTGGTGACCACGTCGGCGCCCGCGGCGTCCATGACGAGCGGCACGCCCGTCTCCTTGCTCACCTGCGCGACTGCGGGACCCTCGTGGCCGCACAGCGGGCCGACGAGGAAATGCACCTTTTCCTGGTGCACGAGGCGCCGCGCCTGGTTGAGCGCCTGGTCCGGGTTGCAGGTGGTGTCGGCGATCACGTACTCGACCTTGCGCCCGCCGGCGGTGCGGCCGGCCTGGTCCCAGAACTGGTTCCAGCCGTCGACCATGTCCTTGCCGGGCGTGGCGAGCGGGCCAGTGACCGGCGCGAGCACGCCGATCTTGATGGGCGCCTGTGCGTGCGCGACTGCGGCGATGCCGAATGCGGCCAGCGCGGCCGTGGCAATGCGGGTCAGGGGTCGGGTGGGTTGCATGGCGCTCCTCCTCCGGTGCGGGTTGCAACGTTGATATGTGATCACATTATACTGACGGCTCGTTTGCGGCTGTCAACCCGAAAATGCGAAAAGGCGTTCCCGCCCTCAAGCTGATCCACGGCACGCTCGCCGGCATCGCGCCGCTGGAGAGCGGCACGCTCGGCCAGCGCGTGTACGCCGGTTTGCGCGACTATCTGATGGCGGGCCAGCTCGCGCCGGGGCAGAAGCTCACCCTGCGCGACCTCGCCGCGGCGCTCAACGTCAGCCCGATGCCGGTGCGCGAGGCGGTGCGGCGCCTCGCCGCCGAAGGCGCCCTGGAAATGCTGCCCAACCGCCGGATTCGTGTGCCGGTCATGACCAAGGCGCGCTTCCGGGAGCTGCTGCGCATCCGCATCGCGGTCGAGGGCCTCGCGGTGGAGGAAGCCGCGCGGCGCATCCGCGGCGAGGACGTGGACCGCATGGAGGAGCTGAACCGCCGGTTCGCCGCGGAGATGCAGCGCCGGCAGGCGGATGGCGTGAAGCTCTGGCGCATCAACAAGGACATCCATTTCATCATGTACGAGGCTGCGGGCATGCCCAACCTGCTGCCGATGATCGAAGGCCTGTGGCTGCGCATCGGCCCGGTGCTGCACCTGAGCCTGCGGGAGCGCGCGAACGCGAACGCGCGCGGGCGCAATCCGGCGCCGGACTGGCACAAGCGCATGATCCTCGGCCTGCGCCGGCGCGACGCGGCGGCCGCGCGTCGCGGCCTGGTGGGCGACATGACCAGCGCCGGCGACCAGATCCTCGCCGAGGGCAACCTTCCGGACTGACGGCGATGAGCGAGATCGACCTGCGATTCGGCAGCAACCGCGGCGCGGCGCGCAGCGAGGACGACCCGCTGCTGCGCGGCGCCGGCCGCTACACCGACGACCTGCGGCCCGAGGGCTGCGCCATGGCGGCCTTCGTGCGTTCGCCGCACGGCCATGCCACGATCCGCGCGGTGGACGCCGCTGCGGCAAGGAAGATGCCGGGCGTGCTCACGGTAGTCACCGCCGCCGACATTGCGCAGGCGGGCCTGGGCAGCATCCCGCCCGCGGTGCTGCTCCCGGGGCGCAACGGCAAGCCGATGTTCGGGCCGCCGATCCCGGTGCTCGCCGCCGGGCGCGTGCGCTACGTGGGCGAGCCGGTGGCGCTGGTGGTGGCGCAGACGCTCGCCCAGGCGATGGACGCCGTCGATGCGGTGCAGGTGGACTACGAGGAACTGCCCCGCTCCGTGCCGCTGCATGCGCAGGCCCCCGACAACATCGCGCTCGACTGGGAGCACGGCGACGCGGCGGCGGTGGATGCCGCCTTTGCGCGCGCCGCGCACAAGGTGGGCGTGCGCCTCGCCGACCCGCGCGTCGCGCCCTCGGCGCTC
>DATFEJ010000048.1:0-7524 GCA_035251235.1 Burkholderiales bacterium
CCGGGCAATAGCGCGCGCAGCACCCGGCGCACCGGCGTGGGCACCGCGGCGCCCGGCGCGTCGGCAAGATCCAGCCAGAGCTGGCCCGGAGCCGCGTTGTCCGGCGCGGCGCACAGCACCGGCCGCGCGCGCAGGCGGAAATGCGTGAAGCCATGCTCGAGCGCCGGCAGCCGCCGCGTGATCTTCGCTCCGCGCAGCCGCTGCTCGGGAAAAGTCCAGAGCCCGCCCCACAGGCCCGTCTCGCGCCGGCGCTCGAGCAGCACCTTGCCGGCGTGCAGGTGCACGTACCAGGTCGCGCGCTTCGTCGGCAGCGCCTTGCGCGCGCGCGGTGCCGGCAGCTCGCCGATCCTCCCCTCGCGCCGCGCCACGCAGTCGCGCGCCACCGGGCAGCGTGCGCAATCCGGGCGCGAGCGCGTGCACACCGTGGCGCCCAGGTCCATCAGCGCCTGCGTGTACGCGCGCAGGTCGCGGCGCGGCAGGAGCCGTTGCGCGAGCGTCCACTGGCGCGCCTCGCCTTCCACGCCGAAGCGCCGGGCGAGCACGCGCTTCACGTTGCCGTCGAGGATCGCCGCGCGCCGGCCGAAGGCGAACACGGCGATCGCGGCCGCGGTGGAGCGCCCGATTCCGGGAAGCTTGCACAGGGCGTCAGCCGTGCGCGGGAATGTCCCTGCAGCCGCCACGGCCTTGGCGGCCGCGTGCAGGTTGCGGCCGCGCGCGTAGTAGCCCAGTCCGCTCCACAGGCGCAGCACCTCGTCCTGCGAGGCGGCCGCCAGCGCACCGACGTCGGGAAAACGCTCGAGGAACCGCCGGTAGTAGGGAATGACGGCGGCGACCTGCGTCTGCTGCAGCATCACCTCCGCAAGCCAGACGCGATAGGGATCGCGCGTCGCCTGCCAGGGCAGGTCGTGGCGGCCGTGTCGGCGCTGCCACGCGACGAGGGACGGCGCGAATCCGGGCATGCCGCATTGTATGATTGCCTCGCCATGCTCGCCTTCGTGCTGCGGCGGCTCGCGCAGGCCGTCCTCGTCATGCTGACCGTGGGGTTCATCGCCTTCGCGCTGTTCCGCTTCGTCGGCGACCCGGTGCACTTCATGCTCGGCCAGGACGCGACGCCCGAGGACCGCGAGCGCGTCACGCGGCTGCTCGGCCTCGACCAGCCGTTCTACGTGCAGTACGCGAAGTTCGTCGGCCGCGCGGTGCAGGGCGATTTCGGCCTGAGCCTGCGCCAGGTGCAGCCGGTCTCCAGGCTCTTTGTCGAGCGGCTGCCCGCCACGCTCGAGCTGTCGCTCGCCGCCGCGCTGCTGGCGCTGGTCGCGGGCGTGGGCATGGGCGTATACACGGCGCTGCGGCGCGACTCGTGGCTGTCGCAGGCGATGCTCGCGCTGTCGCTGGTGGGCGTTTCGCTGCCCACGTTCCTCATCGGCATCCTGCTGATCCTCGTCTTTTCCGTGATGCTCGGCTGGCTGCCCTCGTTCGGGCGCGGCGAGACCGTGGCGCTGGGCTGGTGGAGCACGGGCCTGCTGACCTGGAGCGGCATCAAGTCGCTCATCCTGCCCGCGGTGACGCTCGGCCTCTTCCAGATGACGCTCATCCAGCGGCTGGTGCGCGCCGAGATGCTGGAGGTGCTGCGCACCGACTACATCAAGTTCGCGCGCGCGCGCGGCCTCAGCGACCGCGCGGTGCACTTCGGCCACGCGCTGAAGAACACGCTCGTGCCGGTGATCACCATCACCGGCCTGCAGCTGGGCGCCATCATCGCCTTCGCCATCATCACCGAGACGGTCTTCCAGTGGCCGGGCATGGGCCTGCTGTTCATCCAGGCGGTCGGCTTCGCCGACGTGCCCGTGATGGCCGCGTACCTGTGCCTGATCGCGCTGGTGTTCGTCGTCATCAACCTCGCCGTGGACCTGCTGTATTACGCGGTCGACCCGCGCCTGCGGATCGACCGCGCGGCCGCGGCGCACTGAGGAAAGCGCCATGAAGAACGATGCCCTGGAAATGCTGCGCCTGTTCCACGCGGAGCTCACGCACATCCGCCGCGATATCCACGCCCATCCCGAGCTCGGCTTCGAGGAAGCCCGCACCTCGCAGGTGGTCGCCGACAAGCTCGCCGAGTGGGGCATCGAGGCGCATCGCGGCCTGGCGAAGACCGGCGTGGTCGGCGTCATCCACGGCCGCAGGAAGGGCAAGGGCGCGATCGGGCTGCGCGCCGACATGGACTGCCTGCCGCTGCAGGAGGTGAGCGACGTGCCGCACCGCTCGACGGTGGCCGGCCGCATGCACGCCTGCGGCCACGACGGCCACACCACGATGCTGCTCGGCGCGGCGCGCTACCTCGCGCAGACGCGCAACTTCGCCGGCACGGCGCACCTCATCTTCCAGCCGGCCGAGGAAGGCGGCGGCGGCGGGCGCGTCATGGTCGAGGAGGGCCTGTTTGACAGGTTCCCGTGCGACGCGGTGTACGCGATCCACAACTGGCCCGGCCTGCCCGCCGGCAAGATCGCGGTGCGCCCGGGGCCGATGATGGCCGCCACCGACGAGATCCGCATCCGCCTGCAGGGCCGCGGCGGCCACGCGGCGCTGCCGCACCTCGCCATCGACCCCGTGGTGATCGCGGCGCACGTCATCACCGCGCTGCAGACCATCGCCAGCCGCAACGCCAACCCCGTGGACGCCCTCGTCGTGTCGCTGTGCTCGCTGCAGACGAGCCAGGTAGGCGCGTTCAACATCATCCCGGCGCACGTCGAGCTGGTGGGCACGGTGCGCACGTTCACGCCCGCCATGCGCGACCTCGCCGAGCAGCGCATCAAGCAGATCACCGAATCCGTGGCCCTCGGCCTGGGCGGCACGGCCGAGATCGAGTACCGGCGCGGCTACCCGGCGACCGTCAATACCGACGCGGAGGCGCGCTTCGCGGCGCGCGTCGGCGAGCGCGTGTTCGGCCAGGGCAACGTCGTCACCGACGGCGAGCCGACCATGGGCGGCGAGGACTTCTCCTACATGCTGCAGGCGCGCCCCGGCGCGTACGTGTTCCTCGGCCAGGGCGGCAGCCAGAGCGGCTGCTTCCTGCACAACCCGGCCTACGATTTCAACGACGAAGTGATTCCCCTCGGCGCCGGCTACCTCGCGGCGCTGGTCGAGGAAGCACTGCCGCTCAACTAAAGGGAGACCCAGCCAAATGAAGCTCAAGCACCTGCTCGCCGCGGCGCTGATCGCGGCTTCCGCTTCCGCCCAGGCGGTCACGCTGAAGTGGGCGGCGCAGAACGACATCCTGACGCTCGACCCGCATTCGCAGAACCACGCCACGACGACCGCGATCCTGCAGCACACCTACGAGGGGCTGACGCGCTACGCGAAGGACTACAGCATGGAGCCGGCGCTCGCCACGGCGTGGACGCAGATCTCGCCCACGCAGATGCGCTTCACCCTGCGCAAGGGCGTCAAGTTCCACGACGGCAGCCCGTTCACCGCCGACGACGTCGTGTTCTCCTACGGCCGGATCATGCAGCCGCAAGGCACCATGCAGGTCTACGTCGGTGGCGTGAAGGAAGTGAAGAAGGTGGACGACTACACGGTCGACTTCATGCTCTCGGGGCCCAACCCGGTGCTGCTCAGGAACATCGCCGACTTTCGCATCATGAGCAAGGCATGGTCGGAGAAGACCAAGTCGCAGAACGTCCAGGACTACAAGGCCAGGGAGGAGACCTACGCGTCGCGCAATACGAACGGCACCGGACCGTACATCCTGAAGCTGTGGGAACCGGACAAGCGCACGGTGTTCACGGCGAACCCGAGCTGGTGGGGCAAGCGCGAAGGCAACGTCACCGAGATCGTCTACACGCCGATCCAGTCCAATGCCACGCGCATCGCCGCGCTGCTCTCGGGCGACGTCGACATGGTCACCGACCTGCCGACGCAGGACGTGACGCGGTTGCGGAACGAGCCCAAGCTCAAGATCCTCGACGGGCACGAGGTGCGCACCATCTTCATCGGCCTGGACCAGCATTCCGCCGAGCTCAAGTACTCGAGCGTCAAGGGCAAGAACCCCTTCAAGGATGTCCGTGTCAGGAAGGCGCTCAACCTGGCGGTCGATCGCGAGGCGATCAAGCGCGTGACCATGCGCGGGCTGTCCATCCCGGCGGGCATCATGGTGGCGCCGGGCGTGCACGGGCACTCGAAGGATCTCGACCGGCCGGTCGCGCTCGACGTCGAAGGGGCGAAGAAGCTGCTGGCGGAAGCAGGCTATGGCGGCGGCTTCGAGTTCGGCCTGGACTGCCCCAACAACCGCTACGTGAACGACGAGGAGATCTGCCAGGCGCTGGTCGGCATGTGGGCGAAGATCGGCCTCAAGGCAAAGCTCAACGCGCAGCCCATGTCGACGTTCATCGCCAAGATCCAGAACTTCGACCACGACGCCTACATGCTGGGCTGGGGGGTGGTGAACTTCGATGCCAATTACACCCTGCAGTCGCTGGTGCGCACCAAGACGACGGGCGCGGACGGCAGCTTCAACCTGGGACGTATCAGCGACCAGAAGATCGATGCCCTGGTGGACGCCATCAAGATCGAGCTCGACGCGAAGAAGCGCGACGCCATGTTGCGCGAGGCGCTGATGCTGACGCGCGACAACTTCTACTACGTGCCGCTGCACCACCAGCTGCGGCCGTGGGCGATGAAGAAGAACGTCACGGCCGTGCACAACGCGGTCGACCGGCACGAGTCGCGCTACACGCGCGTCGACTGACGGCGCGGGGTCCCGGGCGATGACCGCCCTCGCCGGCTGGGCGCGGCGCGCCTGGGACCACGACCTGGCGTGGAGCTTCCGGCATTCGCCGGTGGCGCTGCTCGCCGCGTTCCTCACGCTCGTGTGCCTCGGCGGGGCGCTGCTCGCGCCGTGGGTCGCGCCGCAGAATCCCTACGACAGCGCGACGCTCAGCCTCTCGGACGGCTTCACGCCGCCCGCCTGGACGGAGAAGGGCAGCGGCAAGTACCTGCTGGGCACCGACGACCAGGGCAGGGACATCCTGTCGACGATCCTGTACGGGGCGCGCATCTCGCTCGGCGTCGGCCTCGCCTCGGTGCTCTTTTCCGCCGTGCTCGGCGTGTCGCTGGGGCTCCTCGCGGGCTACCTCGGCGGGCGGCTGGACGCGTTCATCATGCGCGTGGCCGACATCCAGCTCTCGTTCCCGGCGATCCTCATCGCGCTGCTCATCGACGGCACGGCGCGCATCGTGCTGCCGCGTGAGACGCACGACGCGCTCGCCCTGTACGTGCTGGTCGTGGCAATCGGCCTGTCCAAGTGGGTGGATTACGCGCGCACCGTGCGCGGCTCGACGCTGGTGGAGCGCCACAAGGACTACGTGCAGGCGGCGCGCGTCATCGGCCGTCACCCGCTCGCCATCATGCTGCGCCACGTGCTGCCGAACGCCATGGGCCCGGTGCTGGTCATCGGCACCATCAACATCGCCACGGCCATCATCACCGAGGCGACGCTGTCGTTCCTCGGCGTGGGCGTGCCGCCGACGCAGCCTTCGCTGGGGACCCTCATCCGCGTGGGCAACGACTTCCTCATCTCGGGCGAATGGTGGATCTCGGTGTTCCCGGGCGCGGCGCTCATCGTGCTGGTGCTGGCCGTCAACCTGCTCGGCGACTGGCTGCGCGACGCGCTCAACCCCAGGCTGCGGTGAGCGGCGCGCTGCTCGAGGTGCGCGGCCTGCGCGTCGAGTTCCCGACGCGCCGCGGCACGCTGGTGGCCGTGGACGGCGTGTCGTTCGCCATCGCGCCGGGCGAGGTGCTCGGCGTGGTAGGCGAATCGGGCGCGGGCAAGTCGCTCACCGGCATGGCCGTGATCGGGCTCCTGGAGCCGCCCGGGCGCATCGCCGCGGGCGAGATCCTGCTCGAGGGGCGGCGCATCGACCGCCTGCCGCCGGAGGAGATGCGCCGCCTGCGCGGCCGGCGCATCGGCGCCATCTTCCAGGACCCGCTCACCTCGTTGAATCCCCTGTACACCGTCGGCGCGCAGCTGGTCGAGACCATCCTCACGCACCTCCCGGTGGGCGGCGACGAGGCGCGGCGCCGGGCGCTGCGCCTGCTCGACGAGGTCGGCATCCCCGCGCCCGAGGCGCGCATCGACCACTACCCGCACCAGTTCTCCGGCGGCATGCGCCAGCGCGTGGTCATCGCGCTCGCCATCGCCGCCGAGCCGCGCCTCATCATCGCCGACGAGCCGACCACGGCGCTCGACGTTTCCATCCAGGCGCAGATCATCGCCCTGCTCAAGTTGCTGGCGCGCGAGCACGGCACCGCGGTGATGCTGATCACGCACGACATGGGCGTGATCGCCGAGACCGCGGATCGCGTCGCCGTCATGTACGCGGGGCGCATCGCCGAGATCGGCCCGGTGCGCGAAGTGCTGCAGGCGCCGCGCCACCCCTACACCGTCGGGCTCATGGGCTCCATTCCGCGGCTGGGCGCGGGCGCCGGCAAGCGCCACGCGCGCCTGGTGCAGATCGAGGGCGCGATGCCGCGCCTCAACGCCATTCCGCCCGGCTGTGCGTTCCATCCGCGCTGCCCGCAGCGCTTTGCGCGCTGCTCCCTCGAGCGGCCCGAGCTGCTGCCGGCGGGCAACGCGCTTGCCTCGTGCTGGCTCTATGGATAGCCGGCCCCTGGTGCGCCTGGTCGAGGTCGGGCGGGACTTCGACGTCTCGCGTCCCTGGCTGAACCGGGTGCTCGAGGGCGCGCCGCGCCAGCTGCTGCGCGCCGTGGACGCGGTCTCGTTCGACGTCGCCCGGGGCGAGACGCTCGCCCTGGTGGGCGAATCGGGCTGCGGCAAGACCACCGTCGCGCGCCTCATCGTCGGCCTGTATGCGCTGTCGCGCGGGCGCATCGAGTTCGACGGCGTGGATCTCGCCGCCGCGGGCGCGGGCGCCACCGCGCTGCGGCGGCGCATGCAGATGATCTTCCAGGACCCGTACGCCAGCCTCAATCCCCGCTGGCGCGTGCGCGACATCGTCGCCGAGCCGATCCGCGTGCTCGGCCTGGCGCAGTCCGCGGACGAGGAGCGCGCGCGCGTCGCCGCGCTGCTCGCGCAGGTGGGCCTTGCCGCGGAGGACGGCGAGAAGTACCCGCACGAGTTCTCCGGCGGCCAGCGCCAGCGCATCTCCATCGCGCGCGCGCTCTCCGGCCATCCCGAGTTCCTGGTGTGCGACGAGCCCACCTCGGCGCTCGACGTCTCGGTGCAGGCGCAGATCCTCAACCTGATGAGCGATCTGCAGGAGCGCCTCGGCCTGACCTACCTGTTCATCTCGCACAACCTCGCGGTGGTGGCGCACGTCGCCGACCGCGTCGGCGTCATGTACCTCGGCCGCATCGTCGAGCTGGCGGAGGCCGCGACGCTCTTTTCGGCGCCGCGCCACCCCTACACGCGCCTGCTGCTCGACGCGATTCCCGACCTCGGCATGAGCGGCGCGCCGCGTACGCCGGTGGGCGGCGAAGTGCCCAATCCGCTCGCCCCGCCCGCGGGCT
>DATFEJ010000008.1:0-5686 GCA_035251235.1 Burkholderiales bacterium
CGTCGAGCTGCGCCAGCCCGCCGCGCGCGAGCAGCACGAGCGCGCCGGCGAGCGCGGCGCCCGCGGCCGCGAAGTAAAGCGCGATGCCCGGCTTGGAGAGATCCACCTTGCGCAGCAGGTCGGCCAGATCCCGGAAGCTGAGCAGGTAGCTGCAGCCGAGGACCACCAGCAGCCCTACGCCGCGCAAGGGGCCGCCGGCATCCGGAAAGGCAGTGGCGGGCGCTGCGGCGCCGGCGACGAACGCCGCTGCGCCCATCAGGAAGAGCAGCGGCATGATCGCCTTTGCCTGGATTGCGCCGGCGGCGAACGCGGTCACCGCGAAAAGCACCGCCAGGGCGCAGAACAGCAGCGCCGGCGAGCGGCGCCACCACGCGAGCGGCAGCACGCCCAGGACCACGAGCAGCGGCGCGCCGTGCACCGGCTTGTGAAAGTCGAACAACTCGACCCCGGCCCAGAAGCTCACCAGGAACAGCGCGAGCAGCGCCTGGACGATGGAGGGCATCGCCCACGCCATGGCCAGCGCGCCCGCCGACCAGACCAGGAACGCGTTCGGGTAATGCTCGTCGATGTGGTAGATCTGCGCGACCAGCCAGATGCCGGCGCCGAACAGCATGGTGCCGAGCACGTGCAGCCCTTCCACGACGCCGCGCCCGGTGCTGGAGCGCCGCGCGAGGGCCAGCGCGCTGCCGTGCGCGAGGGCGAGGGCGCCCAGCACCAGCGCGAGCTTGGCGGCCTTGGGCAGCGCCTGCCAGTTGTAGGCGAAGAACAGGATGACGCCCAGTCCCACCAGCACCGCGCCGATGGCCGAGAAGATGATGCGGCTCCAGTTGCGCTCGGCGGCGGCGGGGTAGCGCGCCAGGATGCGCTGCGCGAGCGGCTCGTCCACGAGCCCCTCGGCGCGCCACTGCGCCAGCTCCTGCTTCAGCCACTCGAGGTGCTTGCTCAAGCCCGGCCTCCCCGGAACTCGCTGCAGGATATCAGAGCACTTCGTACACCTCGTAGACCGGGCCGCGCGCTTCGCGCCGGCCCGTGGCCACCGAGACGATGCGGTTCAGCCAGTCGTACTTCGGCGAGGCGGTCTCGAACACCGGCGTGGTGCGGAAGTAGTAGCTCGCCGGATCGACCGCTTCGCCCCTGGCCAGGCGCGCCATGACGTCCGCCGGGCCATGGCGCACGCCGCGGTAGGTCATGTAGATGAGCTGCCGGTCGTCCGTCTCGAGCGTCACGCGCACGTCGAGGATCGTCGCCCCGTCGGGTCGCACCAGGATCCAGTCGCCGCCGGGAACGGCCTGGATCTTGCCGGACAGGCGCTCGCCGCGGAACGTGCCCCCGCTGACCGTGGCGATGCGCCGCGTGCCCATGGGCGTGGCGCCGAGGTCGACGATGCCGGGGACATCGGCGGTAAGGGTAAAGAGGTGTCGGGTCTGGATCATGTGGCGCGCTCCATCGGCGGTGGAGGGAGGATGGTACTGAAAATCGCTCCCGGGACGCGGCGCAAGCCGGACAGCCGGGGCATAATCGCGCCACACCACACGGAAAACGCCTCGAGCGATGACCAGCAAGGAGCGCAGTTATCTGCTGACCGACGCCGGCCGGCAGGCCTGGGAGAACCAGGATCTCTCCGTGCCCGAGGACTACCGGCGCATCCTGTGGCTGATGGACTTCCACGGCAAGGAAGCGGTGGTGGGCGAGCTGCTGCGCCGCTACCCGGCGAAGGTGCTCGACGAGTGGCTGATGGAGATGGAGCAGCTCGGGCTGATCGAGCCCGCGACCGACGGGACGGAGGGCACGGCGTTTTCCACGCGCGCCACCGATCGCACCGGCAACATGGACCAGGCGGCCCTCAAGCGCAATGGCCAGTCGGCCAGCGAGCACCTTACCCATACGGGGGCGTACATCGCGGCGGACCGCCTGAGCTCGCGCCCGGCGCACCGCAAGGGGCCGACGGAGTGCGTCGTGCTGATCGTGGAGGACGACCCGGACCAGCTGGCGCTCGCCGAGCTGCGCGTCAGCATGGCCGGCTACAAGGTACGCATCGCGACCTCGGTGAACGCGTTCCTGCACAGCATGCTGGACGACGGCGCGCCCGACCTGCTGCTGCTGGACGTGTTCCTCCCGGACGGCAACGGCTTCGAGCTGCTGGAGAAGATGCGCCGCCACGCGGTGCTCGGCGCGCTGCCGATCGTCATGCTCACCTCGGAGAACAAGCCCGAGTACATCGGCAAGGGGCTGCTGCTCGGCGCCGACGGCTACATCATCAAGCCCTATACCAAGAACATCCTCGCCGACGTCATCCGCCGGGTGCTGAAGCATGACGGCAGCGCCTAGCCGGTGAACGACGATCACGGCTATCGCCGCGTCATGCATCGCGTGACGCTCGCCGGAGAAGTGCCGGCATGAGCGCATTGCGGCATCGCAGCAATTGACCGCGCCGCTTGACCTGCCGGTGTACGGTGAGATACGGTCGCCGGGCTACAAGTGGATTCAAATCACAAGTTTCGAGGAGGAGGTTCCATGACAGGTATTCCGCTGAAGCGTCTGCCATCCATTGCCGTCGCTACCGCGTTCGTGGCGGGCGTCGCCGCACTCGCCGCGGTCCCGCAGCCCGCGCAGGCGCAGGCCAAGCCCGTCGTGCTGCGATTCGCCGCCGACTTCCCGCCGCCGCCGCATCCCGCGGGGCTGGCGATGCAGTACTTCGCCAAGCGGCTTCCCGAGGTGATCCCGGGAAGCGAGGCGCGGCTGTACTTCGCCGGCGCGCTCTACACCGTTCCCGAGGCCTTCGAGGCGATGCGCCAGGGCAATCTCGAGATGACGTGGATGCAGATCGGCAAGACCGCGCCGGTCGATCCGTGGATGATGGCCGTCGTCGGCCCGGGCATCCTGACGACCGTAGGCGCAGTGGACAACCTGGAGAAAACCAAGACCTACCAGATGCTCGTCGACCGCCTGCAGAAGAACCAGGGCATCCGGGTGTTCGGCGCGGGCCACATGAGCTTCGGCATGGGCATCGGCGGCAAGCGGCGTTACGTCAAGCCGGACGACTTCGCCGGCAAGAAGATGCGCAGCATGGGCCCCGTGGAGAACGCTTCGCTCGAGTCCTGGAAGGCGAACCCCGTGGTGATGGCGTTCGGCGAAGTGCCCACGGCTCTGGAGTCGGGCGTCATCGACGGCCTCATGACCAGCATCGGCGGCTGGCTCGGCGTGCGCGAGCAGGCGCCCTACTACACGATGGGCGGCGCGGGCGCGTTCGTCGGCGACTACTACATGATCAGCGCGAGCCGCCGGTGGTGGGATCGCCTGAGCCCCGCCCAGCAGGCGGGCGTGCAGAAGGTCGCCGAGGAGACCATCCAGCGGCAGAAGGAGCTGAACTGGTGCGTCGACAAGATGACCTATGACAAGTACGGCACCAAGGACCCGTCCAAGCCCGGCGTGTACTGGATGTCGCCGGCCGAGGTGTCGGCGATGGTGAGCGCGATGGGCACGCGGCCGACCGACTACGTGAAGAGCAAGACGCCGCCGGCGGCCAATCCGTGGGTGGACACCTTCGTCCAGGAAGGCCGGGAGCTGTCCAAGCAGCACCCGTCGGGCACGTCGTGGATCGAGAAGGTCGACTGCTCGAAGTACGCCTCGACGATCGTCATCAAGTAGCGGACGGCAGTTGGAGACGGCCTACGCCGCCTGGCGGGCGTTCCAGGACCGCGTGATCGCGCAAGCGGCCGCGGTCCTGCTCCTGGGTTGCACGCTGCTCGCGCTGCTCGAGGTCGCGCGGCGCTACCTGTTCGGCTTTTCCTTCGAATGGCAGCAGGATGCGGTCACGTACTTCATGCTGAGCGGGGTCTACCTGTATTTCAGCGTGGCGCAACGCCGGGGCTCGCACCTGGCGGTCACCGTGCTGCCGGAGATTCTCGGTGCGGCCTCCGGGCCGTACTCGAAGCTGCGGCTGGTCGGGGAGCTGGTCAAGCTCCTGGCGCTGGGGTTCTCCATGCTCTTTCTCGCCGCAGTGGTGTACTGGGGGTTCCCGGAGATCGAGGACGCGATCAAGTACGAAAGCCGCACGGAGAGCCTCGGCTTCCCGATGTGGCCGTTCCTGCTGGCGCTGCTGCTCGGCTTCGCCTTCATGGCGGTGACGATGGCGTTCCAGTTCTACTTCGGCATCCAGAAGCTGCGCGGCCGCCCCGTCCCCGCGGAACAGGCGGACGACGAAGGCGGGCACTGATCCGCCGACGCTGAGGAAAGCCTGATGCACATCGTCGGCGTGGTCGTCTTCGCCCTGCTCGTGCTCTCGGTGCCGATCGGCATCGCGCTGAGCGCGGCGGCGGCGGCCTACATCATGGTCGACCCGCTGCTCGAGCCGACCGTCATCTTCCGCGCCTTCTTCAGCTTCATCGGCAAGTACTCGCTGATGGCGATCCCGCTGTTCATCTTCGCGGGGTTCCTCATGGAGCG
The DNA here is from genome assembly GCA_035251235.1 of Burkholderiales bacterium. Classification (GTDB taxonomy): domain Bacteria; phylum Pseudomonadota; class Gammaproteobacteria; order Burkholderiales; family SG8-39; genus JAABQT01. The sequence goes on from DATFEJ010000008.1 coordinate 4,447, forward strand.
CACCGGGCTGGTGGCGCAGCTGTTCCGCTTCGCCGACGCGCTGGTGGGCTGGATGCCCGGAGGCTTCGGGGTGGCCACGGTGCTCGCCTGCGTGCTGTTCGGCGCCATCTCGGGCTCGAGCGTGGCCATGGCGGCGGCGATGGCCGTGATCGCCATCCCGGAGATGCGTAAGCGCGGCTACCCCGACTGGCTCTCGGGCGGCCTGGTGGCGACCGCGGGCGGCATCGCCATGCTCATCCCGCCGAGCATCATCCTGCTCGTGTACGGCATCGTCACCGAAACCTCGATCGTGCGGCTGTTCTTCGCCGGCGTCATCCCCGGATTGCTGCTCGCGCTGGGCAACGCGCTCAGCGTGATTCTCATCGCCATCATCATCAAGCTGCCGCGCGGCAGCTTCGACGCGCGGCGCTGCTGGGTGGAATTCAAGGGCGCGGCGCCCGCGCTCGGCATGCCGATCGTGATCCTCGGCGGGCTGTACGGCGGGCTGTTCACGCCGACGGAGGCTGCGGCGGCTGCCTGCGGCTACGCGCTGCTCTACGGGGTGCTGAGCGGGCGCGCGGAGTTCGTGCGCAGCATCCTGCCCACCGCGCAGCGCGCGCTCAACCTCACCGCGGTGGTGGTGTTCCTGATCGGCAGCGTGGGCGTGTTCCAGTTCCTCGCCGCCAACATGTACTGGCCGCAGAAGATCGCGCAGACGGTGACCAGCTGGGGACTGACGCCGCTGGGCTTCCTGTTCGCCTACATGCTGGTCCTGGTCTTCCTCGGCATGTTCGTCGATGGCGTGGCGATGGTGATCCTCACCGTGCCGGTGGTGTTCCCGATCGCCATGGCGCTGAAGATCGACCCGGTGCACCTGGCGATCCTGGTCACGCTCAACGTCGAGATGGGCGTGGTGACGCCGCCGGTGGGGTTGAACCTGTTCGCGGTCAGCGGTACCTCGAAGATCCCGCTGCCGCAGGTGCTCAAGGGCACCATTCCGTTCTTCCTCGGCGACCTGAGCGTGCTGCTGCTGGTGATGTTCTTCCCGGCGCTCGCGACCTGGCTGCCGAACCAGCTGATCACCGACATCTTCGCCAAGTAGCGGCTAGCCCGGGGCGGCGAGCGTCGCGGCGCCCGGCTGCGCGTCGACGCGGAAGCGCGTCACCACGTCCAGCAGGCCGCGCGCCTGCGCCGCCAGGGCATCGGAGGCGCCGCGCGCCCGGTCGACGAAGGCGGCGTGCGATTGCGCGCCCTCGTTCAT
>DATFEJ010000006.1:0-5809 GCA_035251235.1 Burkholderiales bacterium
CGTCGAGCAGATTGCCGCGCGCGCGTTCCGCCTGCGCGGCGCGGCGGCCAACCCGGCCGTACTCGCCTACTGCCAGGAGCGGCGCCTGGATTGCGCCGCGGTGCCCGCGGGGCGGCGCTTCGCGGACCTGAAGCTGCTCGCCCTGGACATGGATTCCACGCTCATCACCATCGAGTGCATCGACGAGCTCGGCGACCTGGCCGGGAAGAAGGCCGAGATCGCGGCGATCACCGCGCGCGCGATGCGCGGCGAAATCGACTACGCGCAGAGCCTGCGGCAGCGCGTCGCCCTGCTCGCCGGGCTGCCGCTCGAAGCGCTGGAGCGCGTCTACCGCGAGCGGCTGCAGCTGTCGCCGGGCGCCGAAGCGCTGGTCGGCGCCTGCCGCCGGCATGGCGTGCGACTGCTGCTCGTCTCCGGCGGTTTCAGCTTCTTCACCGACCGCCTCAAGCAGCGCCTCGGCCTGGACTACACGATCTCCAACGAGCTCGGGCTGGACGGCGACCGGCTGACGGGCGGCCTCGCCGGGCGTATCGTGGACGCCGACGCCAAGGCCGCGCGCTTTCGCGAGGTGGCGCACGCGCTGGGTGCGGGACGCGAGCGGACGGTGGCGATCGGTGACGGCGCGAACGACCTGAAGATGATGGCCGAGGCGGGATTGTCGGTGGCGTACCGCGCCAAGCCGGTCGTCAAGGCGCAAGCCGGTTGCGCGCTGGATTTCTCCGGGCTGGATGGCGTGCTGCATCTGTTCGAGTGAGGCCATGCGCGTCGCGATGATCGCCTTGCTGGCAGCCGCTGGATGCGGCGGCGTTCCGCACGCTTCGTCCCCGCAGGCGCTGGTGCGCCCGGACACCGCCGATAGCGCGCTTTGCGGTCCGGGCAGCAATCCGATCTGCGAAGCGCGCGTCGTCGGCGTGGACGGCAGGCGGGTGCTCGCGGGCCACGCCGTCGCCGTCGAGCCCGGCACGCGCCGCCTCACGGTGTATTGCCGGTTCAATCTCAGCATCATGATCGGCGACTCGCAGAGCCTCGAGCGGCCACTGGTCGCCACGCTCCGGCCCTCGGGGCGCTACCGCATCGAGGCGCGCATGTCCCCGCAGCCGTGCAGCGTGGCGCTGATCGACGAAACGACCGGTCGCGCCGTCGCGGGGCCCGACTAGCGTGCGTCGCGCCCTTGTCCTGGCGCTGTGCCTGGCGCTCGCTGCCTGCACGCTGCTCCGGCTGCAGGGCGAATCCGACTCCTTCTACGCCGCCACGGCGCTGGTCGGGCGCGTCTCCGGCCCTGTAGGCGAGGACACGCCGGTCATCGTGGCGGCCTACGCCGCGCGCGCCGGCCGGGTCGAGGTCGCGCACCGCGCGCTGCTGCACGAGATCGGCGCCTATGAGCTCGTGGTGCCCCCGGGGGAGTATTCCCTGTTCGCCTTCGCCGACGCCAACCGTAACCTGCGCTACGACGAGGGCGAACTGGCGGGCGACTACGCCGGCGGCAAGGAGCTCGCGGTGTCGCGCGAGGGCGTGGTTTCGCTTCTCGACATCTCGCTCGCCTCCGGGCCGGCCAGCGTGCCGCCGGGCACGTCGTTCGCGCGGGCGGACGGCATCCCGCTGCGCAGCACGCAGGCTGGGGCGATCGCGGCTCTCGACGACCCCGCGTTCTCCCCGGAAAACGCGCGCCAGGGCTACTGGGCGCCCATGGCGTTCTACCGCGAGTTCGGCGGCAACATCTATTTCCTCGAACCTTACGACCCCGCGCGCACGCCCGTGCTGTTCGTGCACGGCGCCGCCGGCTCGCCGCGCGACATGCGTGCGCTCGCCGAGGGCATCGACCGCCAGCGCTACCAGGCGTGGTTCTACTACTACCCCTCGGGCGGCTCGGTGGAGTCGGTCGCCTATCTCCTTTACTGGAAGCTGTTCAACCTGCAGGCGCGCCACGGCTTTCGCCGCATGCACATCGTGGCGCACAGCGTGGGCGGGCTGGTGGCGCGCGCCTTCCTGGTCCGGCACGGTGCGGGCTTCCCGCACGTCGGCGTGTTCGTCTCCATCTCGACGCCGTGGCAGGGCGAGCCCCTGATCGGAATCGGCGTGCACGGCCTGCCGGCGCCGATCCCGGTCTGGCGGGACCTGCAGCCGCAGGGGCCCTTGCTGCAGTCGCTGTTCCGCAGGAAGCTGCCCGACGGCGTCGAGTACTACCTGATGTTCGGCCACCGCGGCATCGCGTTGCCGTTCCGCTCGAGAAACGATGGCGTGGCGACAGTCGCGAGCCAGCTCGCGCCGGAGGCCACGCGCGAAGCGCGCATGGTCTACGGCTACGACGAGGACCACACGAGCATCCTCACGTCGCGCCAGGTTGTCGCCCAGCTCGGCTCCCTGCTGGGGGCCGCGGAAGGGCCCGCCGCGGCCGAGGGCCGGGTGCGCCTGCTGTTCCGCTACCTGGGCGCGAACAGCGCGCCCAGGGCCCAGCCGCTGTTCGTGCTGACGCCGTCCGACCGGCGCGGCGCGCGCATTTCCTCGCCGCTCAACCCCGAGGACACCGGGCGCGAGATCGGGCCGTTCCCCGCCGGCGCCTACGACGCGAGGCTCGTCGCCTACGGCTATCGCACCGAGCCGGCCGTGATTCGTCTCGCGGTGGGCGACGGCCGCAGCACCACGCTCGGCTTTCGCCTCGTGCCCCAGGGCACGCTGTCGGGCTTCGTGGCCGCGCGGCGCGCGGACGCGTCCGCCGGCGCCTACTATCCGTCGCAGAGCCCGATCCGCGTGCGCTCCGTGACGCTGCTGGGCGAGGGACTGCAGCGCACGCTCGAGCCCGCAGGCGACGGTGCGGATGCCCTGGAACGATACCTGGCCGGTGAGGACCATGCGTACGGCACCTACTTCTCCTTCGTCGGGCTGCCCGAGGGCGATTACGAGGTGACCATCCGCGCCGACGGCTATCGCACGGCGTCCGCGGCCTACCACGTCGTGCCGGGCGAGCACGGCTACTCCAAGCCCATCGTGCTGGAGCCCGCGCCATGACCTGGAGCGCACCGCGCCTCGGCCAGGGCACCTGGAACATGGGCGACGACGGCGCGCGGCGGCGCGAGGAAGTCGCGGCGCTGCGCGAGGGGATCGCGCTCGGGCTTACGCTCATCGACACCGCCGAGATGTACGGCGACGGGCGCGCGGAGTCCCTGGTCGCCGAGGCGATCGCCGGGCAGCGCGAGAAGATCTTCCTCGTCAGCAAGGTGCTGCCGTCCAATGCCAGCCGCAAGGGCGTGGCGCGCGCGTGCGAAGCGAGCCTGAAGCGCCTGAAGACCGATCGCCTCGAGCTCTACCTCCTGCACTGGTCCGGATCCCATCCGCTCGAGGAGACGGTGCGCGGCTTCGAGGATCTGCTCGCCGCCGGCAAGATCCGCTCCTGGGGCGTGAGCAATCTCGACCTGGCGGAGATGACGCAGCTCGTGAAGTTTCCGGGCGGCGCAGCCTGCGCGACGAACCAGGTGCTCTACAACCTCACGCGGCGCGGCATCGAGTTCGACCTGCTACCCTGGTGCCGCGAACGCGGCATGCCGATCATGGCCTACACCCCCATCGAGCAGGGAAAGCTCCCCGGCCACAAGGCGCTGCGCGCAGTCGCGCAGCGCCTGGGCGCGACCCCCGCGCAGGTGGCGCTCGCCTGGGTGCTGCGCCAGGTCGGCGTGGTGACGATTCCCAAGGCGGCCTCGGTCGCGCACGTGCGCGAGAACCGCGAGGCGCTGGATTTGCAGCTCGACGCCGAGGCGCTGAAGGCGCTGGACGTGGCGTTCCCGGCGCCGACGCGCGCCAGACCCCTGGAGATGCTATGAGAATCGCCCTTGCCGCGCTCGCGCTGCTGTCGTCTGCCTACGCCTTCGCCTGCGGGGAGGTCGTCACGCTGCAGACCCACGACGGCACCACGACGCGCTACGCCCTGACCGTCCCGCAAGGCGCCAAGGCCTCGCTCGTGCTTCTTGCCGGAGGCGGCGGCTACCTCGAGCTCGATGCGCAGGGCTGCGCGCGCAAGCTCAAGGGCAACTCGCTCGTGCAATCCCAGGAGCTTTTCCAGCGCGAAGGATTCGCGACGGCGCTCGTCGATGCGCCCTCGGACTACCAGAGCAACGAGGGGCTGGGCGGCTTCCGCGCACAGGCGGAGCATGCGCAGGACATCGGCAAGGTGATCGCGGACCTGCGCGCGCGGGTTCCGGGACCGGTCTGGGTCGTGGGCACGAGCCGCGGCGCGATCTCCGCCGCGAACGCCGCAGCCCGCCTTGCGGACGGCGTCGCGCCGGACGGCGTCGTGCTCACCTCGGCGGTCACGGTCGGCACCACGGGCGGGCGCATGCCGTGGACGGCGCAGACGGTGCACGATGTGCCGTTGGAGCGCATTCGCGTCCCGTTCCTGCTCCTCGGGCACGCGGACGACGCCTGCACGCGCTCACCCGCCAGCGCCATGGGCGGGGTCGCCGATCGCATCAAGGCGTCGCCCAAGCAGGTGGTCACGGTGACGGGTGGACCGGGTGGCAGGAACACTGGCTTGGCGGCCTGCGAAGGCCGCTCGCCGCACGCCTACATCGGGCAGGAGGCGGAAGTCGCCGCCGGCATCGCGCGCTTCATCCGCACGGGCCGGTACTAGTCCTCTTTCACCGCCGCGGCGGCCGGTGCACAATAGCCGCGCTTCTCGAACCTACAAGGGGATTGCATCCATGACCAAGACCGCACTGGCCCTCGCCCTCGCACTGGCCGTCACGCCCGCCCTCGCCCAGAGGAAAGACTGCGCCGAGCTGAAGACCGAGATCGACGCCAAGATCACCAAGAACGGCGTCTCGGCGTTCACCACCACCATCGTCGACAAGGACGCGCCCGAGGACGGCAAGGTCGTCGGCACCTGCGACGGCGGCACCAAGAAGATCGTCTACAAGCGCGGGGCGATGGCCGATGCGCCCGGCATGGCGCCTACTTCGAAGCAGTAACCATTATTTCCACGAGGGCTGCCGGGTCGGCCAGCTTCGCCTCGATGCAGGCGCGGCCCGGCAGGTTTTTCGGGTCCACCCACTTCGTGTACACCTCATTCATCGCGGCGCGATGGCGGATGTCGTTCACCCAGATGGTGACCTGAAGGAGCTTCGACTTGCCCGAGCCGGCCTTGGCGAGCAGCCGGTCGATCTCCGCCAGCACCTCCTCCGTCTGCCCCTTGATGTCGTTCTTCAGGTTCTTGGCGACGATGCCCGCCAGGTAGACGGTGTTGCCGTGCTCGACGGCCAGCGACAGCAAAGGGCCGGAATCGTGGCGCGTGATGGTCATTCTCGATTCTCCTAGGACTTGTCCAGGCTCAGCTTGCCCGGGCCCATGAAGGCGACGTAGAGCATGCCGCCCATGATGGCGAGGTTCTTGTTGAACATGATGGTCTGCAGCGCCACCTGCTCGGGCGGCAGGGCCCAGAAGTTGTGGAAGATCGGGGTGGCGATGAGCACGAAGCCGAAGATCGCCCAGGCCGCCAGGCGCGCCTTCCAGCCGATCGCCAGCATCAGCCCGCCGACCAGCTCGATGATGATGGCGCCCACGAGGAGCGGCTCGATCATCGGCATGCCCTTGGAGGCCATGTACTTGGCGGTGCCGGCGAAACCGGCGATCTTGTCGTATCCCGAGACCACGAATACGTAGGCGAGCAGCACTCGCCCGGCCAGCAATCCCCACGGTTGGTACTGTGTCATATCGGACCTCCCTAGCGTCCGGGCGGCGGCCTGCCGCGACGCGGCCGGTTGTGGAACTTGCGCCCCGGCCCGCCGGGGTGCTGTTGCCCGCCGCCCCCACCGCCACCACC
>DATFEJ010000124.1:0-19178 GCA_035251235.1 Burkholderiales bacterium
GCGTCGCGCACCAGCTCGATCTCGGCCTGCGCGGCGGCGTCGGCGGCCAGCGGCGCAAGCGCGGCGCGCAGATCCACCGTTCCGCGAAAGTCGCGTCCGGCGCCGACCGGCCAGTTGAGCGGCGCCGCCGCCATGCCGAGCGTCGACTCGATCTCGTGCAGCAGGTCGAGCGGCGGACGGCCGTCGCGGTCCATCTTGTTGACGAAGGTGAGCACCGGCGTGTTGCGGGCGCGGCACACCTCCAGCAGCCTCAGCGTGCGCGGCTCGATGCCCTTGGCGGCGTCGATCACCATCAGCGCCGAGTCCACCGCGGTGAGCACCCGGTAGGTGTCCTCGGAAAAATCCTGGTGGCCGGGCGTATCGAGCAGGTTGACGACGCAATCGCGGTACTCCATCTGCATGACGGAGGAGGCCACGGAGATGCCGCGCTCCTTCTCGATCGCCATCCAGTCGGAGGTGGCATGGCGCGAGGCCTTGCGCGCCTTGACGCTGCCGGCGATGTGGATGGCGCCGGCGAGCAGCAGCAGCCGCTCGGTGAGCGTGGTCTTGCCCGCGTCCGGGTGGGAGATGATGGCAAAGGTGCGCCGGCGCGCCACTTCGCGTGCGAGGGGGGTCATGCGACTGCCGGAATCCGTTCCTGAGTGGTGGCTCTGTAGGCGCTGTGAGGCATCCGGGCGGATGCCATGCGGCATCAAGACCGGGGCCTGCCTCGGTCCGCCGCGCGCGCATTCTATCGCTGTCACACCTGCCCGACAACGCGGTACGCTTGCACCATGACATTCCTGCGCGAGCGGCTCGGCGTCGAGCTGCCGATCATCCAGGCGCCGATGGCGGGCGTGCAGGCGAGCGCGCTGGCGATCGCCGTGTCCCATGCGGGCGGACTGGGCTCGCTGCCCTGCGCGATGCTCGGCCTCGAGGCGCTGCGCGATGAGCTGGCGAAGCTCAAGGCGAGCGCCAGGGGTCCGTTCAACGTGAACTTCTTCTGCCACACGCCGCCCATGCCCGATGCCGGGCGCGAGGAAACGTGGCGCGCGGCATTGGCGCCGTACTACAAGGAATACGGCATTGACCCGGCGACGATCCCGGCTGGGCCCGGCCGCGCCCCCTTCACCCACGAGATCGCCGATGTGCTGGAGCCGTTCGCGCCCGCGGTGGTGAGCTTTCATTTCGGCCTGCCTGCGCCCGAGCTGCTCGAGCGCGTGCGCAGATGGGGCGCGAAGGTCCTCGCCTCGGCCACCACCGTCGAGGAAGCGCGCTGGCTCGAAGCGCGCGGCGTGCACGCCATCATCGCCCAGGGCCTGGAAGCAGGCGGGCATCGCGGCATTTTCCTGTCGGACGACTTGAGCACCCAGGTCGGCACCTTCGCGCTGCTGCCGCAGATCGTCCGGCAGGTGAAGGTGCCGGTCATCGCGGCGGGCGGCATCGCCGACGCGCAAGGGGTCGCTGCTGCGATGGCGCTCGGCGCCGCAGGCGTGCAGGTCGGCACCGCCTACCTGCTGTGCCCGGAGGCCACCACCAGCGCCGTGCATCGCGCGGCGCTGAAGAGCGAGGCCGCGCGCCACACCGCGCTCACCAACGTGTTCTCGGGCCGGCCCGCGCGCGGCATCGTCAACCGGCTCATCCGCGAACGCGGCCCGATCAGCGCCGCGGCCCCCGCGTTCCCGCTGGCGACGTCGGCGCTCGCGCCGTTGCGCGCCGGGGCCGAGCGCATCGGGTCGGGCGATTTCTCGCCCCTGTGGTCCGGACAGAATGCGAGCGGCTGCAAGGAAGTCCCGGCGGCGCAGCTCACCCGAGAGCTGGCCGCGCGGCTGTAGCTACTTCGCGCGCTTGAGGATCAATTGCGCGTCCTCGATGACCTTGAACGGGCTCTTGCCCCAGAGCATGGCGGCGTAGAAGAACTTCTCCAGCTTGGCGTCGTTGAGCGCCTTCCACTGGTAGGAATTGATGAGCACCACCTGCCCGGTCATGCCGAGGTCGCCGATCACCGTGAAGGCGCCCTCCTGCACGGGCTTTTCCGGCTGCTTGTCCCACTTGACGGGGCCGACCTCGGCGACGCTGTTCGGCTGCTCGCCCGGCGTGACGTCGAACGAGCCGTGACAGCCGTCGACGGTCTTCAGGGAGCAGGCGAGGCGGCTTCCGCGGGGAGGCATGATTGCCGACATAATAATCGCATGCGCCCCCTTCTGGCATGCCTGGCCGCGATCCCGCTCGCCGCGCTCGCGCAGCAGGACGACGTGGTGGTGGTGACGGCGACGCGCGTCGACCAGCCGAGCCTGGAAGTGCCGGCGTCCATCGACCGCGTGTACGCCGAGGAGCTGCGCGAGGGCCGGCCGCAGGTCAACCTCTCGGAAAGCCTCGGCCGCGTGCCCGGCCTGGTGGTGCTCAATCGCCAGAACTACGCGCAGGACCTGCAGATCTCCTCGCGCGGCTTCGGCGCGCGCGCCAGCTTCGGCGTGCGCGGCATCCGGCTGATCTCCGACAACATCCCCGCCACCATGCCGGACGGGCAGGGCCAGTCGGCAACCTTCGACCTGGGCTCGGCGGGCCGCGTCGAGGTGCTGCGCGGGCCGTTCTCGGCGATGTACGGCAACGCCTCGGGCGGCGTCATCAACGTCTTCACCGAGGATCCGCCGCCGGAACCCACGCTCGAGGTCGGCGCGTACGCCGGCAGCTACGACACCTGGCGCGCGGCGGCGAAGTTTGGCGTGCAGCGCGAGAACGTCGGCTACCTGGTGGACGTGTCCAGGTTCGATTCCGAGGGCTACCGCGACCACAGCGCGGTGCGGCGCGACCAGCTCAACACCAAGATCGGTCTTGCGCTCGGCGCACATACCTCACTGACCGTGGTGGGCATGGCCCTGCACCAGCCGGACACGCAGGACCCGCTCGGACTGACCGCGGCACAGGTGGCGCAGAACCCGCGCCAAGCAGTGCCGGTGGCCACTCAGTTCAACACCCGCAAGTCCATCGATCACGACCAGGTCGGCCTGACGCTCGACCACCGCATCGACCGGCAGACGCGGCTGCAGGCGCTCGCCTGGGGCGGCACGCGCGATGTCGAGCAGTTCCTGGGCTTCGCCGGCACGGCCGAACTAAGCTCAGGCGGGGTGGTCGATCTCGACCGGGGCTTCGGCGGCGCAGCGCTGCGTCTTTTCCGGGACGCCGACCTGGCCGGGCGGCCGCTGCGGTTCTCCGCCGGTCTGGAATACGAGCGCATGGAGGAGCGGCGGCGCGGCTACGTGAACAACAACGGCGTAGCGGGCGCGCTGAAGCGCGACGAGGACAACGTCGTCTACAGCACCGGCGTGTTTGCGCAGGGCGAGTGGCTGTTCGCCGAGCGCTGGTCGGCGCACGCGGGGCTGCGGTCGAGCCGCGTGGCGTTCGAGTCCACTGACTATTTCATCGTCGGCACGAACCCCGATGACAGCGGCGCGAAGGACTACAGCACCACGACTCCGGTGGCGGGCATCGTGTACCGCCTCGATCCGCAGACGAGCCTGTACGCCAACTACGGACGCGGGTTCGAGACGCCCACCTTCGCCGAGCTCGCCTATCGCAACTCCGGCACCGGCCTCAACTTCGCGCTCGAACCCTCGCGCAGCGACCAGTTCGAGATCGGATGGAAGGCGGTGCGTCCCGGATTGGGCAGGCTCAACGTTGCCGCGTTCGATATCGAGACGCGCGACGAGATTGTTCAGGACGTCTCGCTCCAGCCGGGTCGCAACGTGTTCCGCAACGCCGGGGAAACGCTGCGCCGCGGGCTGGAGCTTGCCGCGGAATCGCTGTGGGCCGGCCCGTTCGAGGCACGCGGGGCGTATACGTGGCTCGACGCGACGTTCGAGGAGGACTTCGACGCGGCGGTAGTCGGCAAGATGCTGCCGGGCGTTCCAAAGGAGCAGCTGTATCTCGAAGGGGCGTGGCGCCACGCGCCCCTGGGCCTGCGGGTCGGCCTGGAGCTGCTGTACCGGAGCGAGGTTGCCGTCAACGACGTGAACAGCGAGTTCGCCCCGTCGTTCACGGTGGTCAACGCGGTGCTCGGCTTCGAGCAGCGCGGCAAGCGCTGGCGGATCACCGAGTTCCTGCGCGTGGACAACGTCGGCGACGAGGCCTACGTCGGCTCGGTAATCGTCAACGACGGCAACGGGCGCTTCTACGAGCCCGCGCCGCAACGCAACATGCTGGTCGGCGTACAGGCGAACTACCAGTTCTAAAAACGCCCCCGCGGGATTAGTATCTGCCTCCCCAGAGGAGGAACACCCATGAAGAGAACGTTGCTGGCCGCAGCCCTGCTTGCCGCGATGTCCGTGTATGCCCAGCCCAAGCCGCCGCCCGCCTGGCACCAGGGCAAGCCCCCGGCGATGGCGGACTCCAAGCTCGCGCCGCTTGCCGGCCGCATGACCGAGACACCGGCCTCGGAGATCCCGATCAACAAGGTGAAGCTGCCCAAGGGCTTCGCCGTCGAGATCTGGGCGACCGGCATGCCGGGCGCCCGTGCGATGGCGCGCGGAGAGAAGGGCAAGATCTACCTCGGCACGCGCGGCATCGGCCGTGTTTACGAGGTGACCGACGAAGGCACCCGACGCACCACCCGGGTCGTGGTCGACAAGCTGGTGCAGCCGGCGGGCGTCGCCATGCAGGGCGGGACCTTGTATGTGATGGCGATCAACAAGGTGCTGCGCTTCGACGGCATCGAGGGCAATCCGGGCGTGGCGCCGGTGGATCTCACCGACAAGTTCGACCTTCCGCCCGAGCAGCACCACAACTGGAAGTACATCGCCTTCGGCCCGGACGGGAAGCTCTACGTGCCCTTCGGCGCACCCTGCAACATCTGCGAGCCGCCGAAGGAGTACGCGCAGATCCGCCGCTACAACGCGGACGGCTCCGGCAAGGAAGTGATCGCCACGGGCGTGCGCAACACGCAGGGCTTCACCTGGCACCCGAAGACGGGCGAGCTCTGGTTCACCGACCACGGCCGCGACTGGATGGGGGACAAGGGCCCGGAGGACGAGCTCAACCGCATGACCAAGGCCGGGCTCAACTTCGGCTACCCGTACTGCCATGCCAAGGGCGTGCTCGACGCGGACTTCAAGAAGGCCGACGGCTGCAAGGGCGTGACGCTGCCCGTGACCACGATGGGACCGCACGCCGCGGCGATGGGCGTGATCTTCTATACCGGCAGCATGTTCCCGAAGGAGTACCAGAACACGATGTTCGTCGCCCGCAAGGGCTCCTGGAACCGCACCGTGAAGCTGGGCTTCGACGTGGTCAACGTGCGGCCGTCCAAGGACGGCAAGAAGGCCTCGGTGAAGCCCTTCATGACCGGCTTCCTGGAAGACGCCAAGGCGGCCAAGTTCTGGGGCCGCCCGGCGTACCTGCTGCAGATGCCGGATGGCTCGGTGCTCGTCTCGGATGAGCAGCTGGGCGCGATCTACCGCATCAGCTACGCCGGCAAGAAGTAGTGCGCCTGCAGTCCAAGGGGCGGTGGGCCTGGCTCACCGCCCTTTTCATTTCGGCGGCGGGCGCGCAATCCCTGCCCGAGCGGCTCGCGCAGTGCGCGGCCTGCCACGGCGCGCAGGGCGTGTCCGCGATCCCGGGCACGCCGTCGCTCGCCGGGCAGCCGGAGCTGTTCATGGAGAACCAGCTGGTGCTCATTCGCGAGGGCGTGCGCGAGGTGGCGCCAGCCATGGCAGCGGCGCTTAAAGGCATCAAGGACGCGGAGATCCGCGCGCTGGCGCGGCACTTTGCGGCGCTCAAGCCGCCGCCGCCCGCGGGCAAGGGGGATGCCGGCACCGCGCGCCGCGCGCGGGAGCTCTCGCGCAAGGCGCACTGCGGCAGCTGCCACCTGCCGGACTTCAGCGGGCGCGACCAGATCCCGCGGCTCGCGGGCCAGCGCGAGGAATACCTGCTGGAGGCGATGCGCGCCTACCGCGACAACCGCCGCTCGGGCGGCGACACCATCATGGCGGCGTCCCTGTACGGCATCGCCGACGCCGACCTGCAGGTCCTGGCGCGCTACCTCGCGCGCCTGCCCTAGGCCGCCTTCGCCTTCGCCGGCCCGGCTTTCGCGATCAGCTCGCGCAGCACGTAGGGCAGGATCCCGCCGTGCTTGTAGTAGTCGACCTCGATCGCCGTGTCGATGCGCGATTTCACCTTGCGCTCGACGCGTGAGCCGTCGCCGCGCGTGATGACGAGCGTCAGCTCCTGCTGCGGCCGGATGTCGTCCAGCCCGAGGACGTCGATGGTCTCGTCGCCCTTCAGGCCGAGCGACTGCGCGGAGTCGTTGCCGAGGAACTGCAGCGGCAGCACGCCCATGCCCACGAGGTTGGAGCGGTGGATGCGCTCGAAGCTGCGCGCCACCACCGCCTTGACGCCGAGCAGCTGCGTGCCCTTGGCCGCCCAGTCGCGCGACGAGCCGGTGCCGTACTCCTCGCCGCCGAACACCACCGTCGGCGTGCGCTCGACCATGTAGCGGATCGCGGCGTCGTAGATCGGCATTTCCTCGCCTTGGTAGCGCGTCAGGCCGCCCTCCTTGCCGCCCAGCATCAGGTTCTTGATGCGCACGTTGGCAAACGTCCCGCGCATCATGACTTCATGGTTGCCGCGGCGCGCGCCGTAGCTGTTGAAGTCGGCCACGGCGACGTCGTTCTCCTGCAGGTAGACGCCGGCCGGCGAGGTCGGCTTGATCGAGCCCGCGGGCGAGATGTGGTCGGTGGTCACCGAGTCGCCGAAGATGCCGAGGATCTTCGCGCCGCGCACGTCGCCGGGCGTGCCGGGCTGCATGGAGAAGTCCTCGAAGAACGGCGGCTCGGCGATGTAGGTGGACGCAGGCCAGCTGTAGACCTGGCCGGCGGGCGCGGAGATCTTCTTCCACAGCGGATTGGCGTCGCCCAGGTTGGCGTACAGGCGGCGGAAGGTCGGCGCATCCATGGCGAGCTTCATCAGCGCCTTCACCTCGTCGGCGCTCGGCCAGACATGGCCGATGTAGACGTCCTGGCCGTCCTTCGATCTGCCGAGCGGCTCGGTGCGGAAGTCCTTGAGCATCGTGCCGGCGATCGCGTAGGCGACCACCAGCGGCGGGCTGGCGAGGAAGTTGGCGCGCAGGTTGGGATGGATGCGCGCCTCGAAATTGCGGTTGCCCGAGAGCACCGCCGCGCACACCAGGTCGTTCTTGACGATCGCCTCCTCAATGGGCTGCGCGAGCGGCCCGGCATTGCCGATGCAGGTGGTGCAGCCGTAGGCGGCGACGTTGAAGCCGAGCTTCTCCAGGTAGGGCAGCAGCCCCGCCTTGGTCAGGTACTCGGTGACCACGCGCGAGCCGGGCGCGAGCGAAGTCTTGACGTGCGGCTTGACCGTGAGGCCGAGCTCCACCGCCTTCTTGGCGAGCAGCCCCGCGGCGAGCAGCACGCCGGGGTTGGAGGTGTTGGTGCAGGAGGTGATGGCGGCGATCAGCACGTCGCCGTGGCGCACTTCGGTGCCGTCGAAGGCCTTGAAGGCCTTGCCGAGGTCCTCGGGCTTCCTGGCGAAGCCGTTCTCGGCCACCGGCTTGGAGAACAGCGACGTGAAGGTCGCCTTCACCCGGTCGAGCTGGATGCGGTCCTGCGGCCGCTTGGGGCCGGCGAGCGACGGCATCACGGTCGACAGGTCGAGCTCGAGCGTCTGGCTGTAGTCGATCTGGCCCGCGCGCGGGACGCCGAACATGCCCTGCGCCTTGAAGTAGGCGGCCAGGGCGTCGATCTCCGCGTCGGTGCGCCCGGTGCCGCGGAAATACTCCAGCGTCTTGTCGTCGACCGGGAAGAAGCCCATGGTGGCCCCGTACTCGGGCGCCATGTTGCCGATGGTGGCGCGGTCGGTGACCGAAAGCGATTCCGTGCCGGCGCCGAAGAACTCGACGAACTTCCCTACGACCTTGGCCTTGCGCAGCATCTCGGTGACGGTGAGCACCAGGTCGGTGGCCGTGCACGCGGGATGCAGCTTGCCCTTGAGGTTCACGCCGACGACGTCCGGGGTGAGGAAATACACCGGCTGGCCGAGCATGCCGGCCTCGGCCTCGATGCCGCCCACGCCCCAGCCCACCACGCCGATGCCGTTGATCATGGTCGTGTGGCTGTCGGTGCCCACCAGCGTGTCCGGGTAGTAGACGCCGTCCTTGGACCTGTGCACGCCGCGCGCCAGGTACTCGAGGTTCACCTGGTGCACGATGCCGATGCCCGGCGGCACCACCTTGAAGGTGTCGAAGGCCTGCATGCCCCACTTCATGAACTGGTAGCGCTCCTCGTTGCGCTTGAACTCCAGCTTCATGTTGAGGTCGAGCGCGCTCTTCGTGCCGTAGTGGTCGATCTGCACCGAGTGGTCGACGACCAGGTCGACCGGCACGAGCGGCTCGATCACCTTGGGGTCCTTGCCCATCTTCTGCGCCACGCCGCGCATGGCCGCGAGGTCGCAGAGCAGGGGCACGCCGGTGAAATCCTGCAGGACGATGCGCGCCAGCACGAAGGGGATCTCGTCCGTGCGCGCGGCATTGGCCTGCCATCCGGCGAGCTGCCTGACGTGCGCCTCGGTGATCTTCTTGCCGTCGC
Source organism: Burkholderiales bacterium (assembly GCA_035251235.1). Lineage (GTDB taxonomy): Bacteria > Pseudomonadota > Gammaproteobacteria > Burkholderiales > SG8-39 > JAABQT01. Next base: position 8,577 of record DATFEJ010000124.1, read on the forward strand.
AGTTCCTGAGCACGGACTCGAGCACGATGCGGATCGACACCGGCAGCCGCTCCACCTTCAGGCCGAGGGCCTTGCCCAGGCGCGGCAGGGAATAGAACTTGCCGCCCTTGAGCGGCTGCAGGGTGTCGAGCAGGTTATGCGGCATTCATGCCTCCGTCGTTGGTCCATCGTGCGTCCGGCCCGCAGGCCTCGCGCTCCTCGAGCGCGCGCAGCTGCTCGAGCAGCTTCGCGCGCTCCTCCAGCAGCCCGGCCAGCTGCTCGTCGCAGCGCGCGATGGGCGTGGGGTAGCTGCGGATCTCGAGCGAGAGGGCGTCGACCATCTGCTTCAGCTCGGACAGGGTGCGCATGTCACTTCCTCCTCAGCTGCACGTCGTAGATGCCCCCGAGGTCGTCCTGGCAGGTGCCGCTCCCGGCGGATCCATGCACGCCGTGGAAATCGCAGCGCAGGCCGCTGCCGTCGTCGGCGCGCAGCAGCGCCTTGGCGTCATTGCCGGCCGGGTTGTCGATCACCACCGACGTGCCCATCCCGGTGCCCCGGCTGCCGAAGACGCCGCCCACGACGAACCCGGTGGTGGGCGGCGGCGTGGCCACGACCCAGGTTCCGCGATAGACGCGCGGCGTAATCGTGATGGTGAGCTGCATCTCGCCGCCGGTCTGCCCGGTCGCCTCGCCGTAGTACAGGTCGCCGCTGCTGCGCGGCATCAGCGTGAGGCCGTACGTAGTGGTGCATCCGGCGAGCAGGGCGGCGAGCGCCGCCGGCACGAGTCGCCGCACTCACGCCACCATCAGGTCGACGAACGCGCGCACCGGCATCGCCTCCAGCCGCGCGGCGTCCATGCAGACCTCGAGGATCGCCTTCTGCTGCGCGGGGGCGAAGCGGCGCGCCAGGTTGGTCTTGAACTTCCCCACCAGGACCGGCATGCCCTCCTGGCGGCGGCGCTTGTGGCCGATGGGGTACTCGCACACCACTTCCTTCAGCTTCGTGCCGTCCTTGAACTCGACCGTGAGCGCGTTGGCGATCGAGCGCTTCTTCGGGTCGTGGTAGTCGCGCGTGAAGCGCTTGTCCTCCTTGCACACGATCTTCGCGCGCAGCGCGTCGATGCGCGGGTCGCGCGCCACGCCGTCCTCGTAGTCGGCCGCGGTCAGGCGCCCGAAGAGCAGCGGCACGGCCACCATGTACTGGATGCAGTGGTCGCGGTCGGCGGGGTTGTTCAACGGCCCCTTCTTGTCGATGATGCGCATGGCCGCCTCGTGCGTGCGGATGGTGATCTTCCTGATGTCCGCGATGCGGTCCTTCACCAGGGGATGCAGCTGCATGGCGCATTCGACCGCGGTTTGCGAGTGGAATTCCGCGGGGAAGGAGATCTTGAACAGCACGTTCTCCATCACGTAGCTGCCGAACTTCCTCTGGAACTTGAACGGCTTGCCCTTGAACAGCACGTCGTAGAAGCCCCAGGTCTTCGCCGTGAGCACCGACGGATAGCCCATCTCGCCGGTCCTGGAGATGAGCGCCAGGCGCACCGCGCGCGAGGTGGCGTCGCCTGCCGCCCAGCTCTTGCGCGACCCGGTGTTCGGCGCGTGGCGGTAAGTGCGCAGGCTCTGGCCGTCGACCCATGCCTGCGAGACGGCATTCACCACCTGGTCGTAGGTGCAGCCCAGCATGTGCGCCACCACCGCGGTGGTGGCCACCTTCACCAGCACCACGTGGTCGAGGCCCACCTTGTTGAACGAGTTCTCCAGCGCGATCACGCCCTGGATCTCGTGCGCCTTGATCATCGCCGTGAGCACGTCGCGCATGGTGATCGCCTGGCCGTTGCGCGACAGCCAGTCGGCGGTCGCGAGGATGCCGCCGAGATTGTCGGACGGGTGTCCCCACTCGGCCGCGAGCCAGGTGTCGTTGAAGTCGAGCCAGCGGATCATGGCGCCCAGGTTGAACGCCGCCTGCACCGGGTCGAGCTGGAATTTCGTGCCGGGCACCTTGGCGCCGCGTGGCGTCACCGTTTCCGGGTCGATCGGCCCGAGCAGCTTGGTGCAGGCGGGGTACTCGAGCGCCTCGAAGCCGCAGCCCAGGGTATCCATGAGGCAGTAGCGCGCCGTGTCGTAGGCCGCGGCGCTCTTCACTTCGTACTTCGTCGCGTAGTCCGCGATGAGGGTGAGGACCTTGTCGGGCTTCGGACGGACGTTGGAGATGGGCGCGGACATCATTCCTTCCCGGGCGGCGCGGTGAACGTGTGCTCGTTGCCGCCGGCGCGCGGCGCCTTGGCGGGGGCGGGCAGCGGCGCGCGCGTCGCGGCGGTCTTGTCCCACCAGATGGCGCGCCCGGCCTTCTGCGATTCGACTTCCTCGGGGTGCTGCGCGAGGTACTCGCGCATGAACTTCGTCAGATCGGATTCGTACATGCCTATTTCCTGTCCTTGAGCGGCACCCACTTGAGGTTCTCGGGGCCGGTGTAGTTGGCGCTCGGGCGGATGATCTTGCCGTCGATCCTCTGCTCGATGACGTGCGCCGACCAGCCGCTGGTGCGCGAGATGACGAACAGCGGCGTGAACATCAGCGTCGGCACGCCCATCATGTGGTAGCTGGTCGCGCTGTACCAGTCGAGGTTGGGGAACATCTTCTTCTCGCGCCACATGACCTGCTCGAGGCGCTCGGAGATGTCGAACAGCTTCATGTTGCCCGCGTCCTTCGACAGGCGCCGCGCCACCTCCTTGATCACCTGGTTGCGCGGGTCGGCGATGGTGTACACGGGGTGGCCGAAGCCGATGATGATCTGCTTCTCGGCGATGCGCCGCACCACGTCGGCTTCCGCATCATCCGGGGTGTCGTAGCGGCCGATGACGTCGAAGGCGAACTCGTTGGCGCCGCCGTGCTTGGGGCCCTTCAGGGCGCCGATGCCGCCGGTGATCGCCGAATACATGTCGGAGCCGGTGCCGGCGATCACGCGGCAGGTGAAAGTGCTGGCGTTGAACTCGTGCTCCGCGTACAGGTTGAGCGAGGTGTGCATGGCGTGCACCCAGAGCGCCGAGGGCTCGCGGCCGTGCAGCAGGTGCAGGAAATGCCCGCCGATCGAATCGTCGTCGGTCTCGACCTCGATGCGCCGGCCCGAATGCGAGTAGTGGTGCCAGTACAGCAGCATGGAGCCGAAGCTCGCCATGAGCCGGTCGGCGATGTCGCGCGCCTCGGAAAGCTTGTGGTCCTGGCCCTCGGGCAGGACCGTGCCGAGGGCCGAGCAGGCGGTGCGCATCACGTCCATCGGATGCGCGCCCGCCGGGATGCGCTCCAGCACGCCCTTCACCGCGGCGGGGATGCCGCGCAGGCCGCGCAGCTTGTTCTTGTAGGCGGCGAGCTCGGCGGCGTTCGGCAGCTTGCCGTGCACCAGCAGGTAGGCGATTTCCTCGAATTCCGCCGCGTCCGCGAGCTCCAGGATGTCGTAGCCGCGGTAGTGCAGGTCGTTGCCGGTGCGGCCCACCGTGCACAGGGCGGTGTTGCCCGCCGCGACGCCGGAGAGGGCGACCGATTTCTTGGGCTTGGGAGCCGCAGTGCTACTTCCGGGCAAAGAGCTCATCGAGTTTTCTCTCGTAGGCGTGGTAGTCGAGGAAGTCGTACAGCTCGTCGCGCGTCTGCATGGTCGCGACGACGTCCTTCTGCGTGCCCTGGCGGCGCACGCTCTCGTAGACGGCGAGCGCGGCCTTGTTCATGGCGCGGAACGCCGACAGCGGATACAGCGCGATGGCGACGCCCGCCGAGCGCAGCTCGTCCAGGGTGAACAGCGGGGTCTGGCCGAACTCGGTGATGTTGGCGAGCACCGGCACCTTCACGGCGTCGGCGAACTTGCGGTACTGCGCCAGCTCGGTGACGGCCTCCGGGAAGATCATGTCCGCGCCGGCCTCCACGTATTTCGCCGCTCGCTCGAGCGCCGCCTCGAGCCCTTCTCCGGCGAGGCCGTCGGTGCGCGCCATGACGACGAACGAGGGATCGGTGCGCGCATCCACCGCCGACTTGATGCGGTCGCACATCTCCTGCGTGGACACCAGCTCCTTGCCGGGGCGGTGGCCGCAACGCTTGGCGCCGACCTGGTCCTCGATGTGCGTGGCGGCGGCGCCCGCCTTGATGAGCGAGCGCACGGTGCGCCCGACGTTGAAGGCGCTCGCGCCGAAGCCCGTGTCCGCGTCCACCAGCAGCGGCAGGTCGCACACGTCGGTGATGCGCCGCACGTCGATGAGCACGTCGTCGAGGTTGGAGATGCCAAGGTCGGGCATGCCGAGCGACCCCGCCGCCACGCCGCCGCCCGAAAGATATATCGCCCGGTAACCGGTGCGCTTCGCGAGCAGCGCGTGGTAGGCGACGATGGCGCCGATCACCTGCAGCGGCTTTTCCGCCGCCAATGCCTGCCTGAATCGCGTTCCCGGTGTCATGCGCCGAGCAGGTGCTTCACGCCCTCGCGCTCTTCGTGCAGCTCTTTCAGCGTCGCGTCCATGCGTTTGCGACTGAAGTCCGACACGTCGATGCCTTTCACGATCTGGAACTGGCCGCCCTTGCAGGTCACGGGGTAGCCGTAGAGCACGCCTTCGGCGATGCCGTAGCTGCCGTCGGCGGGGATCCCCATGCTCACCCAGTCGCCCTCCGGTGTGCCCAGCACCCAGCTCCTCACGTGGTCGATCGCAGCGTTGGCTGCGCTCGCGGCAGAGGACAGGCCGCGCGCCTCGATGATCGCCGCGCCGCGCTTCTGCACCGTGGGGATGAATGTGCCTTCAAGCCAGGCTTGGTCGTTGATCATCGGCCAGACCTTCCTGCCCTCGCACTCGGCCTGGAAGACGTCCGGGTACTGCGTGGCCGAGTGGTTGCCCCACACCGTGACCTTCTTCACCGCCGCGTTGGGCTTGCCGATCTTCTGCGCGATCTGCGAGGTGGCGCGGTTGTGGTCCAGTCGCATCATCGCGGTGAACTGCGTGGGCTTCAGGCTCTTCGCATTCTTCATGGCAATCAGGCAATTGGTGTTGGCCGGGTTGCCGACCACCAGCACCCTGACGTCGCGTTTCGCGACGCGGTCGAGCGCCTGGCCCTGCGGGGCGAAGATCTTGCCGTTCGCCTCGAGCAGGTCCTTCCTCTCCATGCCGGGACCGCGCGGGCGCGCGCCGACCAACAGCGCCACGTCCGCATCCTTGAAGGCCACCATCGGATCGGAGGCCGGCGCCATGCCGTGCAGCAGCGGGAAGGCGCAGTCGTCCAGCTCCATCATCACGCCCTTGAGCGCCTTCTGCGCCTTCTCGTCGGGGATCTCCAGCAGCTGCAGGATCACCGGCTGATCCTTGCCGAGCATGTCGCCGCTGGCGATGCGAAACAGGAGGGAGTAGCCGATCTGTCCCGCGGCGCCGGTGACGGCGACGCGGACGGGCGCTTTGGACATTGCTGGGGCTCCGGATCCGAGGCTCGGGAAGGGCTGCAATTCTACCCCAGCACTCGAGCGGCGCGCGATCGAAACGCAGTGCACAAAGGGAACTCAATCAATGCGCTACGGAGCTATAATTCGCGTTGATCGGCCCAAGCGCCGGGCAAATTTCCATGGCGAACGCGACAACAAGAAAACCCAGGCCGAAGTATCTCAGCCTCCCCGCGCTCCTGTTCGAAATCCGCCTGCCGCTGCCCGGATGGGTGTCCATCCTGCACCGCATCAGCGGTCTCATGCTGTTCCTGGCGGTCGTGTGGTTGCTCTATCTGCTCGATCGCAGCCTCGCTTCGGAGGAGGGCTTCGAGGCGGTGCGGCGCTATTCGGGATTGCTCCCCGTCAAGCTCTCCCTGCTCGTGCTGGTCTGGGCCTTCTGCCACCACTTCTTCGCGGGCATCCGCTACCTCTTTCTCGACCTGGACAAGGGCGTGGACCTGCCGGCCGCGCGCCTCACCAGCTGGGCGGTGCTCGCCGCCAGCCTGGCGCTGACGGCCTGGCTGGGAGCCAAGCTGTGGTAGAGCGCGTCGTCACCGGCGCCCACTACGGCCTGCGCGACTGGCTCGCGCAGCGCATCACGGCCGTGGTCATGGCGGCGTACACGGTGATCCTGCTGGTGGTGCTGATCAACGGCGCGCCGATCGGCTACGCGGTGTGGAAGGATCTCTTCGCCCAGGGCTGGATGCGCGTCGCGACGCTGCTATTCGCCGCCAGCCTCGCCTGGCATGCGTGGGTCGGCATGCGCGATATCCTGATGGACTACGTCAAGCCCATCGGCGCGCGCCTGACCCTGGAAGTCGCGGTGCTGCTCGCGCTCGCCGGCTACCTCGGCTGGACGGTGCAGATCCTCTGGAGATGAGCGTGGCGCTTCCGGTGCGCAGGTTCGACGCGCTCGTCGTGGGCGCAGGCGGCTCCGGCCTGCGCGCGGCGCTCGAGCTGTCGCGCGCCAACCTCAAGGTGGCGGTGCTCACCAAGGTGTTCCCGACGCGCTCGCACACGGTGGCCGCGCAGGGCGGCATCGCCGCGCCGCTCGCCAATTCGACCGAGGACAACTGGCACTGGCACATGTACGACACCGTCAAGGGGTCGGATTACCTCGGCGACCAGGACGCGATCGAGTACATGTGCCGGCGCGCCAACGAGGTGGTGGTCGAGCTCGAGCACATGGGCATGCCGTTCGACCGGCTGGAGAACGGCAAGATCTACCAGCGCCCGTTCGGCGGCCACACGCAGGACTACGGCAGCGCCAAGATGGCGATGCGCGCCTGCGCCGCGGCCGACCGCACCGGGCACGCGATGCTGCACACGCTCTACCAGCAGAACGTGCGCGCCAACACGCAGTTCTTCGTCGAGTGGATGGCGCTCGACCTGATCCGCGACCCGCAGGACGGCGCCGTGATCGGCGTCACCGCCCTGGAGATGGAGACCGGCGAGGTCAGCCTGTTCCAGGCCAAGGCGACCCTGTTCGCCACCGGCGGCGCGGGCCGCATCTACGCGGCGAGCACCAACGCGTTCATCAATACCGGGGACGGGCTGGGAATGGCGGCGCGCGCCGGCATCCCGCTGCAGGACATGGAGTTCTACCAGTTCCATCCGACCGGCGTGTACGGCGCCGGCGTGCTGATCACCGAAGGCGTGCGCGGCGAGGGCGGCTACCTGCTCAACAAGGACGGCGAGCGCTTCATGGAGCGCTACGCGCCCAACGCCAAGGACCTCGCCAGCCGCGACGTGGTGTCGCGCGCCATGACCACGGAGATCAAGGAAGGGCGCGGCTGCGGCCCCGAGGCCGATCACGTGCTGCTCAAGCTCGACCATCTCGGCGCGGAGGTGATCAACCTGCGCCTGCCGGGCATCCGCGAGATCGCCATCAAGTTCGCCAACGCCGACCCGATCCGCGAGCCGATCCCCGTCGTGCCGACGGTGCACTACCAGATGGGCGGCATCCCGGCGAACTACATGGGGCAGGTGGTGGTCCCGGAAGGCGCCAGCCACGAGGCGATCGTGCCGGGCTTCTACGCCGCGGGCGAGTGCTCCTGCGTCTCGGTGCACGGCGCCAACCGCCTGGGCACCAACTCGCTGCTCGACCTGCTCGTCTTCGGCAAGTCTTCGGGCGAGCAGATGGCGAAGGACATCCGCGGCCTGCCGCGGCCGCAGCGCAACCTGCCCAAGGACGCGGGCGAGCTGTCGCGCGCGCGCCTGGCGCGACTGGACTCGGCGGGCTCGGGAGAGCGCGTGGCGGAGGTCGGCAACGACCTGCGCAAGGTCATGCAGGCGCATTGCGGCGTGTTCCGCTTTCCCGACGACCTGCTGAAGGGCGTCGAGAAAATGCAGGAAATCGCGGCGCGCGCGCAGCGCACCGCCATCCAGGACAAGTCCAAGGTTTTCAACACCGCGCGCATCGAGGCGCTCGAGCTCGACAACCTCGTCGAATCGGCCATGGCCACGGTCGTGTCGGCGCAAGCGCGCAAGGAATCGCGCGGCGCCCAGGCGCGCGCCGATTTCCCCGAGCGCGACGACAAGAACTGGCTCAAGCACACGCTCTGGTACAAGGAAGGCAACCGCCTCGCCTACAAGCCGGTGCACCTGAAGCCGCTTACCGTGGAGACCTTCGAGCCGAAGGTGCGCACCTACTGATGAAAATCTCCGTCTACCGCTACGACCCGGACAAGGACGCCAAGCCCTACCTGCAGGACTACGAGGTCAGGCTCGAGCCGACCGACCGCATGCTGCTCGACGCGCTGGTGCGCATCAAGACGCTGGACGACACGCTCGCCTTCCGCCGCTCCTGCCGCGAGGGCGTGTGCGGCTCGGACGCCATCAACATCAACGGCCGGAACGGCCTCGCCTGCGTCACCAAGATCGCCGACCTGCCGCAGCACGTCACCCTGCGGCCGCTGCCGGGGCTGCCGGTGATCCGCGACCTGATCGTCGACATGACGCAGTTCTTCAAGCAGTACCACTCGATCCAGCCGTACGTGATCAACAACGAGCCGCCGCCGGAGCGCGAGCGGCTGCAGTCGCCGGTGGAGCGCGAAGAGCTCAACGGCCTGTACGAGTGCATCCTGTGCGCCTGCTGCTCGACCTCCTGCCCGTCGTTCTGGTGGAACCCGGACAAGTTCGTCGGCCCGGCCGGCCTGCTGCAGGCCTACCGCTTCATCGCCGATTCGCGCGACCAGGCGACGGGCCAGCGTCTCGACGATCTCGAGGACCCCTACCGCCTGTTCCGCTGCCATACCATCATGAACTGCGTCGACGTCTGCCCGAAGGGGCTCAACCCGACGCGCGCCATCGGCAAGATCAAGGAGCTGATGGTCAAGAGGTCGGTGTGATGGACCGCGCGGCGCGCGAGCGGCTGCGGTGGAAGTGCCGGCGCGGGCTGCTCGAGCTGGACCTGGTGCTGGAAAGGTACCTGCAACGCAACCCGGCCGACGCCGAGCTGTCACAGCTCCTGGACCTGCCGGACAACGACCTGTGGGACATCGTCAGCGGGCGCAGCGACCGCTACGATGCGAGGCTGAAGGGCATCGTGGCGCGGCTGCGCGCCGGCTAAGGAAGGGATCGCATGGACAAGAAAGCGACACTCACCCTGCACGACGGGCGCAAGCTCGAGTTCCCCGTGCTCACCGGCAGCATCGGCCCGGACGTGGTCGACATCCGCTCCCTCTACGGCAAGTCGGGCGTGTTCACCTACGATCCGGGGTTCCTGTCCACGGCGAGCTGCAGCTCGACCATCACCTACATCGACGGCGACGCCGGCGTGCTGCTGTACCGCGGCTACCCGATCGAGCAGCTGGCGCAGCAGTGCGACTTCCTCGAGGTGTGCTACCTGCTGCTGAACGGCGAGTTGCCGGACGCCAAGCAGAAGGCGGAGTTCGACAACATCGTCACGCGGCACACCATGGTGCACGACCAGCTGAACCGCTTCTTCACGGGTTTCCGGCGCGACGCGCATCCCATGGCGGTGATGGTCGGGGTGGTGGGCGCGCTGTCGGCCTTCTACCACGACGCGCTCGACATCAGCGACCCGCATCACCGCACGGTGTCGGCGTTCCGCCTGATCGCCAAGCTGCCGACCATCGTCGCCATGGCCTACAAGTACAACATGGGCCAGCCGTTCATGTACCCGCGCAACGACCTGTCCTACACCGCGAACTTCATGCGCATGATGTTCGCGGTGCCCTCGGAGGACTACGTGCCCAACCCGGTGCTGGTGCGGGCCCTGGACCGCATCTTCACCCTGCACGCGGACCACGAGCAGAACGCCTCGACCTCGACGGTGCGCCTGGCGGGCTCCTCGGGCGCCAATCCCTTCGCCTGCATCGCGGCGGGCATCGCCTGCCTGTGGGGCCCGGCGCACGGCGGCGCCAACGAGGCCTGCCTGCAGATGCTGGAGCAGATCGGCGACGTCTCCAAGATCGGCGAGTTCATCGCCAAGGTGAAGGACAAGAACTCGGGGGTGCGCCTGATGGGCTTCGGCCATCGCGTGTACAAGAACCACGACCCGCGGGCGAAGCTCATGCGCGAGACCTGCCACGAGGTGCTGGCGGAGCTCGGCCTGCACAACGACCGGCTGTTCAAGCTGGCGGTGGCCCTGGAGAAGATCGCGCTGGAGGACGAGTACTTCGTCGAGCGCAAGCTCTATCCGAACGTGGACTTCTATTCCGGCATCGTGCAGCGGGCCATGGGCATCCCGGTGTCGATGTTCACCTGCATCTTCTCGCTGGCGCGCACCGTGGGCTGGATCGCGCAGTGGCAGGAGATGATCGCCGACCCGGAGTACAAGATCGGCCGGCCGCGCCAGCTGTACAAGGGCGCGCAGCGCAGGGAAGTGCCGTCGATCGACCAGAGGTGAGCCCATGATGCAGCAGTTCCGCGCCAGCTCGACCCTGTTCGGCGGCAACGCGCCGTTCGTCGAGCAGCTCTACGAGCAGTGGCTGGAGAACCCGCAGGGCGTGCCGGCGCAGTGGCGCGACTACTTCGAGCGCCTGCAAGGCCGCGGATGGAAAAACGGGATGGCCGCCACGTTCACGACCATCCCGCCTTCCCGTAAGCGTGGATGAGGCTCCCCTCCCTCTCCACTCGTCGTTGTTGCGTCAGCGCTGGTCCATCGCCGGCACGTCGCGTCGCGCGACACCGACGTAGAGCTGGCGCGGACGGCC
>DATFEJ010000004.1:0-9775 GCA_035251235.1 Burkholderiales bacterium
TGAGGGTCACCCCGAATTGGTACCGGGTTGATTGAGAGTTTCCGGCATCCAATCGCTCTTGCCACCGGCACATGCGCCGAGGTTGGCCTCCAGCTAGCAGCGCGCGCAGCGCCCGCCATTGACCATCACGCCGCTTGCGCGAGCTCCCTCGTCCCCAGGCTCTTCGCCAGCGCCCTGATCAACCCCGCCCCATCCCCCCGCCACGCGCTCCCGTGCATGCACGCGAGCACCTCCGGCTTTTCCCGCGCCAGCTTCTCCAGCACCGAAGCGGTGTGCGGCGCGTGCGCGTAGTAGTCCATCGGCGCGCGGAACGCTTCGCTCGGCCCGAGGATGTCGGACTCGGTGATCGGCGTCGCGCCGCTCCCGCCCTGGGTGAACAGGTCCCCGCACAGGAGCGTGCGCGTGGCGGTCTCCATCATGAAGCCGTTCTCCCAGCCGTGCGGCACGTGCGGGGCGTCCACCCAGCGCAGGGCGTGCCTGCCCAGGTCCAGGACCTCCCCGTCGGCCAGCGCCCGCGCGGGGCGGTCGGCGAGGTCGTTCACCGACACCATGACCGCGGTCTGGCTGGCCACCGCCACCGCGCGCGGCGCGGCGGCGAGGAACTGGTTCAGGCTCCCCAGCTCGTCCGCCTCGACGTGGGCGAAGCCGATGTAGCGCAGGCTTGCGAGCGGCAGCACCTTGCCGATCGCCTCGGCGACCAGCGGGAACATGCCGCGCGGGCCGGTGTGGAAGAGGAGCGGCGCCTCGTCCGCGATCAGGTACTGGTTGAAGCTGAAGGCGCCGCCGGGAAGCACGGCCGGGGTGTTGATGCGGTAGATGCCCGGGGCGATCTCGTGGACGTTGGTGCCGCTGGCTGCGTTGGTGATCATGGCGAAGCTCCTTTCGGTAAGGGTTGAGTTGCCCCCGGTTGTGTAACGAAACGCCCGGTCGTTACACATCCCAGGAAAGGACAGGACCGTTATGCTCGGGGCATGCCCCTGGAAGGACTGGAGGACGCCGAGCTCGCGCGCCGCATTGCGGCGGCGGGCGAGCGCATCGACTCGGCCGCCGAATCGGAGCTCTACCGCCGGCTCGCGCCGCGCGTGCGCCTCTACGGCCTCAGGCACCTGCGCGACCCGCACGCGGCGCACGACCTCGTGCAGCAGGTGCTCCTCACGACGCTGGAGCGCCTGCGCGCGGGCAAGCTGCGCGAGCCGGAGAGGATCGCCTCGTTCGTGCTGGGCATGTGCCGCATGACGGTGCTCGAGATCCGGCGCGGGACCTGGCGGCGCGAGCAGCTCCTCGAGACCTACGGCGGCACGGAGGTGTTCGAAGCGCCCGAGCCGGCCCTGGACGGGGAGCGCCTGGCAAAGTGCCTCGAAGCGCTCGCCGAGCGCGAGAGGTCGGTGGTGTCGCTCAGCTTCTTCGCCGAGCAGGCGGGCGACGAGGTGGCCAAGGCGCTCGGCCTCTCGGCGGGCAACGTGCGCGTCATCCGCCACCGGGCCCTGGGCAAGCTGCGCGAGTGCATGGGGGAGGCGCCATGAGCACTTGCGCGAAGCCGATCGAGCTCGAGGCGCTCGCCGCGTACTGGCTGGGAGAGCTCGGCGAGGCGGCCGAGGCGCCGCTCGAGGAGCACCTCTTTTCGTGCGAGCACTGCACGCGGCGGCTGGAGTGGCTCGCCGCCTGCGCCGGCGGCGTGCGCGCCGCGGTGCGCGACGGCACGATCGCCCTGTCGCTCACCGCGGGCTTCCTCGAGCACATGAAGCGCGCGGGCATGCGCATCCGCGAATACCCCGTGGCGCCGGGCGAGACCATCAACTGCACCATCCGCGCCGAGGACGACGCGGTGGTGAGCCGCCTCGAGGCACCGCTCGCGGGCGTAAGGCGCGTGGACGTCCTGCACGACTACGCCGCCGGCGGGCGCACGCGGAGCTGGCGCGTCGAGAACCTGCCCTTCGACGAGGCGGCGGGCGAGGTGCTCCTCGCCCAATCCACCCCGGCGCTGCGTGCGCTGCCCGCGCACACGCACCGCATGCGCCTGCTCGCCGTGGAAGAAGGCGCCGAGCGCGTGCTCGGCGAGTACACGTTCGCGCATACGCCGGGGTGAGGGAACTTCCCGGGTCCGGCAACCTCCTGGATACCCCAAGCGTTGGTGCGTGGATCTACAATGCCTCCGCCAGTCCACCCCGCGTCGTGACGGCCTATTTCGACCGGCGGCAAAGAGGCGAGCCATGAGAATGCACTACGACGAGAAGGCCGATGCGCTCTACCTGCGCCTGGACGACTCGACGATCGTGGAGTCCGAGGAGGTCAAGCCGGGCATCGTGCTCGACTTCAACGCGGACAAGCAGGTGGTCGGCATCGAGGTGCTCGACCTGAAGCGCCGCGTCCCCAAGGCCGATCTGAAGCAGCTCAAGCTCGAAGTCGCGTGAGGATCAGCGGGTAAGGACGCCGGGCCCGCCAACTGCCCGCGCCCCGGGCATTCGCGATAAAGGCTTGGGCGAGGGGTCAGAGGTTGGCTCCAGGCGACTTGCCGCAGGCTGGTTAATTACACGGACTTCGTGTAATTTTGCGCCGTGAAGAACCTGACCATCACCCTGGACGAAGAGACGGCGCGCCTGGCGCGCATCCGCGCCTCGGAGCGCGAGATGAGCCTCTCGCGCTACATCGGCGAGGTGCTGCGCAAGGAGCTGCGCCACGACGACGCCTACGAGGCCGCCTACCGCGCCTGGCGCGCGCGCAAGCCGTTTCCCCTGAAGGGCAAGCCCGAGCCGTACCCCAAGCGCGAGGAGCTGTATGACCGGCCCGTGTTTCGTCGACGCTAACGTCTTCGTCTACGCCCAGGATCCGCGCGATCCGCGCAAGCACCGGCAGGCGGAGGCGTGGATCGACTCGCTCTGGGGCGCGCGGCAGGGGCGCACGAGCGCGCAGGCCCTGGCCGAGTTCTACGCCGTCGCCACCCGCAAGCTGAAGATCGCGCCGGATACGGCGTGGCAGGAAGCGGAGCGTTATTTCGGGTGGAAGCCGCTTGCCATCGACGAGGCCCTGCTGCGCCGGGCGCGCGAGATCGAGATGCGATACCGCCTGTCCTGGTGGGACAGCACGATCGTCGCCGCCGCGCAGCTGCAGGACTGCGTCGTGCTCCTTACGGAAGACCTGCAGGATGGCATGGCCTTCGGGGACGTCACGGTGCGCAGCCCGTTTACCTTCGAGGTCCGCGAAGCGCCGGCAAGCTACGCGGCGGCGCCCCTTGCCGTGAGCCGCCACCGCCCGCGCGGCCGGCCGAGGCGCATCGCCGTCGCCTGAGGCTTGTAAGCGGCGGTCCCGCCGGGCGACTATCCGCCAGGAGAGGCGGCGAGCGCCCGAGGAGGCCTCATGTCTGAGAAAGCCCAGTGGCAGGATCTCGGTCCGGCGGAGCAGTTCCGCCAGCAGGAGCTCACCGAGGCGATGCTCGGCCGGCAGAAGGTCGCGGTCTCCTGGCGGGACGGCAGGTTCGGCATCGTCTCCGGCACCTGCAACCACGCGGGCGGCCCGCTCGGCAAGGGCAGGCTGGAGGGCGACTACATCGTCTGCCCCTGGCACCACTGGAAGTTCCACCGCTGCACGGGCGAGGGCGAGCCCGGCTTCGAGGAGGACAAGGTCCCCGCCTACGAGCTGCGCGTGGCGAACGGGCGCCTCGAAGCGCGCATCGACAACCCCACGAAGCGCAACAAGAAGCCGCACGACCCGCACCCCCTGGCAAGGAAGATCGAGCGCGCGCCCGGCGGCATCCGCGTCGCCGGCATCTCGACCACCAACATGGACGAGGCGAACCCGCGCTACTCGACCTCGGACGCGCTGCTGCAGGTGAGCCTCGAGCACGCGCGCGAGGCGCTGCAGTGCGAGACGAGGCTCATCCGCCTCTCGGCGCTGAAGTTCAGGAACTGCGAGGGCTACTACTCCAAGAGCGCGCACGCCTGCACCTGGCCCTGCTCGATCACGCAGATGGACGCGGCCGACCAGCTCGACCAGGTGTACGAGGCGCTCGTGCACTGGGCGGACGTGGTGCTCGTCTCCACGCCGATCCGCTGGGGCGTGGCGAGCGCGCTGTACTTCAAGATGGCCGAGCGCCTCAACTGCATCCAGAACCAGATCACCATCCGCGACAGCGTGCTCATCCGCAGGAAGGTCGCGGCCTTCGTCATCACCGGCGGCCAGGACAACGTGCAGGGCGTGGCGGGCGAGATGCTGTGCTTTTTCTCGGAGCTGGGCTTTCATTTCCCGCAGTTCCCGTACATCGCGCACTCGCGCGGCTGGTCGGCCGAGGACATGGAGAGGAACGTCGAGCACGTCATGCATAGCGCGGAGCTGCGCGAGGGCGCGCAGCAGCTCGCCGTGCGCGCGGTGGAGCTGGCGAAGGTCCTGCTCGCCACCTGCCCGTCGGTGGAGCGCACGCCGCGCGGCGGGCGCAAGGCCTTCCGGCTGGAGATCGAGCGCGCCCAGGGATGGATAGATATACAGTAATGGCCTATAGTCCCGCCCCATGGGCGCGACGGAGGCTTTCACCAGGCTGAACGAGCGGCAGCGCGAGGCCGCCACCGCCCCCGCGCGCCCCTTGCTGATCATCGCCGGCGCCGGCACCGGCAAGACCAACACCCTCGCGCACCGCGTCGCGCACCTCGTGCTCGAAGGCGCGGCGCCGGAGCGCATCCTGCTGCTCACCTTCACGCGCCGCGCGGCGCTGGAGATGACGCGCCGCGCGGGGCGCATCGTGGCGCAAGCGCACAAGAACGTGCGCCTGCCCTGGAGCGGGACGTTCCACTCGGTGGCCAACCGCCTCATCCGCCGCCACTGCGCCGCCGTGGGCTTGACGGAATCCTTCAGCGTGCTCGACCGCGGCGACGCGGCGGACCTGATGGACGTGGTGCGCCACGAGCTGGGGCTCTCGAAGACCGAGAAGCGCTTTCCGAGGAAGGACACCTGCGTCGCGATCTATTCGCACCGCGTGAACACGCAGGGCACGCTGGAAAATACGCTGCGCGAGGCGTTCCCGTGGTGCGAGGAGTGGGAGGCGGAGCTGAAGCGCCTCTTCGCCGCGTACGTGGAAAGAAAGCTCGCCCACCAGGCGCTCGACTACGACGACCTGCTGCTTTACTGGCACGCGATGATGGAGAGCGCGGCGCTCGCCAGGGAAATCGGCGAGCGGTTCGATCACGTTCTGGTGGACGAGTACCAGGACACCAACGTCCTCCAATCGGAGATCCTCGCGCGGCTGCGCCCGGACGGCCAGGGGCTCACGGTGGTGGGCGACGACGCGCAGGCGATCTACTCGTTCCGCGCGGCGACGGTGGACAACATCCTGTCGTTCGAGAAGCGCTTCGGCGCCGCAGTGGTGACGCTGGAGGAGAACTACCGCTCGAGCCAGGCGGTGCTGGATGCGGCGAACGCGCTCATGCACGAAGCCTCGCGCCAGTACCAGAAGGAGCTGCGATCGGTGAAAAGCGAAGGGCCGAAGCCGCGCTACGTGACGGTGGCCGACGACGCGGCACAGGCGCAGTACGTGGTGACGCGCGTGCTGGAGGCGAGGGAAGAAGGCGTGGCGCTCAAGCGCCAGGCGGTGCTCTTCAGGAGCTCGCACCACTCGGACGTGCTGGAGCTGGAGCTCGTGCGCCGCAACATCCCCTACGTGAAGTACGGCGGGCTCAAATTCCTGGAAGCGGCGCACGTGAAGGACGCGTTGGCCGTCTTGCGCTGGGCGGACAACCCGCGCAACCGCGTGGCGGCCTGGCGCGCGCTGCAGCTCCTGCCCGGCGTGGGTCCGAAGAGCGCCGAGCGCGCGTGGACTGCGTTCGAGGCGGGAAGCTGGCAATGGGCGGCGCTCAGATCGGGCGCGAAGCCCTTCGACGAGCTGATGCACGGCCTCGCCGACCCCGCGGCCTCCTGGTCCGGCCAGATGCAGCGCGTGCGCGAGTGGTACGCGCCCGTGATGGAAAGAAAATACGACGCGCCCGAAGTGCGCGCGGCCGACCTCGTGCAGCTGGAGAGGATCGCCTCCACCTACGGCACGCGCGAAGCCTTCCTCACCGACATGGCGCTCGACCCGCCGCAGGCGAGCTCCGACCTCGCGGGCGATCCGCTGCTCGACGAGGACTACCTGGTGTTATCGACCGTGCATTCGGCGAAAGGCCAGGAGTGGGACGCGGTCTACGTGCTCAACGTCTCCGACGGCAACTTCCCCAACGAGTTCGCCACCGGCAAGCCCGAGGCGATCGAGGAGGAGCGGCGCCTGCTCTACGTGGCGATGACGCGCGCCAAGACCAAGCTCGACCTCGTCTCGCCGCTCAAGTATTACGTCACCCAGCAGTCGCGCATGGGCGACCGCCACGTCTACGGCGCGAGGAGCCGCTTCATGACGCGCGCGGTGATGCGCTGCTTCGACGAAGTGGCCTTCGGCGAGCCCGAGAAGGCCGCCGCGCCGCAGGGCGCCACGCCGGCGGTGGACGTGGCGGGCCGCCTGCGCGGCATGTGGGCCTGAAAATAGGGACAGACCCTATTTGGAAAATCGGGGTCAGAGTCCAATTTTCACTTCGAGCGCAGATGGCGCTCGAGGTCTTGGTCGGTGACAATTCCCAGCTCGCGGGCCCTGCGGCTCCTGTAGCGTTGAACCCTGCGCAGTTCGCTCCTGCGGCGTTGGAGGAAGGCTATCCGCAGTGCCTCCTCGACGACGCGGCTCAGCGTCTTGCCCTCGCTACTGGCACGCGCTTGCGCTTCCTTGGCTAGTTCGGCAGGAAGCGAGATGGTCCTCTCGACGACGACGCCCATGTCGGCAGTTTACGTGGGGCCCTGAAGAGATCGTACCCCGTCAACCGCAAGCCCCCGGCATGCGTTGTAGATGCATGCACAAACCCCGGACGGCTGGACGAAACTAAGCCAATGGATTAGTATGCGGGGGCTGAATACCGTCGCAGAGACGCCGGGATACGTCCGCAGCGCCGAGCGGCTTCTGTCGGCCGCGGAGCGCATGGACATAGTGGGGCACCTAGCGGCGAACCCGAGTGCCGGCGACCTGATCCAGGGCACCGGGGGTATCCGCAAGCTGCGCTGGGCACGTGGCGGACGCGGAAAGAGCGGCGGGGTGCGGGTGATTTACTACTTTCACAGTGATCGGATGCCGCTTTACCTATTGACGGCGTTCGGCAAGAACGAGAGGTCCAACTTGAGCAAGGCCGAGCGCAACGAACTCGCGGGATTGGTCCGCGTGCTCAAAGCGGGCATGGAGAGAAGCGGATGAACAAGGCGTTTGCAAGCATCAAGCGGGGATTGCAGCAGGCGATCCGGCACCAAAAGGGCAAGCGGGTCGCCGGGCTCAAGCTGCACGTCCCGCCGCAAGTGGACGTGAAGGCCGTGCGCGAGCAGACAGGTCTGACGCAGGAGGAGTTCGCGGCGACCTTTGCCATCAGCCTGGGAGCGCTGAGGCACTGGGAGCGCGGAGACCGTAAACCGCGCGGCACCGCGCTGGTGCTGCTGAACGTAATCGCGAAGGAGCCGCAAGCGGTCCTTCGCGCCGTAGAGAGGGTTTGAGGCATTCCATGAAGAAGATAATCATTAGACTCGGCGACAGAGCGGCGCGGCGCGTTCGAATCCTGGCTGCAAAGCGGCGCATGAGCCTGTCGGCCTGCGTTGGCGACGTGTTGCGTAGGGAGTTGCTGGAGGACGAGAAGTACCAAGCCGCCTATCGTGAATGGCGTGCCGAGAAGCCTTTCCGACTGCAGGGATCTCCTCAGCCTTATCCCAAGCGGGAGGAGCTGGTTGACCGACCTGTACTTCGTCGAGGCTGGTAGCCAAGCTGGTACTTAGGCGAGCGCCGCCTTCGCCTTCGCCTCCAGCGCCTCCCAGCGCTCGAGCTTCTCCATCAAGAGCGTATCGATCTCGCCGTTGCGCTTCTGGTCGGCGCGCAGCACGTCCGGCGGCTGCCTGAAGTACTCCGGCGCGCCCATCTTCGCGGCGAGCGCCGCCTGCTCGGCCTCGAGCGCCTCGATTTCCCTGGGCAATGACTCCAGCTCGCGCGTCTCCTTGTAGGAGAGCTTCAGCTTTTCCTTCTGCCGCGCGGCCGCTTTCGAGCCCGCCTTTTCTTCGGTCATCGCCGCCGGCCGCTGGCGCACCCAGTCGGTGTAGCCGCCCACGTACTCCTTCCACGACCCGCCGCCTTCCGCCGCGAGCGTCTGCGTCACCACGTTGTCGAGGAACGCGCGGTCGTGGCTCACGAGCAGCAACGTGCCCTCGTAGTCCTGCAGCGCGGCTTCCAGCAATTCGAGTGACTCGATGTCGAGGTCGTTGGTGGGCTCGTCCAGCACCAGCACGTTCGCGGGCTTGGCGAAAAGGCGCGCGAGCAGCAAGCGGTTGCGCTCGCCGCCCGAGAGCATGCGCACCGGCGACTGCGCGCGCCGCGGCGGGAAGAGGAAGTCGGCGAGGTAGCTCATGACGTGTTTCCTCCCTCCGGCCAGCTCCACCCAGTCCGAGCCCGGCGAGATGGTTTCCGCCACCGTCTTCTCCGGGTCGAGGGCCTCGCGCATCTGGTCGAAGTAGGCCGGCTGCACGTTGGTGCCCAGGCGCACGCTGCCGGAATCCGGCGCGAGCGTGCCGAGGATGAGCTGCAGGACCGTGGTCTTGCCCGCGCCGTTCGCGCCCACCAGCCCGAGGCGGTCGCCGCGGCTGACGAGGAGGTCAAGGTCCTTGACGATCGCTCGCCCGGCGAAGCTCTTGCAGACGTCCTTCAGCTCCGCCACGAGCTTGCCCGAGCGCTGCCCGGCAGAGAGCGAAAGCTTCACCGACCCCACGCGCTCGCGCCGCGCCGCGCGCTCCTCGCGCAGGCGCTCGAGGCGCCGCACGCGGCCTTCGTTCCTCGTCCGGCGCGCCTCGATCCCTTTGCGGATCCAGGCTTCCTCTTCCTTCCAGAACTTGTCGAACTTGCGCCGCTCCACGGCTTCCGCCGCGAGCTGGCCTTCCTTCACGCGCTCGTAGGCGGTGTAGTTCCCCGGGTAGGAACGCAGCATGCCGCGGTCGAGCTCGAGGATCCTCGTGCACACACGGTCGAGGAACGCGCGATCGTGCGTGACGACGATCGCCGCCTGCTGGCGCAGGAGCAGGGTCTCGAGCTGCTCGATGCCGGAGATGTCGAGGTGGTTGGTCGGCTCATCGAGCAGCAGTAGCTCGGGCTGCAGCGCGAAGGCGAGCGCCAGCGCCGCGCGCTTTCGCTCGCCGCCCGAGGCCGCCTCGGGCGAGAGCGCCTCGTCCAGCCCCAGGCGGTGCAGGAACTCGGTGAGCCGCGCCTCGAGCTGCCAGCGCTCGCGCTCGTCGTGGATGGAAGGGATGTGCCCGCGCAGCAGCAGGCTCGCGCGCAGCGTGGGCGCGTGCGGGAGCCTGGGCTCCTGCTCGACGAGCGCCACGCGCAGCCCCTCGCTCTTGCGCAGCTCGCCGTCGTCCAGCGCCGAGGTGCCGGCGATGACCGTGAGGAGCGAGGACTTCCCGGTGCCGTTGCGGCCGATGAGGCCGATCCTCTCGCCCGATTCCATGGAGAAGGCCGCGCGGTCGAGGAGCGGCAAATCGCCGTAGGCGAGGTGGGCATCCAGGAGCGTCAGGAGCGCCATGAGGGCGCGAGTCTAAACGCTCGCTTGTAAGCGAGGCCCTTCCGGCGCGACTATTCTCCTCGTCCGATGCCCATCGCCTGGTCCATCCTGCGCAGCCAGGAGCCCACCACGCTCGCCGCCGCGCGCTCGCTCGCCCACCGCGCGCTGCAGTGGCCGGCGCGCGCCGCGCG
>DATFEJ010000002.1:0-4545 GCA_035251235.1 Burkholderiales bacterium
GGCGCGGCGAGCGCGAGGACGGCGAGCACGGCGGCCGAGCGGCGGCGCATTCAGTTGCCCTCCGCGCCCATGGGCGCGGCGCCCAGGCTCGGCGGCACGAGCGCCCGGTCGCTCGGATTGGTGACCGAGTAGCCGGGGACGTTGCGGCGGAACAGGTTCACGGTCTCGTTGGACCCGATCTGGCCGAAGCCGTTGAATTCCAGCTGGAAGTAGATTGCCTTGGAGGTCACGTCGGTCGCCGCCTGCACGCGCTGCATCACGGTGCGGAACACCCAGCAGCCGCCGTTGTACTCCACGCCCGCCAGCGCTTCCAGCACGCGCTGGTCTTCGAGCGAGTAATTGTAGCGCCCGACCGCGTACCACCCGGCGCTCACCGGCCACTGGCCGGAGACGTCGACCTGGCGCAGCTCGTCCGCCCGGTTGAGGCGGTAGCTGACGTTCAGCACCTTGGCGATCTCGGGCGAGTAGCGCAGCAGGACGCCCAGGCGCTCGGTGCGCGAATCGCGCGCGTTGTACTGCAGGGTGGCGTCGGCGATCCAGTGCGCCGCGAGGCGCCCGCCGATCGAGGCGAGCCAGTCGGACTCGGTCGCCGTGCGCAGCGCCGAGGCGCTGGTCAGGCCGACGCGCTCGTCGGCGAAGTAGTAGCGCTGCCCGACGGTCGCGCGCATGCCTTCCACGCCGCGCTCGCTCACCAGGCGCGAGGTCAGCGCCCAGGTGATCTGGTTGGCGTCGCCGAAGCGGTCCCCGCCGACGAAGCGGTTCTCCGAAAACAGCTGCGCGTAGTTGAAGTCCGCCAGCGCGGTGTCGAACAGGGGCAGCCGCGACTGGTCGCGGAAGGGCGCGTACACGTAGAACAGGCGCGGCTCGAGCGTCTGCACGACGCGGCTTCCCGCCCACTCGGTGTCGCGCTCGAACACCAGTCCGCTGTCCAGGCTGAGCCACGGCACGCTCACGGTCTGGCGCTCGGGCTGCCCGGGATCGGCGCGGCTCATCTGGTAGCGGGCATGGCGCCCGCCGAGCTTCGGCTTGAAGAAGTATCCCGGGCCGCCGAGCGGCGCGGACAGCACGGGCGCCACCAGGCTGCGCTCGCCCTCGGCCAGGGTCGGGTGCGTGAACTGCGTGTACTCGAGCGGCAGCGCCCCGTCGAAGGTGCCCGCCATGTCGTTGCGCGTGGCCGACAGATTGACCTGCGGCACCCGGTGGTACGGCGGCACGATGGGCGCGAGCGGGTCCTGCAGGGTCTGGAAGCGCTGCACGCGCGCCTGCGCGGCGATCCCGGTGCCGCCGAAGTCGCGCCCGTACTGCAGATAGCCGTCGCGCTGCAGGTTGCCGGTCGTCACCTGGCGCACCTGGCTGTACAGGTCGACGAAATACTGGTCGTCGGACACGTGGTTCACGTCCAGGCGTCCGAGCAGCGACGGCGTGAACCGCTGCTCGTGCTGCAGCGAATAGCCGGTGCGCGACACGCCGAGCACCTTGTCCTCGGGCAGGTACTCGACGCGCGCCTGGCCGAGGAAGCTGCGGCCCAGGTAGCGGTACTGGGCCTTCAACTGCTCGCCGCGCTTGGACATGTACGTGGGCGTGATGGTCGCGTCCTGCTCGGGCGCGATGTTCCAGTAGAACGGCACCTCGAACTCCGCCCCGCGGTTCGACGTCTGCGCATACTGGGGCGCGAGCAGGCCGCTGCGGCGCCGGTTGTTGAGCGGCAGGCTGAAATAGGGCGAGCCGAGGATCGTCGTGCCGAGGAAGCGCAGGCGCGCGCCGCGCGCCACCGCGTCCTCCGTCTCGTAGTCGAGCTCGAGCTCCCTCGCCTCGAGCATCCAGTCGTCGTGGCCCGGCTCGCAGGTGGTGAAATGCGCGCCGGTGAGGCGGTAGCGGTCGCGGCCGAGGAACTCGATGCGCTCGGCGCCGCCGCGCGCCGTCAGCTCGCGGCGGATGAGAAACGAGGGCTGCTCGAGCGCGCCGGCATGCTTGGCCGTGTCGTAGCGCAGGCTGGGGCCGAAGAAGCGGTCGCCGGCCTGCTGCAGGCGCACGCCGCCGTCGGCTTCCAGGCGGCCGAACTCGCGATTGAACCGCAGGTAGTCGGCGAACACGGAGAACTCGCCCTGCCGGAATTCGACGCTGCCGCGCGCCGTCACTTCCAGGCCGGCGATGCCCTCGATGCTCTGCGCGTCCAGCGTCGCCGGGTCCTCCGGCGCGGGCGTCTGCGCGGCGGTCGCGCCCGCGATCAGCAGCGCGGCGCAGCCGGCGACTCTACGGGCCAGCTCGCGCGCTGGAATTCGCTGCATGTACGGGAAGGTAGACCGGCCTTTGCATGTAAAATCGCACAATTCGGCGCGAGGCGCAACGCAATCCGTGGATCCCAGGCTCGCTGCGCTCACGCGCTGGATCGCCGGGCCGCTCGGCGGCCCGCCGCGCAGCCTCGTCCCGGCGTCCGCCGACGCCAGTTTCCGCCGCTACTTCCGCGCCACGCTCGAGGACGGGCGCAGCTTCATCGCCATGGACGCGCCGCCCGACCGGGAGGACTGCCGGCCCTTCGTGCACGTCGCCCGCCTGCTGCGCGCCGCCGGCGTGCACGCCCCCGAGGTGCATGCGCAGGACCTCGAGCAGGGCTTCCTGCTGCTCAGCGACCTGGGCACCGTCACCTACCTCGAGGCGCTCGGCGAGGGCAACGCCGCCGCCCTCATGCGCGACGCCATCGCCGCGCTGGTCAAGTGGCAGCTGGCCACGCGCCCCGGCGAGCTGCCGCCGTACGACGAGGCGCTGCTGCGCCGCGAGCTGGCGCTGTTTCCCGAGTGGTATGCGGGCCGGCACCTGGGGCGCACGTTCGATGCCGCGCAAGGCGCGGCCTGGGAAGCGCTGTGCGCCGCGCTGGTGAAGAGCGCGCTCGCGCAGCCCGCGGTGTACGTGCACCGCGACTACATGCCGCGCAATCTCATGGTCTGCGACCCCAACCCCGGCGTGCTCGACTTCCAGGACGCGGTGCTCGGCCCCATCACCTACGACATCGCCTCGCTCACGCGCGACGCCTTCCTCAGCTGGGAGGAGGAGCGCGTGCTCGACTGGGCCGCGCGCTACTGGGAGGCGGCCAGGCGCGCGCGCCTGCCGGTGGACGCCGACTTCGCCGAGTTCTGGCGCGCGCTGGAGTGGATGGGGCTGCAGCGCCATCTCAAGGTGCTCGGCATCTTCGCGCGCCTCACGTACCGCGACGGCAAGGAGAAGTACCTCGCCGACACGCCGCGCTTCCTCGGCTACGCGCGCGCCGCGGCGCGCCGCTACGCCGCGCTCGCGCCGCTCGCGCGGCTCCTGGACGAGCTGCGCGCATGAAGGCCATGATCCTCGCCGCAGGCCTGGGCATGCGCCTGCGCCCCCTGACCGACCGCGTGCCCAAGGCGCTGGTCGAAGCGGGCGGCAAGCCGCTCATCGTCTGGCAGCTCGAGCGGCTCGCGCGCGCGGGCTTTCGCGAGGTGGTGATCAACGTCAGCTGGCTGGGCGGGGCGATCGAGGCGCGGCTGGGCGACGGGCGAGCTTGGGGCCTGGCCATCGCCTACTCGCGCGAAGCCGAGCCGCTCGAATCCGCCGGCGGCATCGCCCAGGCGCGCGCGCTCCTCGGGCCGGCGCCCTTCGCCCTCGTGAACAGCGACGTGTACTGCGATTTCGACCTTGCCGCCCTGCGCCGCCGCGGCCTGGGCGCGCATCTCGGCCACCTGGTGCTCACGCCCAATCCGCCGCACCACCCGCAAGGGGACTTCTCGCTCGCCGGCGGCGCGGCGGGGAACGCCGCCGCGCCGCGCTACACTTATACGGGCGTCGCGCTCCTCGACCCGGCGCTGGTGGCGCCGGTGCGCGCGGGCGACAAGGCCCAGCTCGCGCCGCTGCTGCGCGCGGCCGCCGCGCACGGGCGGCTCTCGGGCGAGCTGCACGCGGGACTGTGGCGCGACGTCGGCACCGCCGAGCGGCTCGCCGAGCTCGAGTCGCTGCTGGCAAAGGAACGGCAAGCATGAAGGCAAACGACCTGAGGGATGTCGCAGTGCACGCCGAGCGCCGGCGCCGGCTGGCGCGCGCCCTGGGCGAGGGCATCGCGGTGATCGCCACCGCGCCCGAGCGCGCGCGCAACCGCGACACGCACTATCCGTACCGCCACGACAGCTACTTCTACTACCTCACCGGCTTCCCGGAGCCCGAGGCGGTGCTGGTGCTCGCCGGCGGCGCCGAGCCGCGCGCGCTACTCTTTTGCCGCGAGCGCAATGCCGAGCGCGAGATCTGGGACGGCTTTCGCCACGGGCCCGAGGGCGCGCGCGAGCGCTTCGCCTTCGACGCGGCGCACCCGATCGCCGAGCTCGACGAGCAGATGGCGGCGCTGCTCGCCGACCGGCCGGCGCTCTGGTATCCGGTGGGTGCCGACCCGCAGTGGGATGCGCGCGTCATGCGCTGGCTGAACGCGGTCCGCGCGCAGGCGCGCGCCGGCGTGACCGCCCCGCATCAGCTGCACGACTTGCACGCGGCGCTCGACGAGATGCGTCTGGTGAAGGACGCGCACGAGCT
>DATFEJ010000215.1:0-8284 GCA_035251235.1 Burkholderiales bacterium
GAGCGACCAGGTGTAGCCGCTGCCTTCGACGCCGGCCTGAAAGCCGAACGCGGCATTGGCGATGACGTTGATCCACGGCGCCGGCAGCCAGCGCCCGGCTTCGAGGATCGTGACGTACTCGCGCCCGTCCGCGGCGAACCCGCCGAGCCCGTTGAAGAACTCGAGCTTCGGCCGGGCCGCAAGGCCCTGCGCGGGTTCCGCGTTCGGTGTGCGCCGCGGCGGCGGCGCGGCGCTCTCCGCCTGGAGGCGATCGAGCTGTTCCGCGAGCGTGCCGCGGCGCCCGGCGAGCACCGCCCGGGCCATGGAGAGAAGCAGGTCTCGCGTCTGCATCGAGATGAGATCGGAGCGCAGCACGAATACCGAGCCGCGCGCGATGTCCGCGCCGACCTGCGGCCGCGACTGGCTGGTGCGCACCTGCGTCTCCAGGGCGATCTGGAGGTCCTGGATGTAGGACGACGCGCGCTCGTTCAGGATCACGAGATCGACCGCAAGCTGCTTCATCCGCCAGTACTCGTGGGCCCGCAGCATCTGGCGCACGAGGGCGATGTCCTCGACGGCGTCGATGCGCACCAGGACGATTGGAAGGTCGCCCGAGATGCCCTGCGCCCACAGCGCCGGAGCGGCGCCGCCGCCGCGGCGCAGGGTGTCGGGCGAAGGCCGCAGTGAGGGGTCGGCGTAGAGCGCGTGGCCGGCGAGACGCTGGAACAGGCTCGCCTGGTCGGGCTCGACGCCGAGATGGCTTAGCTGCACCTGCGCCTGGGTCCACGCCAGCGTGGCCGCGCGCTCGAAGGCCTTGGCATCCTGGTGCTTGTCGGCGAGATCCAGCACGTCGCCGCGCGAGGACGCGACGAGCGTCCAGAAGGCGACGCGCGCCGTGCGGCCCGGCGGGATGCGCACGCGGCGGCGCAGCGCGAAAACGGGATCGAGCACCGGGCCCGTGGTGTTGGAGAGCGGCAGGCCGTCCACCACGGCCATCGGCGTGCGGATGTCGCGGCCCCGGCCGAGGAAACGGGCGCGGTCGGTTTCGATCTGCGGCTCGCCCACGGCCTCGCCTTCGACCACGGCAAGATGCGCCGCCCAGATCTCGGGCTCGCCGGGCGAGCGGCGCCGCCGTGTGGCGAGGATGGCGCCGGCCTTGGCGTGATACTCGGTCTGCACGAAGAGCTTGGAGAAGGCCGGGTGGGCGGCATCGGCCGCCGGCGGCGCGAGCGCGAGCTCGGCGTACGAGGTGAGATCGATCTCGCGCGCACGGCTGCCCCCGTTCGAGACCGACACGCGGCGCACTTCCGCGTTGTCGGCTGGCGAAACCATCACATCGAGGATCGTGGTGAGCGTGCCGTCGTGCCGCACCAGCTCGGCGCGGTCTTCGGTGAACATGACGTCGTAGCGCTCGGGCTCGACGCCGCTCGGCTGGTAGCCCGCGGACCACACCGCGCCGCTCTGCACGTCACGCAGGAAGATGTAGCTGCCCCAGTCGTCTCGGGTAGCGTCTTCGCGCCAGCGCGTGATGCCGACATCGCCCCAGCGGCTGTACCCGGAGCCGGCGGCGCTGAGCATCACCGTGTACCGGCCGTTCGACAGCAGGTGCGCCTGCGGGGTGGCGTCGTGGGGCGAGCGGATGCGCCGCACCACGGGAAGGTCGAGCTCGCGCACCGTGGCCGCGGTCTTCACTTCCTCGGCCCTGGGATGGGCCAGCGCCACGTCGCGCGGCGTGCGTTCCTGCAGCAAAAGGTCGGTCGCCTGGACGATGGGCTCGGCATGAAACCGCGCCCGCATCCTGCCGTCCAGCAGAGCGTTGGCGATCGCGACCACGGTCATGCCCTGGTGGTGGGCCATGAAGGCCTGCACCATCGCGACCTTCTTTCCCTCGGGCAGGCGCGCCGGCGTGTAGTCGAGCGCCTCGTAGAAGCCGTAGCGCCCAAGCGCGCCGGCGGCTCCGAGCCGGGCGAAATTGCGCGCCGCGGCGCCCGGGTCGACCATCGCCGCGAGCGCCGTCGCGTAAGGCGCGATCACGGCGTTCTCGCCCAGCCCGCGCTTCAGGCCCAGGCCCGGAATGCCGAAGTTCGAATACTGGTAGGTGAGCTCGAGGTCGCGCACGTTGTAGGCCGACTCCGAGACGCCCCAGGGCACGTCGAGCTCGGCGCCGTAGGCGATCTGCCGTCGCACCACCAGGCGGCTGGTCTGCTCGAGGAGGCTCCCGGCCGGCGCGCGCATGACGAGCGACGGCATCAGGTACTCGAACATCGATCCCGACCAGGAGATGAGCGCTGCGCCATGGCCGATCGGGGTGACGGCGCGCCCGAGCCGGAACCAGTGCCGCGAGGCGACGTCGCCCTTGGCGATCGCCACGAAGCTCGCGAGGCGCGCCTCGGAGGCGAGCAGATCGTAGCAGCTCGGGTCGAGCTGGCCTTCGGCTACGCGGTAGCCGATCGAGAGCAGCCTGCGCTCGCGGTCGAGGAGAAAGCCGAAGTCCATCGCACCGGCCATGGCCCGCGCGCTCTCTTCGAGCGTCGCAATACGCCGCTCGAGCGCGCGATCGGCGGCCGGCACGAGGTCGCGGCGGTGGCTCTCGATCGAGCGCCGCGTGGCCTCGGCCCAGAACAGCATTTCGGCCCCGGCCTCGTCGCCGCGCTCGCTGGCGAGCGCCCGGGCGATGTCGACCATGGTCGCGGCGTGGGGACCGGCCTCGCCGAGGCCCTGGCCGAGCACGGCGGCGAGCGCGTCGAGCGCGGCCTCGAGCTGATCGCGCGCGATCGTCTGCGTGCGCCGGTCGCCGGGAAGCGCGCGCAGGGCTGCGCGCGTGAGATCGAGCGCATCTTCGATGCCCGGGAGGCACTCGGCACCGGCCGCGGGAGCGCCGATCCACCCGCGGCACGCATTCGCGAGCGCGATCAGGTGTCCGGCGAGGTTGCCGCTGTCGACCGAAGAGACGTATTGCGGGTCGAGCGGCCGCAGATCGCGCGTGTCGTACCAGTTGTAGAAGTGGCCGCGGAAGCGCGCGAGCCTGCCCATCGTGGCGAGCGTCGCTTCCAGCCGCTCGACGGTATCGGTGGTCCCCGCCCATCCGAAGTCGCGCGCGCTCACCGCGGAAAGGAGGTAGAGGCCGAGATTGGTGGGCGAAGTGCGGTGGGCGACGACCGGCTTCGGGTCCTCCTGGAAATTGTCGGGCGGCAGCCAGTGGTCCGTCGCCGTCACGAAGGTCTCGAAGTAGCGCCAGGTGCGGCGCGCGACCCGGCGCAGCGCGAGGGCGTCGGCCGGCGAGACTGGCACCTGCCCCGCGCCGCGCGGCGATAGGCTCGTCCATCGCGCGAGCGCCGGCGACGCGGTCCATGCGAGCACGAACGGCAACGCCGCCGGCCACGCCTCGCTTGCGCTCCACCACGCGACGAGCGCCGCCGCCACGGCGAGAACGACGCCGCCGATCATGTGCCGGTAGAACCCAGGAAGGTCGAGCCGGCGGCTGACGGCCGCCTGGCCCGTCGTGACCCAGTCGAGCAGATGCCGGCGGCTGACGAGCAGCCGATAGAGCGTTCTTGCGATCGCATCGGCCATCAGCCAAGCCTGGTGCGCGAGGAACGCGGCCTGCAATCCGGTGAGGAAGAGTGCCAGCCGGAGGTCGGCGGCGAGCGCGTGCAGGTGGCTGCGCAGCGTGATCCGCGCGCGCTGCGGTACGATCGCGGCGAGCACAGGAAGCAGCGTCGCGAGCGCGATCGTCGACACGACGAACCCGGTCCAGACGAGCGCGGCCTGCAGCGGCAGCATCCATCCGGCCACGAGCGCCGCGAGGCTCGCCGGCGCCGACAGCGACCGGCGCAGGTTATCCAGCGTCTTCCAGCGCCCGAGCGGCGGCAGCGCGCGCGCGCGGCCGACAATCCACGGCAGCAACTGCCAGTCGCCGCGCGTCCAGCGGTGCTGGCGCGCCGCGGCCACGTCGTAGCGCGACGGGAATTCCTCGACCACCTCGATATCGGAAGCGAGGCCGGCGCGCGCGAAGGTCCCTTCGAACAGATCGTGGCTGAGAAGCGTGCTTTCCGGCACACGGCCGTCGAGCGCGGCCTCGAAGGCATCCACGTCGTAGATGCCCTTGCCGGTATAGGAGCCTTCGCCGAGAAGATCCTGGTACACGTCCGATACCGCCGCCGCGTAAGGATCGATGCCGCTCGCGCTGGAGAAGATACGCTGGAAGAGCGAGCCCTCGCGGCCGATCGGCAGCGAAGGCGTCACGCGCGGCTGCAGCACGCCGTAGCCCTCGACGACGCGCCGGCTGCCGGCATCGAGCCGCGGCCGGTTGAGCGGATGCGCCATCTTGCCGATCAGGCGGCGCGCGGCTTCGCGCGGCAAGCGTGTATCGGCGTCGAGCGTGATGACGTAGCGCACGCCGGCCGGCACGGCGGGCTTGATAAACGTGGTATCGGCCGCGCCGCGGAGCAGCCGGTTCAGCTCGTGGAGCTTGCCGCGCTTGCGCTCCCACCCGATCCAGCGCCGCTGGCCTTGGTTCCACACGCGGCGGCGGTGGAGCAGGAGGAAGCGCTCGCCGCCGGCGGCTGGCCCGTGGCGCCGGTTCAGCCGGGCGATGCCCGCGGCCGCCGCCTCGACGAGCGCTTCGTCGCCTTCGATGCTCTCCTCGTCGGCGTCGGTCCAGTCCGAGAGCAGCGCGAAATGCAGCTCGTCTTCCGGGCTCGCGAGATAGTGGATCTCCAGGCGCTCGATCTGCTCTTCGAGCGCCTCACGCGTCGAGAGCAGGATCGGCACGGCGACCAGCGTGCGCAGCTCCGCAGGCACGCCTTCGCGCAACGCGAGGCCCGGCAGGATCGTCGCGCGTACTCCTCGCGTGACGGCGCGGTTCACGAGCGCCATGGCGGCATCGATCGACGGGATCACGCCGAGGGCTGCGAGCACGGCCAGCCAGGCGATGTCGATCTGCGCTTCGTTCAACAGGAACAGCGGCAAGGCGATAACGGCGACGGCGAGCGCGGCGACCGCGCCGATATAGCCGCCGAGGCCGATCGAGGCATTGAACCGGCTGGGCCAGTTCTGCAGGGGCGCGCGGAATCCGATCTTTCGCTCGAAAGCTCGCCGGCCGCCGGCGATGAGGTGGTACCCGGGATCCCGCAAGCGGGAGGAAGGATCCCGCGAGCGGCATGGAGGATCCCGCCCGGGCCCGGCGGCGGCGAGCGCCGCCTGCGCGACCTCCAGCTCCGTCAGCTTCGAGCCCCGCGCGAGCTCTTCGATCGCGCTGCGGTAGAGGTTGCGCGTCGCAAAATCCATGTCCGCGAAGCCGCTTGCCGGCCGCAGCGTGTCGTCGATGAGGCTCGCGCTTTCGACGAGCTGCGCCCAGTCGACGTCGGAGATCAGGCGCATGCTGGTGATGATGTTGCGCACCGTCACGTTCGTCGCACCCTGCCTCTGGTGCTCGTCGTACACGATCTCGTCGGCGCTCACGCCCTGCGCCGCGAGGCGCTCCTCCAGCCAAAGCAGCGCCGGTGTGACCTTCGGATCCTGGTCGCGCAGCCGTTGCACGAGCTGAACGGCGAACGATCCGTTCAGGGGCGCCTGTTCGCGCTCGCGAAAGACCGCGGCCACCGACTCGGCGGCGCGCCCGTTCACGCCCAGGAGCCGGTCGGCCAGGCTGTCGGCTTCCTCGCGTGCGGCCCGGCTCACCCGGATGCGCATTGCCGCGCGCCGCAGGTTCTCGACGAGCGCCACGCGCAGCGTGATCGCGACCGCCCACAGCTCGCCGATCGTCAGCGGCTGAACGCGCTGGTAGGCGCGCACGAAGATGCGCAGCATCTCCGGATCGAAGCGGCTGTCGGTATGCGCGATGAAGGCCCAGGCCACGCCGAAAACCCGCGGATAGCCGGCGAGCGGCCCGCCGGAGAGCTTTGGCAGCTGCCGGTAGTAGCCCGGCGGCAAATCGTCGCGGATCTCGCGGATCTGCTCTTCGACGAGGTGGTAGTTGTCGAGCAGCCACTCGGCGGCCGGCGTAATGGCCCGCCCTTCGCCGACCGCGCCCGCGATATCGCGATAGGCCTGGAGCAATACGGACTCGTTCTCCTTGAGGCGCACCGCGAGCGAGCGACCGGTGATCGATCCCGCGGCGACGCCTTGGGCCGCGGCCAGGCTTTCGGCATGCTGCTCGAGGCGCTCGACGCTGAAGAGCTCCTCGCGAATCGACTCCTCGCTGTTCCACGGCACGGCCTGCGACGCGCGCCCGAAGGCGCGCAGAATGGATTTCAACCTGGCCTTTCCTGGGGGAATGCTGCGAGGCAATCCTCGACCGCGCCGGCGTGACCGCGAACCCGCCCGCACGGGGGAAGGACATTATGACACCCGCAGCCTCGCGTGATCCGGGCGAGATTCGTCAGCAGCGAGCCCGTGCGGGCTATCTGGTCGAATAGGAGGGGATGAGCTACCCGGGTGAGATCGATTGCAGACCGCTCTCACGGTGTCAGGTGGCTGCCGGGTTGGCCTGCGGGCGCTCGGCGCCTCTGGTTCTGCAGATTTCTTGCGAGCGTGGACATAAGACCAAACCTAGTTCGAGATGCTCGATAGCAGACCGTCAACTACTGCTTCGGGTCGAGGCTGTGTGGAAACTCTCAACCTAGCCCGCCAGACGACGAATCTTCTCTGCTGGAATTTTTCAGCGAGTCGAAAAGCCTCTGCAGAGGCCGCTACACCGAGTTCGTGGCGATGGAAGAATCAAGCGCTCGCGTTTTCACACAGCCTCGGTCGTAAGCCGCCCATTGGCGGAAGGTCGCTTTACGCTCGCAAGCAGCCGGTATTGGCGCTGACCGTTTTCGGTGCGGGCATAGTGCCACCGGACATGAATTAGATGACAAGAGGCGGCTACTCGGGTAGCGGTGCAAACGCTAAACGGACAGGCCGGCTGCCTTTAGGCGCTGCGGGACTCGCCCCGGATCAAATCCCAGATGTAATTGCGGTACTCGTGGCACTGCAAGGACTTCTTTATCTCGAGGCTGCGAGGACGAGGGAGGTCGATCTTGACCTCTTCGCGGATGCGCCCGGGGCGGGCGGTGAGGACGACGACGCGGTCGCCGAGGTACACGGCCTCGTCGATGTCGTGGGTGACGAAGACGATGGTTTTTCCGGTGCGCTCCCACAAACGCGTGAGCTCTTCCTGCATGGTTTCGCGCGTCTGGGCATCGAGGGCACCGAAGGGCTCGTCCATGAGCAGGACTTCGGGATTGAAGGCGAGGACGCGCGCCAGGGCGACGCGCTGCTTCATACCGCCGGAGAGCTCTGCGGGGTAGTGGTTGCGGAATTCGGTGAGGCCGATCATCGCGAGGTAGGCATCGACGGTCTCGGCGATCTGTTCCTTCTTGAAGCCCTGGGCTTCGAGGCCCCAGGCGACGTTGCCGGCGACGGTCTTCCAGGGAAAGAGCGCGAACTCCTGGAACATGACGCCGCGATCGGGGCCCGGGCCGTTGACGTGCCGGCCGTGCACGCGGATCTCGCCCGACTCCCCCTTGATGAAGCCGCCCATGATGTGCAGCAGCGTGCTCTTGCCGCAACCGCTCGGGCCGATGATGGTGACAAACTCGCCGTCGCGAACCGTGAAGCGCTCGACGTCGAGGACGGCGAGGCTGCGCCCGTCCTTGGTATAGGCCTTGCGGACGGCGGTTGCTTCTAAAGCTATTTTTTCTCGGGCTTCGTCGCCCATCCGTGTCCGGAGAGGTCGAACTTCACGCCGGCGAGCTTGAGCTTCTTCTCGAAGAAGATCGTGTTCCCGGTGAGCTTCGAAAGGTCCACCGGCGGCGGCGGCTGGGAAATGGCGCCGGCCTGGCGGGCGCGCGCTTCCGCGCTCTCGAGGTCCTCGACGTGGACGCCGAAGTGGTCGAGACCGTAGCCATCCGGGTAGGGATTCGGGGTTTCTTTGGTGCGTTTCCAGCAGACAATCGCCAGGTTGATGTAGCCGTCGGTGAGGTACACCTCGCGCGCGAGGTCGCTGTCGCCGCGTGAAATCTCTTCGAGGCCGAGCGCCTTCTTGAAGAGCTCTGCAGTGACGAACGGGTCTTCGGCGGTGATGGCGATATGTCGGATCTTGCCCATGGTCTCATCCTGTATAGGCGAGGGTCTCATCCTGTATATGCGAGCAGCCGCTCGAGCTCGGCGAGCGAGCGGCCGACGTCGCGGCCATCGCGCGCGACGCGGCGGTTGCGCAGCCAGCACGTCACGGGGTTGGAGCGCTGCCCGTCGTAGCCGACGTCGCGCGAGATGCGCACCACTGTCTCAACGCGCGGCTTGCGCCGCCGGACATAGTTTG
>DATFEJ010000162.1:0-2040 GCA_035251235.1 Burkholderiales bacterium
CCGCCAGGTCGCCGTCAAGCTGGTGGTGCCGGAGGCGTTCCAGAGCAAGGACAAGGCGCGGCTGTACCGTAAGCTCTTTATCACCGAGGCCTCGCTCGCCGGCCGGCTGCAGCACCCGCACATCTGCCAGATCTACGACGCGGTGGCCGACGAGGGCCAGCAGTACATCGTCATGGAGTACGTGGACGGCGGGACCCTGGAGCGCCACGGCGACGCGCAGGACCTGCTGCCGCTCGACCGCATCGTGGAGGTCATCTTCAAGTGCACCCGGGCGCTCGAGTACGCGCACCGGCTGGGCGTCACGCACCGCGACCTGAAGCCGGCCAACATCCTGCTCACCGGCGAGAGCGAGGTGAAGATCACCGACTTCGGCGCGGCGCTGATCGCCAGCGGCGACGTCACGCAGATCACCGCCATCGGCTCGCCGGCCTACATGTCGCCCGAGCAGGTGAAGGAGCACGCGCTCGACCACCGCACCGACATCTACTCGCTCGGCGTCGTGCTCTACCAGCTGCTCGCCGGGCGCCTGCCGTTCCAGGGCACCAACAACTTCACCCTCATCTACCAGATCGCCAACGTCGAGCCGCAGCCGCCCTCGGCCTACCGCCCGCAGATCCCGGCGTCGCTCGACGCGATCGTCAAGCGCGCGATGGCGAAGGACCTCGCGCAGCGCTACGCCGGCTGGGAGGAGTTCTCGCTCGACCTGGCGGAAGTGTTCCGCAACGAGCGCCTGGGCGCCGAGCGCGTGGCCTTCGCCGACTCCGACAAGTTCGAGACGCTGCGCAAGCTCCCGTTCTTCGGCAACTTCACCGATGCCGAGCTCTGGGAGGTGGCGCGCATCTCGCACTGGCGCGCGGCCGCCACCGGGGAAGTGCTGATGCAGGAGGGCGAGGCGGGGAACTTCTTCTGCATCCTCGCCCAGGGCGAGGTGCGCGTGTCGCGCAAGGGCAGGACGCTGACCCACCTGCAGGCGGGCGAGTGCTTCGGCGAGATGGCCTACCTCGCCAAGGACGAGCAGCTGCGCGGCGCCGACGTCACGGTGACCAAGGAATCCAGGATCATCTCGGTGCCCACGCAGAAGCTCGCGCAGGCCTCGGACGCCTGCCGCTCCAAGTTCGACCGCGCCTTCCTGGAGATCCTGGTCGAGCGCCTGACGCTCGCCAACGCCCGGCTGTCGGGCGTCTAGGCCTGCTTGACCGGCTCGAGCAGCTTCTGCAGCTCGCCCGACTGGTACATCTCGCGCAGGATGTCCGCGCCGCCGACGAACTCGCCGTTCACGTACAGCTGCGGGATCGTCGGCCAGTTGGCGAACTCCTTGATGCCCTGGCGGATCTCGGGATCGGCGAGCACGTTGACGGTGGCGAAGCTGCTGACGCCGCAGGCCTGCAGCACCTGCACGGCCATCGCCGAGAAGCCGCATTGCGGCATCTGCGGCGTGCCTTTCATGTACAGCACCACCGGGTTGGCTTCGACCTGCTCTTTGATGCGTTGCTGGGTGTCCATGGTCATGATTTTAGTCTCCCGCCCGAGACCCGGGCAATGCCTGCGAGGTCGGGCCAGGTGGCGATGTCTTCAATACCCGCTTGGGAAAGCAGGCTTCTGACCGCTGCGTCCTGCCCTAGGCCGTGCTCGAGCAGCAGCCTGCCGCCCGGGGCGAGGTGCGCCGGCGCATCGCGCACGATCTCCCGGATCGATTCCAGCCCGTCCGGGCCCGCGACCAGCGCCGAGCGGGGCTCGAAGCGCAAGTCGCCTTCGTCCAGGTGGGCATCACCCTCGCTGACGTAAGGGGGATTCGAGACCACCAGGTCGAAGCGCTCCCCGGCCAGCGGCGCGAACCACAGCCCGTGGCGCAGCTCGACCTCCAGCCCGAGCTTGCGTGCGTTCCTCTGCGCCACCGCGAGGGCGGCGGCGCTGCGCTCCACCGCCACGACGCGCGCCGCGGGCCGCTGGCGCTTGAGCGCCAGCGCGAGCGCGCCCGAACCGGTGCCGAGGTCGAGCGCCGAATCGAACGCCGCGCGCAGCGCAATGTCCACGAGCAGC
>DATFEJ010000104.1:0-2646 GCA_035251235.1 Burkholderiales bacterium
TCCGCCTTGGCGGGCTCGGGGGCCTCCTCGACCAGGTTGGCGACCGCATCGAAGATCGCCGCGCACTTGCCGCAGCGCACCATGCCGCTGCGTGCCTGCAGCTGTGCCGGCAGGGCGCGGAAGGTCGTACCGCACATGGGGCAGCGTGTGACCAGAACGTTCACCGGTGCCGCCCTTCTACCAGCGACCAGCCTTCCTCGCGTGCGGCCACCCGCGCGTCGAAGTGCGCGCCGTAGGCCTCGACCACCTCGCCTGCCTGTGCTTGCAGTATTCCGGCCAGCGCGATGCGCCCGCCGCGGCGCGTGCGCGCGGCCAGCAGCGGTTCGAGCACGATGAGGGGCTGGGCGAGGATGTTGGCTACCACGATGTCGTAATCGCCGGGCGGCAGGTCCTCCGGCGCGAACGCGCCGACCCCGGTCGCGTTGGCGCGCGCATTGTCCGTGGTGGCAGCCAGCGCATCGGGGTCGACATCGACGGCATCGACGCGCGCGGCACCGAGCTTCGCGGCGGCGATCGCCAATATACCGGAACCGCTGCCGTAATCGAGCACGCGCGCGCCGGCCAGATCGGCAGCGACGAGCCAGGCGAGCACCAGGCGCGTGCTCGGATGGCTGCCGGTGCCGAAGGCGAGCCCGGGGTCCAGACGCAGCACCACGCCGTCACGCGGCGCCTCGTGCCAGCTCGGCACGATCCACAGCCGCCCGGCGATGCACTGCGGCGCGAACTGCGCCTGCGTGGCGCGTACCCAGTCCTGGTCGGCGACGGTGTGGGTCGCGAACGGCGGAACGGCGAGCCCCGCCGCGACCGCCGCTTGGCCGACCGCCGCGCCGGCGTCGGCGCGTTCGGGCAGCAGCGCGTGCAGGTGGCCATCCGGCTCGAGCCACACGGACTGCGCGCCCGCCTCGAGCAGCGCTTCCGACATCGCCTCGGCCTGTTCCGCGTTCACCGCCAGCGACAGCGCGAGCCAGGGCACTACTTCGCCTTCTGCTTGTTCTCCTGCGCGAGCTTCTGCTCGAGGTAGTGGATCGAGGTGCCGCCGCGCACGAAGCGGCTGTCGTGCAGCAGCTCGCGGTGCAGCGGCAGGTTGGTCTGGATGCCCTCGATCGCCATTTCGGAGAGCGCGATGCGCATGCGCCGGATCGCCTGGTCGCGCGTCGCGCCGTAGGCGATCACCTTGCCGACCATGGAATCGTAGTTCGGCGGCACGCTGTAGCCGGCATAGACGTGCGTGTCCACGCGGATGCCCGGGCCGCCCGGCGGATGGTACGAGGCGATGCGTCCGGGCGAAGGCGTGAAGCGGTACGGGTCCTCGGCGTTGATGCGGCACTCGATGGCGTGGCCGCGCAGCACGACGTCCTTCTGCCGCAGGCGCAGCTTCTCGCCGGCGGCGACGCGGATCTGCTCCTGCACCAGGTCCACGCCGGTGATCATCTCGGTCACCGGGTGCTCGACCTGGATGCGCGTGTTCATCTCGATGAAGAAGAACTCCCCGTCCTCGTAGAGGAACTCGAAGGTGCCGGCGCCGCGGTAGCCGATCTTGCGGCAGGCCTCGGCGCAGCGCTCGCCGATCTTGGCGCGCTGCTTCTCGGAGAGCTCCGGCGCCGGCGCCTCCTCGATGATCTTCTGGTGACGGCGCTGCATCGAGCAGTCGCGCTCGCCGAGGTAGATGGCGTTCTTGTGGCTGTCGGCGAGCACCTGGATCTCGATGTGCCGCGGATTCTCCAGGTAGCGTTCCATGTAGACGGTGGCGTTGGAGAACGCGGCCTGCGCCTCGCTGCGCGTCATGTTGACGGCGTTGAGCAGCGCCGCCTCGGTGTGCACCACGCGCATGCCGCGGCCGCCGCCGCCGCCCGCGGCCTTGATGATCACCGGGTAGCCGACCTTGCGCGCGATGCGCACGATCTCCTTGGCGTCCTCGGGCAGCGCGCCCTCGGAGCCGGGCACGCAGGGCACGCCCGCCTTTTCCATGGCCTGCTTGGCGCTCACCTTGTCGCCCATGAGGCGGATGTTCTCGGGGTGCGGGCCGATGAACACGAACCCGGAGCGCTCGACGCGCTCGGCGAAATCCGCGTTCTCCGACAGGAACCCGTAGCCCGGATGGATCGCCTCGGCGTCGGTGACCTCTGCCGCGCTGATGATGGCGGCCATGTTGAGGTAGCTCTCGCGCGCGGCCGGCGGGCCGATGCACACCGACTCGTCGGCGAGCTTGACGTACTTCGCCTCGGTGTCGGCGGTGGAATGCACGACCACCGTGCGGATGCCCATCTCGCGGCAGGCGCGCTGGATGCGGAGCGCGATCTCGCCGCGGTTGGCGATCAGGATCTTCTCGAACACCGGGCTAGGCGATGATGAACAGCGGCTGCCCGAACTCGACCGGCTGGCCGTTCTCGACCAGGATCGCCTTGACGACACCGGTGGCGTCGGCCTCGATCTCGTTCATGAGCTTCATCGCCTCGATGATGCAGACCGTCTCCCCTGCCTTGACGCTCTGCCCGACCTCGACGAACACCTTGGCTTCGGGCGAGGCCGCGCGGTAGAACGTGCCCACCATGGGCGCCTTGAGCACGTGGCCTTCGGCCACGGCCTCTTCTGCCGGTGGGCTGGCAGCCGCTGCCGGGGCCGCAGCGGCTGCGGGCGCCGCGGCCG
>DATFEJ010000080.1:0-8441 GCA_035251235.1 Burkholderiales bacterium
CTCGCCGCGCGCGGCATGCGCAAGCACCGCCGGCGTGCGCCCGGGCACATCACGGTGGAAACCTACTGGTGAAGGCACGCGCGATCCTGCTCGCCGCAGTGCTGCTGCTCGCCGGCTGCAGCGCCGTGGAATTCGCCTACAACAACGCCGACGCCTGGCTGGGCTGGCGCGCCTCGCACTACCTGGACCTGGACGACGCGCAGGCGCGCGAGTACGACGGCCGCGTGGCGTCCTTCCTCGCCTGGCACCGCGCCGAGGCGCTGCCGGTATACGCGCAGCTCGCCGAGGACGCGGGCGCGCGGCTGGCGCGCGGCGCGTCCCGTGACGACATGATTTGGGGTTACGATGCCATTCGGGCGCAGGCGCGCGAGGGCCTGCGGCGCGCGGGCGCGGCCATGGGCGACTTTCTCGACCGGCTGACGCCGGCGCAGGTCGAGCACCTCGAGCGGCGCCTGGCGGACGACAACCGCCGGTACGCCCGCCTGTGGCTGTCGGGCACGCCCGAGGAGCGCCGGCAGCAGCGGCAGAAGCGGCTGGTGCATACGCTGGAAGACTGGCTGGGAGAGCTGAGCGATGCTCAACGGGAACGCGTGCGCAGGTTCAGCGATGCCGCGCCGCTCAATGCGGCGTTGCGCGATGTCGAGCGCCGCCGGCAGCAGGCGGAGCTGCTCGCCATGCTGCGCGCGAAGAGGAGCGCCGGCGCGCTCGGCGACTGGGCGGCGCACTGGGACCGCGGCCGCGAGCCGGCGTTCGCCGCGGCCAATCGCGCCTACCTCGACGCCCTGTTCGCCATGCTGGCCGACCTCGAGCGCACGCTGAGCGAGCGCCAGCGCGCGCACGTGGTCGAGCGCCTGCGCGAGTACGCGCGCGACTTCAGGGCGCTGGCCGCCGCGCAATGAACGACCGCGTCCTCCCCGGCAGCGAGCAGCTCGAGCAGACGCCGGCCAGCTACGCGGGGCGCACGCGCTTCACGCAGCTCGAATACGACGCGGTGCTGGCCAACGCCTCGATCGGCATCGCCTTCACGCGCGACCGCAAGTTCTTCCTCTGCAACCCGAAGTTCGCGGAGCTGTTCGGCTGGAAGGCCGAGGAGCTGATCGGACAGTCGGGCGAGGTCGTCTATCCCTCGCCGGAGAGCTACGAGGCCCTGGGCCGCATCGCCGTGCCGGTGCTCACCGCGGGGCGGCAGCTCGACCTCGAATGGGAGATGCGCCGCAAGGACGGCTCGACCTTCCTCGCGCGCATGATCGCCAAGGCGATCAGCAGCGCGGAGCCGCGGCGCGGCACGGTGTGGATCGTCGAGGACATCACCGCCTCCAAGCGCCACGCCGACGAGGTCGCGCGCCTGGTGCGCGAGCAGGCGGCGATCTTCGAGACCGCGTCCATCGGCATGGTGTTCCTGCGCGACCGCAAGATCGTGCGCTGCAACGCGCGCTTCGAGCAGATGTACGGCTACGCGGCGGGCGAGCTGAACGGCAAGCCCGACACCGTGTTCTACGCCGGCGCGGACGACCAGCGCAAGGCCGACGAGCTGTACACGCAGCTGCGCACCGGCTCGGCGGTAGAAGCGGTGGTGTCGCGCAAGCGCAAGGACGGCAGCGTCATCCAGGTGCGCGCCGTCGGCCGCGCCATCGACGCCAGCGACCGCAAGAAAGGCTCGGTGTGGACGCACGAGGACATCACCGAGCAGCAGCGCGCGAGCGACGAGCTCGAGCGCCTGCTCACGCAGCAGGAGGCGCTGCTCAACAACGTCGTGGTCGGCATCTCGTTCGCGCGCGAGCGCAAGGTGCTGCGCTGCAACCGCAGGTTCGAGGAGCTGTTCGGCTACGACCCCGGCGAGGCGACCGGCGTCGGCACCCGCCAGTTCTACTTCACCGACGAGGAGTACGCCGAGGCCGAGTCGCACTACGCCGAGCTCGCCGCCGGCGCCACGCATTCGCGCGAGCAGTGGATGCGGCGGCGCGACGGCACGGGCTTCTGGTGCCGCATGACAGGCCGCGCGCTGCAGCCGGGCGATCCCGAGAAGGGGACGGTGTGGCTGTTCGAGGACATCACCGCGGGCAAGCGCGCGAGCGAGGAAGTGCGCCGCGCGCTCGCCGAGCAGAACCTGATCCTCGACAACGCCACGGTGGGCATCGCCTTCGTCAAGAACCGCCAGTTCCAGCGCTGCAACGGCGCGCTGGAGCGCATGCTGGGCTACGCGCCGGGCGAGCTGAACGGCCAGAGCACTGCGCGGGTGGACGGCGAGCCCGAGACCTACGACGAGGTGGGGCGCGCGAGCTATGCGCAGCTCGCGCAGGGCGAGGCCTACACGGTGGAGCGGCGGCTGCGGCGCAAGGACGGCAGCGTCGTGTGGTGCAAGCTGGTGGGCAAGGCGATCGACGCCGCGCAGCCGCTCGAGGGCTCGATCTGGATCTACGACGACGTGTCCGCGGAGCACGCGGCGCGCGAAGGCCTGGAACGCATGGTGGCCGAGCGGACGTCGGAATTGCGCGAAGCGCAGGAGCGCGCGCAGCACCTCGCCGACCACGACGCGCTTACCGGGCTGCCGAACCGGCGGCTGCTGGAAGACCGCCTCACGCAGGCCCTGGCGTTGAGCCAGCGCAACCGCCGGCAGACGGCAGTGATGTTCGTCGATCTCGACCGCTTCAAGGCGATCAACGACTCGCTCGGCCACTCGGTCGGCGACCTGGTGCTGAAGGAGGTCGCGCGCCGGCTGGTGGCCCAGCTGCGCGAGGTGGACACCGTGTGCCGCGTGGGCGGCGACGAGTTCGTGGTCGTTTTGCCCGAGACCCGGCGCTCGAGCGACGTGGCGAGCGTGGCCGCCAAGATCATCGAGACCCTGTCGCAGCCGGTGCAGGCGGCCGACCGCGAGCTCACGGTCACGCCCTCGATCGGCATCGCGGTCTTTCCCGAGGACGGGCGCGACGCCGACATGCTGCTGAGGAACGCCGACGCCGCCATGTACCACGCCAAGGAATCGGGGCGCGCGCGCTACCAGTTCTTCACCGAGCAGATGAACCTCGCCGCGTCGCGCCGCGTGACGCTCGAGTCGGAGCTGCGCGTCGCCGTGCCCAGGGGCGAGCTGCTGGTGCAGTACCAGCCGATCGTGCGGCTCAAGGACGGCGCGGTGGTGGCGCACGAGGCGCTGCTGCGCTGGCAGCACCCGCAGCAAGGGCTGGTGGCGCCGGGCGATTTCCTGCAGGTGGCGGAGGATACCGGCCTCATCCTGGGCATCGGCGACTGGGTGCTGGGCGAGGCCTGCCGCTGGGGCACGTTCATCGGCATCGAGCACGGCGTGCAGGTGGCGGTGAACCTGTCGGCGCGCGAGTTCCACGATGCGCGCTTGATCGAGCGGGTGCGGCGCGTGCTCGCCGACAGCGGCCTGCCGCCGGGGCTGCTGGCGCTGGAAGTGAGCGAGGCCACCGTCATGCACCAGCCCGACGTGTCCGCGAGCACGCTGAAGAAGCTGCGCGACGCCGGCGTGTCGCTCGCCATCGACGATTTCGGCACCGGGCCGTGCAGCCTGCCGGCGCTCTGCCAGCTGCCGGTGGACCGGCTGAAGATCGACCGCACGGTGGTGGCCGGCGCGCCCACGTCGCAGAGCGCGGCCGCGCTGCTCGGCGGCATCGTCGGCCTGGCGCACGCCGTCGGCCTGGCCGTGGTCGCCGAGGGCGTGGAGACCGAGGCGCAGCGCGAGCAGCTCGCGGCGCTCGGCTGCGACGCCGTGCAGGGATTCCTGGTCGGCCG
This sequence comes from Burkholderiales bacterium, assembly GCA_035251235.1. Lineage (GTDB taxonomy): Bacteria > Pseudomonadota > Gammaproteobacteria > Burkholderiales > SG8-39 > JAABQT01. Next base: position 3,751 of record DATFEJ010000080.1, read on the forward strand.
CCCGGTCGACGCCGACGCGGCCTCCAAGGACTACGTCTAGTCGCGCTTGATGCCCGCGTCGGTGATCACCTTGCGCCACTTGGCGATGTCGGCGATCAGGTACTGCTCGAATTCCGCGGGATTCATGGCGAGCGGGCTCGCGCCCTGCTTGGCCCACGCCTCCTTCACCTCCGCGCTCGAGGTCACCTTGGTGATCTCGGCGTTCAAGCGCTCCACGATCTCCTTCGGCGTGCCCTTCGGGGCCACCACGCCGAGCCAGATCGTCGCCTCGTAGCCGGGCACGCCGGCCTCGGCCACGGTCGGTACCTCCGGCATGATCGCCGAGCGCGTGCGGCCGCTCGTCGCCAGCGCCTTGACCTTGCCGGCGCGCGCGTTCGCCGACATCGTGGTGATGGCGTCGAACATCATCTGCACCTGGCCGGAGAGGATGGACAGGCGCGCGCCGTCGCTGCCTTTGTGCGGGATGTGAAGCACGTCGACGCCGGCCAGCGACTTGAAGAGCTCGCCGGCCATGTGGTACGGCGTGCCCGGGCCGGAGGAGGCGTAGTTGAGCTTGCCGGGCTGGCTCTTGGCGAGGGCGATGAGCCCCTTCACGTCGCTCACGCCCACCGAGGGATGCACGACCAGCAGCAGGTCCGAGTAGTTGATCGGCGCCACCGGCACGAAGTCGCGCATCAGCTCGAAGGGCTTCTTCGGGATGAGCGTCTCGTTGACCGTGTGCGTGTTGGACATGACGAGCAGCGTGTAGCCGTCGGGCGCCGACTGGGCGACGGCGTTCGAGCCGACCACCGAGCCGCCGCCGGGGCGGTTCTCCACCACGAACTGGCCGAGCGAGGCCTGCATGCGCTGGCCGAGGAAGCGCGCGTAGATGTCGGCCGGGCCGCCCGCGCCGAACGGCACGACGAAGGTGATCGGCCGGGTGGGGTAGGACTGGGCCTGCGCCAGCGTGGCGGCCAGCGCGAGCAGCAGGGCGGCGAGCGGTCTCATCTTGGTCTCCTCTTCTTTCAGGAAAGGCGCAGGAAACGCCGGGCGGTCTTGTGGGTGATGTTGTCGGCGTCGGCGGCGTTCAGGGGCACGCCCTCCAGCTGCGCGAGCGGGTGCTCGACGCCCATGTCGAAGGGATAATCGCTGCCGATCATGACGCGTTCGGAGCCGAACTTCTCCAGGAGGAAGGCGAGCATCTTCGCATCGTGCGTGAGCGTATCGAAGTACAGGCTGCGCGCATAGTGCGACGGGGGCAGCGCGATGAACTTCTTTGCCTCCGGACGCACGCGGTGGCCGTGATCCAGGCGCCCGAGGGTCGCGGGGAAGGCGCCGCCGCCGTGCGCGAAGCACACGCGCAGGCGCGGCAGCCGTTCCAGCACCCCGCCGAGGATGAGCCGCGCGGCCGCGAGCGCCGAGTCGGAGGGGTAGCCCACCATGAACGGCAGGTAGTACTGGCCCATGCGCTCCTGGCCGATGGAGGGGCCTTGCGGATGCACGAACAGCGCCATGTCGAGCTGCTCGGCGGCGGCGAAGAAATCGAATAGCTGCGGGTCGTCGAAGTCCCGGCCATTGACGTGCGAGCCGATCTCGACCGCGGGAAATTCCATCTTCTTCAGCCGCTCGAGCTCGCGGATGGCGAGTTTCGCGTCCTGCAGCGCCACCGTGCCCGCGCCGACGAAGCGCCCCGGGTGCTTGCGCACCACGTCGGCGATGAAGTCGTTCTGCATGCGGGCGAAGGCGTCGGTGGCCTCGGGCGCGCCCCAGTAGCACAGCATCACCGGCACCGGCGAGATCATCTGCAGTCCGATCCTCTCGGCGTCCATGTCGGCGATGCGCCGCGCCGGGGAGAAGCTGCGCTCGTCGATCCGGCGGAACTCCTTTTCGCCGAGATAGATCGTGGCGTTGCAGGCGTCGTGCAGCCGGCAGGCGGGCCAGCCCTGCACCCCGTAGCGCACCGCCCAGTCGTCCCAGCCGGGCGGCAGGATGTGGGTGTGGATGTCAATGGCCGCGTGCGGCATGGCGGCGGATTATAGTGGCCGCGTGAGCAAGGCGGTCTTGCATTTCTCGCATGCCAACGGCTTTCCCGCCCCCTGCTATGCGGCGATGCTCGAGCCGCTCGCGCGCCGCTACCGCATCGGCTGGATCGAGGCGCTGGGCACCGACCCGCGCTATCCGCCCAGCGAGGGCTGGCCCCACCTGGTCGAGCAGCTGATCGATACGCTCGAGCGGGAGTACGGCGGCACGCCCGTGTTCGGGGTCGGGCACTCCCTCGGCGCGTACCTGAGCTTCCTCGCCGCGGCACGCCGGCCCGGGCTGTTCCGCGCCATCGTCATGCTCGATGCCCCCGTCCTCGGCGGCTTGCGCGCCCGCGGCCTCGGCGCGGCGAAGCGGCTTGGCATCGTCGACCGCGTCACGCCCGCCGGCATGACGCGCGAGCGCAGGAGCGAATGGGCGAGCCGCGAGGAGGCGAAGGCGCATTTCCGCAGCCGGCGGCTGTTCCGGCATTTCACGGACGAGTGCCTGGCGGATTACGTGCGGCACGGCCTGGTGGGCCGGCCGGGGCACTACCGGCTGCGCATCGATCCCGAGATCGAATACCGCATCTACCGCACCATCCCGCACGGCATGTGCGCGAGCCTGAAGGACCTGAAGGTGCCCGCCGGCTTCATCGGCGGGCAGCAATCGGACGTGATCCGGCGGGTGGGCATGCGCGCGATGCGCGGGCCGCGCTTCCTCAAGCTGCGCGTGCCCGGCGGGCACCTGTTCCCGTTCGAGCAGCCGCTCGCGGCGGCGGCGGCGATCGAGGAGCTGCTGGCGCGGCTCTAGATGGTGCGGGCGCGGCGCTCCTTGAGCAGCGCCTCGGCGCCCTTGATGCTCATCTCCACGCCGACCATGTTGGGATTCACCGCGAGCGCGCGCCGCCACCAGGCGATGGCCTTGTCGTACTCCTCGAGCTGGAAGTAGATCTGGCCGTAGCCCGACAGCGCGCCGAAGTGCGCCGGGTTCCGGCGGAGCACCTCGTCGCAGTCGGCGAGCGACTGGCGCAGCTCGCCGGCGAGGTAATGGACGGTGGCGCGCTTGTTCCAGCCCTCGGCGAACTCCGGCTTGCGGCGGATCACCTCGGAGAACAGCTCGACCGCCGCCGCATGGTTGCCAGCCTCCATCGCCTCCACCCCGCGCGCCATGACGCGGTCGACGTCGGCGTCGCCCGAGCGGCCCCACAGCAGCCACAGCGCGCGCTCGGCGTAGCCGCGCACGAACGGGCTGTCGTCGTGCAGGCGCTTCGTCAGCAGCGGCGTGTCGTCCATGCGGCCGTGGTTGGCGACCCAGACCACGGCCTCGGCGCGGCGCTCGGTCACCGGGTGCTCGAGCGCGGCGAGCGCCTCGGCGCGCGTTGCGGGCGGCTGAGGGAATGCAGGCACCGCGGCCAGTGTTAGCGCGAGCACGACGGCAAGTGGAAAGACCCTGATCACGAGAGGAGAACAGCGCATGTCTGGAATTCGTCCATGGATGATAGCCTTGCTGCTGCTGCCGGGGGCAGCCCCGGCCGCGGACGATCCGTCCGCGGCGCCGGCTGACCCGGTGCTGGCCGCGGCGCGGGAAGCGACCGCGCAGCAGGACTATGCCAAGGCCGCAGGCATCCTGCGCGAGGCCGTGGCCAAGGCGCCGGCGAACGCCGACTACCATAACCTGTACGCCTACGCGTTGCGCAAGGGGCCCAGTCCCGACATGGATGCGGTCTTCGAGCACTACAACGAGGCGCTGCGGCTCGACCCCAGGCATCGCGGAGCGCACGAGTACATCGGCGAGGCCTACCTCATGGTGGGCAACGTGGCCAAGGCGAAGGAGCATCTCGCCCGGCTCGACCGGCTGTGCTTCTTCGGCTGCCGCGAGTACGACGAGCTGAAGCAGGCGATCGCCGAGCACCAGGCCAAGAGCAAGCGCTAGCCCGGCCTGCGCACGAGGCTGCGCACCGCGGCGGTCATCGCGTGCGCCATCGCGGCCGCTGCGGGTGCAAGCGGCGTGTCCGCGTGCAGGAACATCCCGAGCGAGGGCGACGGAATCTCGTCCTGGAGGCCGAAGCGTACGAGGTCGCGCCTCGCCAGCGGCTCTTCGAACTGCTGCTCGAACAGCAGCCCCAGCAGGTCGGTGCGCATGAGCAGCGCGAGCGCGGTCGCATGCGACTCGCAGTGCACGAGCGCCTTGGGCACGGGCAGCCGCGCCCGCGCGAACGCGCGCTCGACGATGCCGCCGGCACCGGGCGGATTGAATACCAGCCATTGCGCCCCGGCGAGCTCCTTCAGCGAGCGCGCCTGTGCCAGCGGATGGTCCCTGCGGCCCGCGACCGCCAGCGCGGGGCGCAGCAGCGGCCTGAAGCGCAATCCCGGGGGCGGCGGGCCGCCGGGATTCTGCGCGATCATGAAGTCCAGCGACTCTTCTCGCAGCCGCGGCAGCAGCGCGGTGCGCACGCCCTCCACGATCCGCACCGCCGCGGCCGGGAATCTCTGCCGGAACTGCGCCATCGCCTGGGGCACCACGGAGCTCAGAAGCGGCGCGATACCGATGGCGACCGAGCCGGCCGTGCCGCCGCGCAGCGCGTCGAGGTCCTCCTGCGCCTTGCGCAGCTCCTCCTGCACCGCGCCCCGTCGATCCCGGTACGCAGCCGCCAGGTCGTCGCGTCCGCGGCGAGCCTGGGCGGGACCGGC
>DATFEJ010000121.1:0-4533 GCA_035251235.1 Burkholderiales bacterium
ATCATCGCCGAGGAAGTGGAAGGCGAGGCGCTGGCGACGCTGGTGGTGAACAACATCCGCGGCATCCTCAAGACCGTGGCCGTCAAGGCGCCGGGCTTCGGCGACCGCCGCAAGGCGATGCTGGAAGACATGGCGATCCTCACCGGCGGCACGGTGATCAGCGAGGAGCTGGGCCTGAAGCTGGAGAACGCCACGCTCAAGGACCTGGGCAAGGCGAAGAAGATCGAGGCCGGCAAGGAGAACACCACCATCATCGACGGCGCCGGCAACAAGAAGGACATCGAGGGGCGCGTGAAGCAGATCCGCGTGCAGATCGACGAGGCGACCAGCGACTACGACCGCGAGAAGCTGCAGGAGCGCGTGGCGAAGCTCGCCGGCGGCGTGGCGCTGATCAAGGTCGGCGCGGCCACCGAGGTCGAGATGAAGGAGAAGAAGGCGCGCGTCGAGGACGCGCTGCACGCGACCCGCGCGGCCGTGGAAGAGGGCATCGTCCCGGGCGGCGGCGTGGCGTTCCTGCGCGCGAGGAAGGCGCTCGAAGGCAAGCTGAAGGGCGACAACCAGGACCAGGAGGCGGGCATCAAGATCGTGATGCGCGCCCTGGAAGAGCCGCTGCGCCAGATCGTGGCCAACTGCGGCGCCGAGCCGTCCGTGGTCCTCAACAAGGTCACCGAGGGCAAGGGCGTGAACTTCGGCTACAACGCGCAGACCGAGGAGTTCGGCGACCTGGTGGAGATGGGCGTGATCGATCCCACCAAGGTGGCGCGCACCGCGCTGCAGAACGCGTCTTCGGTTGCCGGCCTGATGCTCACCACCGACGCGATGGTCGCGGAGCTGGTGGAGGAGAAGAAGGGCGGCGGCCACATGCACGGCGGCGGCGGCATGGGCGACATGGGCGGCATGGGCGGCATGGATATGTAACGAACAGAGGGGAACCTAGGGTTCCCCTCCGTTACCTCCCTTCCGCTACACAGTCGTACGGGGCGTCTTCGGGCGCCCCTTTTCTTTTATAATCCGCGCTCTTCCCGCAGGCCAAGTAGCTCAGTTGGTAGAGCAGCGGACTGAAAATCCGTGTGTCGCTGGTTCGATTCCGGCCTTGGCCACCAAATTTCCAGCGGAGGCGGCGATGCAGACCTCTACCGAGCGCGTCAGGGTGTTCTGGCAGCCCGGCTGCACGAGCTGCCTGCGCACCAAGGAGTTCCTCACCCGCGCCGGCGTCGACTACGAGTCGATCAACGTGCACGGCAACGAAGCGGCCATGCGCGAGCTGGCGAAGCTCGGCGCGCGCAGCGTGCCCATCGTCGCGCGCGGCGAAAAGTTCGTCTTCGCGCAGACGATCGGCGACGTGATCGGCTTCCTCGGCCTGAAGGTGAAGCCGCAGGCGCCGCTCGCGCCCGAGGCGCTCATGCACAGGCTCGACCTCGTGCTCACCGCCGCCGCGCGCTACGTCCGCCAGATCCCCGCGGGCGAGCTGCAGAAACCCTTTCGCAACCGCAACCGCCCGGTGCGCGCGCTCGCCTTCCACGTGTTCCGCATCGTCGAGGGTTTCCTCGAGTCGATGCAGGACGGAGCGGAGCTCACCTACGATCGCATCATGCGCGACGACGCTCCCGCCGATCTCACCGCCGAGGACCTCGCGCGCTACGGCGAGGATGTCTTGAAGCGGGCGAAAGCATGGTGGGCTGCCTATCCCGACAAGACCTGCCAGCGCCCGATGCCGACCTACTTCGGCGAGCACCCGGTGCACCTGGTGCTCGAGCGCACGGTGTGGCATCCGGCGCAGCACACGCGCCAGCTGATGCTGGTCCTCGAGTCGCTCGGCATCGCCCCCGACCGGCCGCTCACGGCCGCCGACCTCGCGGGGCTGCCGCTGCCGGAGAAGGCCTGGGATGACGATTAGAATGCGGGGACAGTGACCCTCTTCGCCCTCGGCTTGAGCCACACCACGGCGCCGCTGCCGGTGCGCGAGCGCGTGGTGTTCCACGTCGAGAAGCTGTACGACGCCCTGGGCGAGCTCACGCGCGGGCGCGACGTGAGCGAGGCGGCGATCCTGTCGACCTGCAACCGCACCGAGCTCTACCTCTCGGCCGGCGAGCCGCAGGCGGCCACCGAGTGGCTCGCGCAGTACCACCGCCTCAGGCCGGGCGAGATCGCGCCGTACCTGTACACGCTGCCCGGGGACCAGGCGGTGCGCCACACCTTCCGCGTGGCGGCGGGCCTGGATTCGATGGTGCTCGGCGAGCCGCAGATCCTCGGCCAGATGAAGGACGCGGTGCGCACCGCCGAGTCCGCGGGCACGCTCGGCACGGTGCTGCACAAGCTGTTCCAGAAGAGCTTCGCGGTGGCCAAGGAGGTGCGCAGCACCACGCAGGTGGGCGCGAACAGCGTGTCGATGGCCGCGGCCGCGGTCAAGCTCGCGGCGCGCATCTTCCCCGGCCTGAAGGACCAGAAGGTGCTGTTCATCGGCGCCGGCGAGATGATCGAGCTCACCGCCACGCATTTCGCGGCGCAGGCGCCGGCGCGCCTGGCGGTCGCCAACCGCACCCTCGAGCGCGCGCACACGCTCGCGCACCGCTTCAACGGCCAGGCCCTCGAGCTGCGGTCGCTGCCCGACCTGCTGCAGGAGTTCGACATCGTCGTGTCCTGCACCGCCTCGTCGCTGCCGATCCTCGGCAAGGGGCTGGTGGAGCGCGCGCTGCGCGCGCGCCGCCACCGGCCGATGTTCATGGTGGACCTGGCGGTGCCGCGCGACATCGAGGCCGAGGTCGCCGAGCTGGACGACGTGTTCCTGTACACGGTGGACGACCTGCAGTCGATCGTGCAGGGCAACCTCGACGCGCGCCGCTCGGAGCTCGAGCAGGCCGAGGCCATCATCGAGACGCAGGTCGGCCAGTTCATGCACTGGATGGCCGCGCGCGCCTCGGTGCCGCTCATCCGCAGCCTGCGCGAGCACGGCGAGGCGGCGCGGCGCCACGAGCTGGAGCGCGCGCTCAGGCTGCTGCAGAAGGGCGACGACCCGCGGCAGGTGCTCGAGGCGCTCTCCCAGGGCCTCACCAACAAGCTGCTGCACGGGCCCACGCAGGCGCTGAACGAGGCCCAGGCCGCGGAGCGCGCGGCGCTCGAGGCGCTGATCGAGCGCCTGTACCGCGCCCGGTGAACGCGACGCTGCGTGCCCGGCTGGAGCGCGCCGTCGTGCGCCTGGACGAGCTGAACGGGCTGCTCGCCGCCGAGGGCGCGACGCGCGACCTCGAGCAGTTCAGGAAGCTGTCGCGCGAGCACGCCGAGCTCTCGGAGCTCGCGCAGCTGTTCGCGCGCTACCAGCGCGCCGAAGCCGACGCGCAGGCCGCCAAGGACATGGCGGGCGAGGCCGCCATGAAGGGCTTCGCCGACGAGGAGCTGAAGGCGGCGCGCGCCGAGATGGAGCGCCTGGCAGCCGAGCTGCAGAAGCGCCTCCTGCCCAAGGACCCCAACGACGAGAGGAACCTCTTTCTCGAGGTGCGCGCCGGCACCGGCGGCGACGAGTCGGCCCTCTTTGCCGGCGACCTGCTGCGCATGTACACGCGCTACGCGGAGCGCCAGGGCTGGCCGGTGGAGCTCATCTCCGAGAGCCCCTCGGAGCTCGGCGGCTACAAGGAAGTCGTGGTGCGCATCGGCGGATCCGGCGCCTATTCGCGCCTGAAGTTCGAGTCCGGCGGCCACCGCGTGCAGCGCGTGCCGGCCACGGAAGCGCAGGGGCGCATCCACACTTCGGCCTGCACCGTCGCCGTGCTGCCGGAGGTCGAGGCGGTGGACGACGTGGTGCTCAATCCCGCGGAGCTGCGCATCGACACCTTCCGCGCTTCGGGCGCGGGCGGGCAGCACGTCAACAAGACCGACTCGGCGATCCGCGTCACGCACCTGCCCACCGGCATCGTGGTCGAGTGCCAGGACTCGCGCTCGCAGCACAAGAACCGCGAGAAGGCGCTCTCGGTGCTCGCGGCGCGCATCAAGGACAAGCAGGAGCGCGAGCAGCACGCGAAGACCGCCTCGACGAGGAAGTCGCTCATCGGCTCGGGCGACCGCTCCGAGCGCATCCGCACCTACAACTTCCCGCAGGGCCGCGTCACCGACCACCGCATCAACCTCACGCTCTACAAGATCGACCGCATCATGGACGGCGAGCTCGACGAGCTGATCCAGGGCCTCGCCGCGGAGCACCAGGCCGAGCAGCTGGCGCAGCTCGCCGAAGAAACGGCGTGAAGGTGGGCGAGGCGCTGCGCGCGCTCGAGCCGCGCGAGGCGCGTCTGCTGCTGGCGAGGGCGAGCGGGTTTTCCGAGGCGAGCGTGCTCGCGCATCCCGAGCGCGAACTGCCCGCCGATGTCGAGGCTGCGTTTCGCGAGTTCGCCGCGCGCCGCGCGCGCGGCGAGCCGATCGCCTACATCCTCGGCGAGAAGGAGTTCTTCGGCCTGCCGCTCGCGGTGACGCCGGCGGTGCTCATCCCGCGCCCGGAAACGGAGCTGCTCGTGGACATTGCGCTGCTCGGGCCGTTCGATTCGG
>DATFEJ010000107.1:0-2095 GCA_035251235.1 Burkholderiales bacterium
CCGTACACCAGGCAGTCGCGCGTCGCGCCCGGCGCTCCGGCGAGCGCCGCCATGCCGGCCTCGGCGGCGGCCTTCGCTGCGGCTGCGGCATCGAATGGTGCTTCATTCTCGCCCTCGTCGCTCGCGCCGGGAATGCGCGGCGCGCGCACCGTCTGCTCGATGCCCAGTTCGGCCGGCTTGAACTCCACGGACGTTTCCTCGCCGCCGTCCCGGTAGCGGAACACCTTGCCCGTCTGGGACAGACCCGGAATCACGCCGCCTTCCACGCCGCGCACGATGAGCGCCGAGTCGAAGCCGGCGTGGCGAGCAAGCAGCGCATAGATGCGCGGGTAGGGCTTGTGCACGTAGCCGGTGACCAGATGGGTCTTGCGCCGGCCGCACACGGGCCCGGCCATGACCTCGGCGGTGGTGATGGCGGGACGCTTGACGATGAGCGTGCGCAGATGCGCGAGCGCGTAGAGCTTCGGGCAGAACTCCTTCTGGTCGACGTAGCTCCAGCCGATCGCAGGATCACCCAATCGCGCGGCAGCCTGCTCCGGCGTGAGATCCACCGGCAGGCCCGCGGCGGCGAGCACCTGGCGGTGCGTGACGCCGTACTTGGGCCCCATGCTTTGCACACCGTGCGACACGGTCGGCACCCCGCACGCGGCGAGCACCGCGGGCAGGAACGGCGCGGCCGGCAGCGTGCGGTTGTAGCCGTCGTAGGGATCGCCGAGGTCGAGCACCTCGTCCACCGGCGCGGTGGCGCGCAGCGTCGCGTCGCGGATGGCGTCGAGCAGGCCGAGGTTCTCGTCGTCGGTCTCGCGCTTCATGCGCAGCGCGATGAGGAACACGCCCGCCTGCACCGGGTCGACCTCGGCCTCGAGCACCAGGCGCATGCCCGCGCGCGCCTCCTCGCGCGAGATGTCCTTGGAGAGCTCCGGCCCGGTGGCGATGCGCTTGAGGATGGAAGACATCAGCGCGGCGTTCATGGCGACTCCAGGCCGATCAGGATGTGCCCGCCCTCGAGCCGCACCGGATAGGTCCTGAGATCTTCTTCGGCCGGCTCTTCCAGCGCCTTTCCCGTGCAGACGTTGAACCGGCTGCCGTGCAGCGGGCACTTGACCAGCTCGCCCCGGAGCACGCCCGTGGACAGCGAAGCGTCTTCGTGCGTGCAGGTATCGTCCACGGCGCAGACGCGCCCGTCGACGTTGACGAGCAGGATGCGCCGGCCGCGAACGTCGACGCGCCGCATCGTCCCCGGCGGCAGCTCGCCCGCCTTGCCCACCGCGATGAACTCCTGCGTCATGCCGCGCTCTCGAACCATTTTAGCCGCTCGCGCAGCCGCACGACCTCGCCGATGATGATGAGCGTGGGCGCATGCACGCCGCCCGCCTGCACGATGCCCGGCAGCGTGCGCAGGGTGCCGGTCAGCACGCGCTGCCGGGGCGTCGTGCCGGCCTGTACGAGCGCCGCGGGCGTCTCGGCCGGCAGGCCGTGCGCGGCAAGCTGCGCGCACAGCTGGTCGATGCCCAGCAGGCCCATGTAGAACACGATGGTCTGACGCGGCTGGGCGAGCGCGCGCCAGTTCAGGTCGAGGCTGCCGTCCTGCAGGTGCCCGGTGACGAACACCACCGATTGGGCGTAGTCGCGGTGCGTGAGCGGAATGCCGGCGTACGAGGCGCAGCCGGCCGCCGCCGTGATGCCGGGCACCACCTGGAAGGGGATGCCCTCGGCGGCCAGCGTGTCGATCTCCTCGCCGCCGCGCCCGAAGATGAACGGATCGCCGCCCTTCAGGCGCACCACGCGCTTGCCCTCCTTCGCCAGGCGCACGAGGAGCTGGTTGATGTCCTCCTGCGGCAGCGTGTGCTTCGCGCGCTCCTTGCCCGCGTAGATGCGCTCGGCTTCCAGGCGCACGAGGTCGAGGATCGGCTGCGAGACGAGCCGGTCGTACACCACGACGTCGGCCTGCTGCATGAGCCGCAGCGCGCGGAAGGTGAGGAGATCCGGGTCGCCCGGGCCGGCGCCGACCAGCGACACCTCGCCGCCGCTGAACGCAAGGCGCGAGTCGGCGAGCGCCGCTTCGAGCGCGGCGCGCGCGTCGGCCTCGCGGCCG
>DATFEJ010000109.1:0-4295 GCA_035251235.1 Burkholderiales bacterium
CCCGCGCCGCGGGTGCGGCAAACCGCGCTCTCGGACTACTACGTCGAGTACCGCCTGATCGCCTACACGCCGCTCGAGCAGCCGGCGCCGCGCGCGGAGGTGCTGCACCATCTGCACGGCAATATCCAGGACGTGTTCAACGAGCACGGCGTGCAGATCATGTCGCCGCACTACGTGCTCGATCCCAAGGAGCCGCAGGTGGTGCCCAAGGACAAATGGTTCATGCCGCCGGCCCAGCCGCCGGCCAAGTAGAGGGAGGCCCCATGCCGGAGGTCGGAACGAGGCTCATCTTCGAGAACGAGCGCGTGCGCGTCTGGGAGTTCACGCTCGAGCCGGGCGAGCGGATCGAAGCGCACCAGCACGAGCACGACTACTTCTTCTACCCGATCGAGGGCGGCACGCTGGAAGTGACGCGCGCGAGCGGCGTCACGCGCGCGACCCTGAACGCCGGCGAGGTCTATTACCGCAAGGGCGGCGACACGCACGCGGCGAAGAACGTGGACGACCACCGCTATCACGAGATACTGGTGGAACTGAAGACCTAGGGGAGGGCACCATGGCGAAAGCACTGCAGACGGCAGTATTGGCGGCATGTTTCCTTGTCTCGGGCTGCGCGAACCTGATGCGCCCGGCGGCGAGCGAGCAGGTATCGGCGCCGGGAGCGGACAAGGCGACCGTGGTGTTCATGCGCACCTCGATGGTCTTGGGGGCGATCGGCTGCGACCTGTTCGAGGTGGTGAACGGCCAGTTGCGCTACATCGGCCAGCTGCCCACCGGCAACAAGGTCGCCTACGAGACCACGCCGGGAGACAAGGTGTTCATGGCCTACGGCACGGCCGCGGACTTCATGCTCGCCAAGCTCCAGGGCGGCAAGACCTACTACTCGATCGTGCGTCCGAACTGGGGCACGGGCGGCTTCGCGCCGACGCCGATCCGCCACGCGAGCCCCGACGAGCCCACGTTCGACGGCAAGGAGTTCAAGGAATGGGATGCGGCCACCAAGCGCCTCGAGGCGACCGAGGACGCGGCCAAGTGGTTCAAGGACAACCAGGCGCGCATGCAGGAGATCTACACCGAGTACTGGCGCCGGTTCCAGACCAAGACCGACCAGGAGAAGCGGTACCGGACACTGATGCCCGAGGATGGGCGCTGAGGCGGTGTTCAAGGCGCTCGGCATTCTCGTCGCGCTCTACGCGCTCTGGGCGGCCTACGACGGCAGGGTGTACGCCAAGCAGAGCGGCCTGCGCGGCGGGCGCTACATCGTCAGGTCCGAAGAGCCCGGCTATTTCTGGACGGTGATCGCCATTTACGGCGGCCTGGGCATCGCGCTGATGACAGTGTTCTGATTCGCGCCATGAGACCGCGCCTCGGCCTGGCCGGCGTGCTTTTCGCGGCAAGCACCGTCTCGCTGGCGCAGCCGATCACGATCGCCGTGCTCGGGCACTACACCGAGAATCGCGGCTGGAACGACGCCGGGCTCGGACCCACGCACCAGGTCATCGTGTCCGCCACGGTCGCGCCCTCGGGCCTGCCTACGATCGTCTTCGCCGAAAGGGACGGCGTGCGCCAGCCGCTTTCCCACTTCCCGCAGCCGGGCGCGCCGGACGTCTACGTGCTCTGGCAGCGCTTCGAGCCGGGGCAGACGGGGCCCTGGCGCATTGTCGCCGAGCGAGGCGAGGCGAAGGCCGAGCCGGCGAGCACGCTCGCGCTGGCCAGGCCGCAGCAGGTGCCCCTGGCGCTGAACGTGCGCGTGTCGGGCAAGGGTGCGCAGCCGCGCCTGCGCTGGAAGCTGCCGGAACTCGCCGGGTTCGACGTCGAGCGCATCCGCGTCGGCGTGCGCGGCGGTGAGCGCGTGCACGGAAGATTCATGAGCCTGGTGTACGTCTCCGCCGACCTGCCGCCGACCGCGACGGGCTTCAGGATCCCCGCCGGCGTACTGCGGCCGGGCGAGCGCTACGTCTTCCAGGTGATGCTGGAGGACCTCGAAGGCGGGCAGCTGGAGAACCGTTCCCTCTCCTTCAGCCAGGCCTACACCGTGCCGCGCTAGGCGCGCACCGGTCCCGGCTTTCCGTCCTCCACCGCGAAAGTGGCGATCGTCCTGCACGCCGCGCCCGGCTCCTTCACCGTGTCCATGGCGCGCAACTCCGCGCGCAGCGCGTCTGCCGTCAATTCCACCCGCACGTAGCCGCGGTAGCGGCTCTCCAGGTACTTCATGTGCGGGTTGTCGGGCAGGAACTTCTCCAGCCGCTCCTGCGCCCAGCCCTGCGAGGTGATCGAGGTGCCGACGAACTCGCTCGCCACGACGGGCGAGCCCGGATCGTCGAAGTCGCGCTTCAGGTCCGCCACCTGGAAGTTGTGCACGTCGCCGCCCAGCACGACGGGATTGGCGATCTTCCTTTCGGCAAGGAAATCCAGCAGGCGCTGGCGCGCCGCCGGATAGCCATCCCAGCCGTCGGTCCAGGCCCGGCGCCCGGGCCCGGGCTTCTGGTCGAACTGCGCCATGCGCGTTTGCTGCGCAAGCAGGTTCCAGCGCGCGCCCGACGCGCCGAGCGCGCCCTCGAGCCAGCGCTCCTGCGCGGGGCCGAGCATGGAGCGATTCGCATTGGACAGGGACTCGCACGTTTGCACGTCGACGGTGTTCGACCCGCCGCTGCGGTTGCGCCGCACGCAGGCCTGCCAGGTGCGGTACTGGCGGTCGTCGAGCACGAAGAAGCGCCCGAGCCGGCCCCAGCCGAGCTGCATGTAGATGCGCATGTCCGGCCCCTTGGGCGCCATGCGCGAGGGCAGCGGCAGGTGCTCGTAGTAGGCCTGGTAGGCGGCCGCGCGGCGCGCGAGGAACTGCTCCGGCGGCATGCCGTCCTCGGGCCGGCTGTCGGCGTAGTCGTTGTCCACCTCGTGGTCGTCCCAGGTGACGATCCACGGGCAGGCGGCGTGCGCCGCCTGCAGGTCGGGGTCCGACTTGTACAGCGCGTAGCGCGCGCGGTAGTCCGCCAGCGTGTAGGGCTCGCCCGCGTCGTGCTTCCTCACGTGGTCCTTGCCCCAGGACGACTCGTAGATGTAGTCGCCGAGAAACGCCACCAGGTCGGGGCCGTCGGCGGCGATGTACCGGTGCGCGGCGTACCAGCCCTGCTCGTACTGCTGGCACGAGGCGACCGCGAAGCGCAGGCTATCCACGGCTTCGTCGGGCCGCGGTGCGGTGCGCGTGGCGCCGGTCGGGCTCGTCGCGTCGCCTGCCCGGAAGCGGTACCAGTACCAGCGGCCCGGCTCGAGGTCCTGCGGCTCGATGCGCACCGAGTGCGCCCACTGCGGTTCGGCGTACGTGCCGCCGGCGGCGACGATCCTGCGCATCGAGGAATCCGCGGCGATCTCCCAGCGCACCGGTACCGAGACGGGATCGTCGATGCCGACCAGCCGCGTCCACAGCACCATGCCGCGCGGATGGGGATAGCCCGAGGCGACGCCCAGGGCGAAGGGGTCGCGCGCGAAGCGGGGCGCGCCTTGCGCGCAGGCGGGCAGCGCAGGTGAAACAGCGGCCGCCGCGAGGGCCTGCAGGAAGCTTCGGCGGCTGCGCATGCGCATAGAATACCGGCATAACGTTACGGAGCTGCGCATGATTCATTTCGTGGTGCACGAGGAAGGCGACGGCGTCGGCGTGGTGGTCGTCGAGGGCGTGAAGAAGGGCCAGGAGTTGAACGGCTGGATCATGGAAGACGACAAGGACGTGAAGATCGTCGCGCAGAGCGACATCCCGATCGGCCACAAGCTCGCGCTGCGCGATTACAAGCCCGGCGACACCGTGATCAAGTACGGCGTGGACATCGGCAAGGTGGTGGCGCCGATCGCGAAGGGCGAGCACACGCACATCCAGAACCTGAAGACGAAGCGGTGGTAGACATGGATCTCTCGAAAGCAAGCTTCCGGGGCTACAAGCGCGAGAACGGCCGCATCGGCGTGCGGAACCACGTCCTCATCCTGCCGGTGGACGATCTGTCGAACGCGGCGGCGCAGGCCGTGGAGAACAACATCAAGGGCACCCTCGCCCTGCCGCATCCCTACGGGCGGCTGCAGTTCGGCGCGGACCTCGACCTGCACTTCCGCACGCTCATCGGCACGGGGGCGAATCCGAACGTCGCCGCCGTGGTGGTGATCTGCATCGAGGAGGGCTGGGCGAAGAAGGTGGCCGACGGCATCGCCGCCACCGGCAAGCCGGTGAGCTACTTCGGCATCGAGCAGCACGGCGACCACGACACGATCCTGCGCGCCTCGAAGAAGGCGAAGGAGTACGTGCAGTGGGC
>DATFEJ010000126.1:0-16757 GCA_035251235.1 Burkholderiales bacterium
CTCGCGCCGGTAGCGCAGCTCCGCGCCGCGCGAAAGGAGATTGGCGACGACGTGCAGCCGGTAGGACAGCAGCTCCCGGATGCCGGGCAGCTCAGTCGTCGAAGAAGGGGGTTTCATGCTCGCCGCGCAGCTTCAGGTCGAAGCGGTAGCGCCCGGGCGCCTCTTCGCGCGCGACCAGCAGCGCGCGCCGCGCTTCGGGCACCGCCCGGTAGACGGGGTCCGCGTCGTTCGCCTGCTCGCCGGGGAAGAACATGGTGGTCTTGAGGATGCGCATCAGCCCGGAGAACATCAGCATGACGTTCACGTGCCGCGCGCGCCCCTCGGGCGCGCCGGGGCGGATGGTGCGGAAGGCGTAGCGGCCTTCCTTGTCGGTGGCCGCGCGCCCCCAGCCGAAGAACTTCGGGTCGGCCTCGCGCCGGCGCGGATCGGCGGGATGGCGGTAGATGCCCCGCGCGTCCGCCTGCCAGATCTCGACCACCAGGTTGTCGAGCGGCGCGCCGTCCTCCTGGCGCACGACGCCCGCGATCTCGATCGCCTCGCCCTCCGCCGTGCGGTCCTCGAGCTGCGTGAGGTCGTTCGCGCCCGCGTCCACGTAGCGCGGCGGGAAGAACGGCCCGATGGTCGCCTCGCCGGTGGGAATCAGCCTCGGCTTCGCCCTCTTCCTCATGGCTGCGCCGGCGTCGCCTTCCTGCCGCGCAGCACGATCTGGTGCTCGAAGACCAGCGCGTTGCGCGGATCGCCCGTGGGCGGCACGAGGCGCGCGACCAGGCGCTGGCGCGCCTTCGCATCGGGCACCGCGTTGAGGATGCGGTCCTGGCCGTTGAGCGGCTCGCCCGGGAAGTACATCTGCGTCACGAGGCGCGACAGCCACACCTTGCCGAAGATGGAGAAGTGGATGTGCGGCGGCCGCCACCAGCCGTCGCGCGTCGGCACCGGGTAGGCGCCCGGCTTCACCGTGCGCAGGTCGAGCGTGCCGCTCGCGTCGGTCAGCAAGCGCGCCGCGCCGTAGAAGTTCCGGTCCACCGGCGCGTGCTCGTCGTCGTTCGGATGGATGTAGCGCCCCGCGCCGTTCGCCTGCCAGACCTCGACCACGGTGCCGCCGACCGGCGCGCCGTCCTCGTCCACCACGCGCAGCTTCAGGTGCATGAGCTGCCCGATCGCCTGCCGCTCGCCGTGCCCGGCGATGTCGCCGCCCAGCAGCTTCACGCGCCTGGCCACCTCCGCCGGGCCGGTGAGCTCGGAGAGCGTGAGCGGACGCTTGACGAGCGGCTGCCTCGGGTTGCGCCACGGCGTCTGCGGATAGCCGGGCACGATGCGGACCGGCTGGGTGCGCTCGTTGCGCGGCGCGATGCGGTAGGCCATGGGCGCCAGCCTAGTCGGTGATAGTTGATGATGTCAACTATGGCCGCGGCGTCGTCCTGCGGTACACTGCCTGCGGGAGGCGGATCGATGCAGCTCGGATACTTCACCATGCCGCTCCACCCGCCGGGCCGCCCGTGGGGGGAGACGTTGCGCGAGGATCGCGAGGCGATCCTGCTGTGCGACCGCCTCGGCTACATCGAGGCCTACGTCGGCGAGCACGCCACCGACGCCGCCGAGACCATCACCTCCTGCGCCACGTTCCTCGCGACGCTCGTGCACGCGACGAAGTCGATCAGGCTCGGCACCGGCACGCTCAACCTGCCGAACTCGCATCCGGTGACCGTCGCCACCACGGTGGCGATGCTGGACACCCTGCTCGAGGGCCGCTTCATCCTGGGCATCAGCCCCGGCGGGCTGCCCTCGGACATGGAGGCGTTCGAGAACCTCGGCAAGGACCGCGCCAAGATGTTCCTCGAGTGCATCAACCACGTGCTGGCGATCTGGGCAGGCGCGCCGCCCTACGACGTCAAGGGCGAGGTCTGGAACGTCTCGACGGCGAAGACCATGATTCCCGAGATCGGCCAGGGCATCATGCTCAAGCCCTGGCAGAAGCCGCACCCGCCGATCGTGGTGACGGCGGTGGAGCCGTTCTCCAAGGGCGTCACCGCGGCCGCGGCGCGCGGCTGGGACCCGATCTCGGCGAACTTCCTCCTGCCGCAGTGGGTGAAGTCGCACTGGGGCAGGTACGTCGAGGGCTGCCAGCAGGGCGGGCGCGCCGCCGATCCCGCCAACTGGCGCGTGGCGAAGACCGTGTTCGTCGCCGACGACGCGCGCAAGGCGCGCGCATACGGCCGCGGGCCGCAAAGCCCGTACCGCTTCTACTATTCGCAGCTGCTGACGAAGTTGAAGCGCGCCGGCCGCGCCAACCTGTTCAAGCACGCCAAGGACGCGCCGGACGACTCGGTGACGCTGGACGGCGTGGTGAACGACCTGGTGATCGCCGGCACCGTGAACGAGGTAGTCGACCAGCTGCTCGCCTTCCGCGAGCAGGTGGGCGATTTCGGCACCCTGCTCTATTGCGGCATCGACTGGGCGGACGCGGCGCTCGGCCGCCGCTCGCTCGAGCTGATGGCCGAGCGGGTCATGCCGGCGGTCAATGCCGCGCTCGGCGGGACATCCAGGCGTGCGTCCGCTCTCTAGCCGGCTGCCCTACTCGGCGATCGTCGACCGGCCGCCGCTCAAGCTGCCGCAGGGCGGTCGCCTCGCCGTGTGGACCATCGTCAACGTCGAGGAATGGTCGATCGAGCGCGCCATGCCGCGCACGGTGCTGCCGCCCCCCTACGGGCAGCCCCTGCTCCCCGACCTGCCCAACTGGGCGTGGCACGAGTACGGCATGCGCGTGGGCTTCTGGCGCCTGGTCGAGGTGCTCGAGCGCTTCGGCGTCAAGGCCACCTTCGCCGTCAACGGCGCGGTGTGCCGCAGCTATCCGCGCATCGCCGGCGCGGCGCGCGACGCCGGCTGGGAGTTCATGGGCCACGGCTTCGTGCAGCGCCCGATGCACCACGTCGAGGACCAGCCCGGCGCGATCCGCGACACCATCGCCGCGATCCGCGAGTTCACCGGCCGCGCGCCGCGCGGCTGGGAGAGCCCGGGGCTCACCGAGACCGCGGAGACGATCGATCACCTCGCCGCGGCGGGCATCGAGTACGTCGCCGACTGGGTGGTGGACGACCAGCCCTGCCGCATCGAGACGGCGCAGGGCGCGATGGTGTCGATTCCCTACACGGTGGAGATGAACGACATCGCCATGATGGCGCTGCAGCACCACCCGTCGGAAGAATGGCTGCGCCGCGGCACCGACCAGTTCGACCGCCTGTACGCCGAGGGCGAGCGCATCACGCGCGTCATGGCCATCAGCGTGCACCCCTACATCATGGGCGCGCCGCACCGCATCGGCTACCTCGAAAAGCTCTACAAGCACGTCACCGCGCGCCCCGGGGTGATGCTGTGGACCGGCGAGCAGATCCTGGACTGGTATGTCGCGCAAACCCGCTAGCGCCGCGGCGGCGAGGGCGCCGGACTACGCCGAGCTGCGCGGGCGCGCCGAGCAGCTGCTGCCCGCGCTGCGCAGCCGCGCGGCGAAGTGCGAGGAGCTGCGGCGCATGCCCGAGGAGACGCTGCGCGAGTTCCACGACACGGGCCTGTTCCGCTTCCAGCAGCCCCGGCGCGTCGGCGGCTCCGAGCTCGAGTTCGTCGCGGTGATCGAGTTCGGCGCGCTGGTGGCGCGCGCCTGCGCCTCGAGCGCCTGGAACCTCGTCAACCTCGGCTCGCACCACCTGCTGCTCGGCATGTTCCCGCCCGAGGCGCAGGAGGAAGTCTGGGGCAAGTCGGTCGACACGCTGATCGCCTCCTCGTTCGTCTTTCCCGCCGGCCGCGCCGAGCGCGTGGACGGCGGCTACCGCATCTCCGGGCGCTGGCCGTTCTCGAGCGGCGTCGATCCGAGCGACTGGAACATGCTCGCCGGGCAGGTGGCCGCGGGCGAGGACGCGCCGCCCGAGCAGCGCGTGTTCCTCCTGCACCGCTCGCAGTACGAGATCCACGACACCTGGTTCGCCGGGGGGCTGCGCGGCACGGGCAGCAAGGACGTCGAGGTGAAGGACGTCTTCGTGCCCGAGCACCGCACGCTCGCGGTCGCCGACATGAAGGGCGGCGCCACCCCGGGCAGCGCCGTGAATCCGGGACCGCTGTTTCGCGTGCCGGTGTTCGCGCTCTTTCCGTACATGCTCTCCGGGGTCGCGCTGGGCATCGCCGAAGGGTTGATCGACGACTTCGCCGCCGGCTCCGCGGGCCGCGGCAAGATGACCGGGGCGAAGATCTCCGCGGTGCAGAGCGTGCAGCTGCGCCTCGGCGAGGCGGCGGCCTTCGCGCGCGCCTCGCGCCTGTTCCAGGAAACCAACTGCCGCGAGGCGCAGGGCCTGATCGAGCGCGGCGTGGTGCCCGACATGCGCGCCAAGGCGCGCTACCGGCTGGAGGGCGCCTACGCGGTGGACTGGGCGGTGCGCGCCGTGGACACCATGTTCATGCTCTCGGGGGCGAGCGGCCTGTATGAATCCGGGCACGTGGCGCGCGCCTTCCGCGACGCGCACGCGGTCAAGCAGCACTTCTCCTTCAACACCGACGTCGCGGGCACCACCTACGGCCGCGTGGCGCTCGGCCTGCCGAGCGACAACCCGACGCTCTAAATGGGGACTGTCCCTATTTGACCAAGCGGAGCGACAGTCAAATAGGGACTGTCCCCTTTTAGCGTGCCAAGCGGAGCGACAGTCAAATAGGGACTGTCCCCATTAACTCAGGCGAAGCGCGCGCGTACCTCCATGTCGCGCATGCCGTCGTTGATGTCCTTGACGCCCGGGACCGCCTGCACCACCTCGCGCATGGCGGCGCGGTCCTCCGCGCCATAGCCTGCGCCGTTGAAGTGCACGGTGCCGCTGTCGGCGCGCACGGTCACGCGCATGCCGCGAGTGCGCGGCGAGTGCCGCAGCGCCGCCCTGACCTGCCAGGACAGCGCCAGGTCGGCGAGCGCCTGGCGCGAGGCCGCGTTCTCCGCGAAGTCGGCCGAGCGGACCACGTGCAGGACCTGCTCGACGCAGTGCGCGACGCTCATGCGCTCGGTGTTCAGCACCAGGTCGTAGTGCTCGGCGTCGGCGAAGTTCAGGTTGAAGTGCCGGCGGATGATCGCGGCGTGCGCCTCGTCGTTGTCGCGCACCTCCATGGCCACCTTCTCGGCGTCGTCGGTGCCCAGGCGCTGCATCATGCGGCTCTTGCGCAGCTCGAAGGGCGCGCACACGCGCACGCATACGGCGTGCGGCACGGAGCGCAGCAGGTGCGTCGCGCCCCAGCCGCGGATCACCGCGCCCTTGTCCTGCTGCGCGAGCTTGACGATCTCCTCGGCCGCGAAGATCGACAGGCTCGTCTTGTCGGCCGTCATGCGCTCCAGGATCCCGGCGCTGCCGTCCAGCAGCCGCGTGACGTGGCTCTTCCGGAGCCGCATGCGGTCCGCGAGGTGGTCGACGACCTCCTCGTAGTACAGAGGGATGCCGAGGGCCTCGCTCACCCCCTGGGCGACGTCCTTCCCGAGGGACCCCATCTCCCGCGTCATCGCAACGATCGGCATAGCGCCCTCCCCTTTTCGCCCGTACGGCCTGTTCTTGACTTTATCGCCGCGTCCGGGCGCCAGTCTACGCCAGGGCTTGAGGAATTGTTTGCCGCGTGTGAGGCCTCGTCAGGAGCGGGGCACTAGTTGCGCCTTCTTGCCCGCCCGCCCTCCAGCGTCACGGCCGAGGCCGAGCCCTTGCCCGCCCAGGAGGCGGGGTCGATCACCTCGCCGAGGAAGTTGAGCTCGATGGTGACGTCGTCCGGATCCCTGAGGAAGATCTGGAACAGCTTCGCGTCGGGAAAGCTGCGGTAGTGCATCTGCACCCGGTGCTTCTGGATGCGCTTCCTGACCTGCTCGGGCTTCTCCGCGAGGAAGGCGATGTGGTCCACCGACCCCGAGCCCCGGGTGCCCCGGGGGTGCTTCTTCAGCAAAAACTGGTCGCGGATGCGGTTGGGCGCCTGCGAGGCGAGGTGCACGCAGATGTTCGGGCCGGCTTTCAGCCAGTAGCCGGGAAAGCCGAAGGCGGGCCGCTCGCGGGCGATCTTCAGGCCGAGGACCTCCTGGTAGAACTTCTTCGTCTTCTCCAGGTTCCTGGCAACCAGCAGGTAATGGTTCAGCTCGGTGATCGGCATGGCGGTCCCTTGTGCCCTTGCGGCCGGCCCCGATTGTCGCTCATCGCCCGGCAGGGCGGAAAGAGTCGCGAACCGCCTCGTCCGGCAGCGCGCGCAGAAACGCCTGCATCTGCGCGCCGGTCATGGCCATGCCGCTGCGCTGCACCTGGGCGGCGTTCGCCTGCTCGAGCCGCGCCAGCATCGCCTCGGCGGTCCTGTCGAGCGCGAGCATCATGCCGAGCGTGCGGCGCGGCATGTTGCGCGGCAAGCGCTCCTCGAGCAGCGCGCCGAACAGCGGCAGCTGGCGCGCCGTGTACACGAGGTCGCGCTTCAGCGCGTCGCCCGTGGGATTCCTGAGCGCGTAGCCCCGTTCGTCCATGGCCCAGTAGATCTGCGTGATGACCGCGTCGGTCATGCGCGAGCGCTGCGTCTTGCCGAGGTTGCGCCACTCGGCCACCAGCGCCAGGCGCGTCTCGACCTCCAGATCGGAGGGCGCGAACGACGCCTCGGCGGCGATGCCGATCGCCTTGAGGAAGGCGTCGTTCTTCATGCGCAGCACGGTGCGGTAGCGAGGCAGCTGCAGGCCGCCGCCCGAGGCCAAGGCGTAGCCGAGGGAGGCCACCTCGGAGCAGAACAGCTCCGCGTCCGCCTGCGGGCCGTCCATCACCATGCCGAAGTCGTAGGGGATGTTGCTGCCGCTTGCCGAGGCCGTGCGCACGCGCTCGAACACCAGGCGGGCGGCCTCGGCGGCCAGCGCCGCGTCCGCGTGGCGAAACACCGCGGCGCGCGACTTGCCGTCGGTCAGGTACTTCTCGACCGGCGCGACCACCGAGCCGATCTCGATGTGCGCCTCGATGGTGAAGACCTCCTTCGTTCGCGGTTCGACGTAGACCAGCGCGACGTGGCTGAAGTTGCCGTCCACGTCGCCCAGGCGCGCGATGGCGCCGCTCACGAACGCGTCGCCGCGGCTGAGCAGCACGTCGCCCGATTGCAGCGCCAGCGCCGGGCCGAACTGCGGGTCGAGCAGCAGCGACGGCTCCGCACCGGCGAACACGCGCGCCTCGCGCTCGGCGGGGAGGAAGTTTTCCGCGAGGTACTCGCTCATGAAGAGCGAGGCGCGCATCGTGTTGCGCATGGCCGCCACGCAGTCGCGCGGTACGGGCCCTGCCGCCTCCATCCGTGCGAGCGCCCGTCGCAAGTCGAGCTTGGCGTCGAAGATGGCGCGCACCAGGGCGCCGGCATCGCGCTTCGCCTCGGCGAGGTCGAAGTGCTCGGGCGAGGCGCGCCACAGCTTGTCGTAGATCGCGCCGAGAAACGGGGCGCAGTTCTGCGCGTCGAACTCGGGCGAAGCGATGCCTGCCCGGAACATCCGGATGCCGGTGCTCAGGCTGCGCGGGAGCGGGATGGTCTCGGCGGAGCCGGGGCGCTGCGGCACGCGCAGCTCGCCGCCGGCGGCCGTCCCCTGGACGAGGCACAAGGCGAGGCCCGCGAGGAAAGGGCGGAAACTGGCCATTACGCCCTATGCGACCGGCTCCATCGCTGCGAGGATAGCAGCGTCCCCATCATGCGTATCGGAAAGCAACCCAAGCCGGCCGGGGCTTGCAGCGTCTGCTCCGGGCTCACGCGCCGGCGCATATTGCTCAATCACCGTTGCGACCGGGTGGTCAACGGCAGGCGCTGCTCGGGCACGTACAAGAGCGCCATGACCTTCCTGTGGGATCCGTGCGACTCCTGCGAGGCCACCGGCAAGGTCGGCAGCCAGGTCTGCGGCGAGTGCGCCGGGTTCGGGTGGAGGCTGTACGGTTAGGCGGGGGTTTTCATTGCCCGGCTTGTGCCGTCCCGCGGCAGCGCAGCTCCACGCACTGCGCGACGCGCTCGATCAGCGCCTCGCTCATGCCCGCGCGCGGGCGCAGCCTGCCGAAGTAGTACCGGATACGGCTCGCCGCGAGCACCGGAATGCCCGAGACGTCGGTGCGCCGTACGCGCCAGCCGGGCAGCACCACTACCGGCTGCACCGCAAGCTGCTCGCCGACCTCCGCCGCGAGCCATTCGCCCACGCGCCCGGCAAGCTCGACCGCCCGCTCGAGCGGCGCGGTTTCGCGCCGCTCGGCAAAGCACAGGCTGGCGCCGTCGTACGTCACTTCGCGCTCGGCTTGAGCGCCGCGCCGGGCGCGCGCTTCCGTTTCCACGGCGAACACGCCCGCCGGACCCACGAGCACGTGGTCGACCTTGGCCGCACGGCCGCCGAGCGGCACGTCGTGGAACACGTGGTAGCCCAGTCCGCCCAGCCCGTTGAGCTCCTGGCCGGCCACGAGCTCCGCCTCGTAGCCGTAGCGCAGCCGGCGTGAGCGGCGCAGCGACGCCGAGAGGCGCCACAGCACCCAGAGCTGGAGCGACAGCGCGGCCGCAGCGACGAACAGTGTCGCATCGCTTCCCGGCATGACGCCGTCCGCGGCCCACCACGCCGCGTAGGCGCTCGCGGCGAGCGGCAGGAGGAACAGGCTCAGCGCGGCATACTCGGCCGCGTCGAGACCCGCCTGCGAGAGCGCGTCGCGCAGCGCCTGGCCTGGACTGCGGCCGAGCTCGCGCTCGCCGCGCGGGCCGGCGCGCGCCAGACGGCCGCGCCAGAAGGCGAGCACCGACAGCGTGCTGAGGAACGCGAGCGCGATGCCGGCGAGAGGAATCCAGTGCGCGAACGGATCGGGCGGCAGCATGCGCAAAAATGTACTACTGCCGCGCGCGGAAATGTAGCGCTCGCCTGTTGCCGGGCGACGACAGTCCGATCGGGCGATTTCGCGGTCGGCGCGCGCTATCTACTCTCGCGTCAAGCGCGGTCCGCGCTGGCACGCATCGTGCAACCGACCCGGGATACCCAACACAGGAGAAAAGACCATGCTTGAATCGGGACGTTATCCGACAGCCGAGGAACTCGATGCCCTCATCGCACGGGCGCGGCAAATGCGGGCGCAGTACCTGGGCGCGCTGGTCGCGCGCGCCTGGCAGCGCCTGACGCAGCCGGCGATCGGCAGGGACGCGCGCCATGCGCTCGCCGAGCTGATTTCCGACGCGCGCTAGCGCCGGCGACGCCCAGCCAAACCAGGCCCGGAACCCCGGTCACAGGAGCTCGACGTCCGCGAGCAGCGGCTCCCCTGCAACCGCGATCTCGTTCTCGATCAGCCGCCCGCACCCCGGGCAGCAGAACTGCCGGAACTGCGGCCGCGGGTCGATGAAGCGCGCGGGATCGCCGACGATCGGATTGGACGACTCGATCGGCCGGTCCAGGCGCACGCAGCCTCCCTTGTAGTTCCTCGACACCGGCCCGAGGTCGGTCGCGCACGCCGCGCAGCACCAGCGCCCGCCGCGCACGTCGAGGTTCTCCGTCGCCCGCAGCGTCGCTTTCCCTTCCAGCTTCTTCCCGGAGGCCTTGCCGCCGATCCGCGCCATGCGCTGGCGATGCCGCTCCTCCTGCGTCGCCTGCGCATCGCCGAGGACGACGCCGTAGATCGACTTCGCCGCCTCCGCCGACACGTCGCCGTTCGCCACGTCGGCCTCCACCTTCGCCGCATCGCGCTCCAGCGGGTCGCCGAAGCCTCCGGCCGCCGACCACAGCACTGCATACACGTCGGCAGGGTTCTGCACGAAGTCCTGCTGGCGCAGGCCGAGGGTTTCGTCCGTACCGGACAGCTCGCCGATGTCGCCGACGAGCGCGGAGCGCTGCATGCGCTCCAGCACGTCGGTGCCGCGCTTGAACAGGTACCGGTTCACCGCCCCCGGATACCCGCCCATCATGCCCGTAGACGTGGGAATCGCGTTGCCCGAGGAGAGCGTGTCCTGGGTGATGACGTCCGTGCCGTGCGGGATGAAGCAGGACTCCGCCGACAGGCCGCCGCGGAACTTGCCCGCGCCGCCCGAATCGGTGATCTCCTTGCGATACAGGAACAGCACCGGGAAGCTCTGCTCGGTGTGCTCTACGTTGGGCAGCTTGCAGATCGGCGTGCGCGCCTGCCCGCCGGTGGAGATGCCGTCGGCGTGCGAGAACGCGCCGATCGCGCCGCCGATCGGGTCCACCAGGATGTAGCCGTAGCGCTCGCCCCACTGGTCCACGCCGCGAAAGATGGTCGCCGGCCACTGGCTGGTGCCGCCGATGCACATCACGTCGCGGCGCAGCTCCGGGTCGGGGTAGATCATCTTCGAGAGCACGTTGTAGGCCGGATAGAGCGAGATCTCCATGCACTGCACCGGCGCGGTGGACACCGAGGCAGGGAAGTCGGCGCAATTGAGCGTCCCGGGCGTGGGGTTGAACTCCACGTGCCTGAGCGCCCCGCCCACGGCGTAGTACTGCTCCCAGCACATCAGCTCGTTCAACGCGACCATGATCGCGCCGCGCCACCCCGAGTACGTGGCGTTGATGCCGCCCGCCTGCGGATCGGTGCCCTCGTTCTCGAAGACGAGCTTCCGGCCCTCCTTGCGCAGCGTGAGCATCACGCGATGCGTGCCGCGATCCCCCGGCCGGCAGCACTCCACGTAGGTGCGGTCGCGCCACACGCCGTCCGGCAGCCGCGCGAGCTTCTTCAGGAACGCGCGCTCGCCGTCGGTGATGATCTTCTTCATCGCCCCCTTCACCGTGTCCGCGCCGTAGCGCCGCACGAGGGCGAGCACGCGCTCGCGCGCGGTGAGGTTGCCGGCGAACTGCGCGCGCAAATCGAGCGCGACGGCCGAGGGCTTGCGCGAAGACCGCAGGTAGAGCTCCTCGATGTCGCGCCGGATCTCGTTGCCCTCCACGATCTTCACCGGCGGGATGAGGATGCCCTCGTCGAAGGCGTCGCGCGCCGAGGGGCAGAAGCTGCCCGGCGTGATGCCGCCGATGTCGTACTGGTGCAGGCAATTGGTGACCCAGCAGAACAGCTCGCCCTGCCAGAACACGGGGCAGAGCAGCATGACGTCCATCTGGTGCGCGGCGCCCACCCAGGGATCGTTGGCGAGGAACATGTCGCCGTCCTTGATGCCGGGGTTGTCGCTGCGGTTCTCCAGCGTCCACTTCACCTGCGTGTCGGTGACGCCGGACATGTACTGCATGTACGGCCCGAAATAGACGAACTCGGCGTCCTCGGTGAGGATCGACGGATTCAGGTCCAGCGCGTACATCGCCACCGGCGAGCCCGAGAGGCGCTGGATGGTCGCGCCGTGCTCCTCGTTCACGTTCCACAGCGCGTGCCGCACCACCTCGAAGGTGACCGGGTCGATGTCCTTCTTCGCCTTGCGGTGCAGCCTGAGCCTGGGCGAGATCTTCAGGGCCTTCGGCGGCACGTAGCCGGTGCGCACGCCGTCGAACGCAACGCCGGCCAGCTCGCTGAGCTTCCTGAGGGGAGCATTCATCGGAAGGTGATCTCGAAGTTGCCCAGCGCATCGACGCGCAGGGTGGTGCCCGGATGCACGACCACGGTGGTGTCGGCGGTTTCCACGATGGCCGGCCCGCGCAGCACGTTGCCCGCCGCGAGCCTGGCGCCGTCGTACACCGGCGTGCGCTGCAGGCGCTGCCACCAGATCATGCGCGGCTCGAGCACGGCGGACTTCGGCACGGCCCGGGTCGTGCCGCGCGCCCGCGACAGCTTCGGCCGCGGGGTGAGCGCCCGCGCGCGCAGCCGGCACACCACGATCTCGAGCTGAGCGCCGGCGAGCGCCGAGCCCTTGCCGTAGAGCTGCTCGTAGCGCCCTACGAAGAGCTTCCTCAGGCGCGGCTCGTAGTCCGCGGGCAGCCGCGGCCACGGCATGCGCACCTCGACCTCGTTGATCTGCCCCTTGTGGCGCACGTCGAGCGAGAACTCGAAGCGCTGGCGCGAAGGCGCGATGCCCTCGGCCTGCATCAGCTCCTGCGCGCGCTGCCCGATCGCCTCGAGCGCCGCGTTGACGCGCGCCGCCGGCACCGGCGTGGCGAGGATTTCCGAGTGCTCGAAGATGTGCAGCACGTCGGCGGCCGCCGCGCCGAAGGCGCACCAGGTGGAGGCCGCCTTCCTCTGCGGCACGATCACCTTCTTCACGCCCAGCTCGGCGGCGAACACGCCGGCGTGCGCCGGCCCCGCGCCGCCGAAGGCGAACAGCACGAACTCGCGCGGGTCGAAGCCCTTCTCCACCGTCACCTTGCGGATGATGTCGGCCATGTGCAGCTCGACGATGCGGCAGATGCCGGCGGCGCACTCCACCGCGCCCATGCCGATCGACTTGCCCAGCGCCTCGATCGCCGCGTAGGCCGCGCGATGGTCGAGCGTCATGCGGCCGCCGGCGAAGTTGTCCGCGTCGAGGTAGCCGAGCACCAGCTGCGCATCGGTCACCGTCGGTACCGTGCCGCCGCGCCCGTAGCACACCGGACCGGGGAAGGCGCCCGCGCTGTCCGGCCCGACCGTCAGCGTGCGTGTCTCGGCGTTGGCGCGCGCGAGGCTCCCGCCGCCCGCGCCGATCGCCTGGAGGTCGACCTTCGGCAGGAAATACTCGTACTGGTCAGTGTTGCTGGTGAAGGCGTAGGCGGGCTTGCCGCCGTGGATGATGGAGACGTCGAACGACGTGCCGCCCATGTCGGTGGTGATGATGTGCTTCTCGCCCATCGCCGCGCCGAGGAACACCGAGGCCGTCACCCCGGCCACCGGTCCGGAGTCGAGCGTGAGCAGCGGCGCCTCGCCCGCGCGCTCCACCGGCACCGTGCCGCCGCCGCACTGCGCGATCTGCAGGCCGTGGCGGTAGCCCAGGTCGGTGAGCGTGCGGTCCAGGCGCGCGAGGTAGCCCGACATCACCGGGCCGAGGTAGGCGTTCAGCGCCGTGGCGGTGACGCGCTCGTACTCGCCCCACTTCGGCGCGATGTCCACCGAGCAGGTGACGAACACTTCCGGCGCGATGCGCCGCACCATCTCCTTCACGCGCAGCTCGTGCCGCGGATTGCGGAACGACCACAGGAAGCAGATGGCGATCGCCTGCACGCCCTCGGCGAGCAGCGCGCGAATCGCGTCCTCGGCCTCCCGCTCGTTCAGCGGCGCAACCACCTCGCCGAAGCAGTCCACGCGCTCGGAGACGCCGCGGATGAGGCGCTTGGGCACGATGGGCGCGGGCTTGGCGGTCTCCGGGAAGTGCACCACCTTGCGGATGTCGCGCCCGGTGTAGCCGCGCGAGCCGCGCATGATGTGGATCGCGTCCTCGTGGCCCCGGGTCGTGATCAGCCCGACCTTCGCGCCCTTCTTCTGGATGATGGTGTTGGTGCCAACCGTGGTGCCGTGGGACAGGAACGCGATGTCGCGGCAGAAATCGTCCAGCGTGAGCTCGAGCGCCGCGGCGCCGGCCTGCAGCGCGTCCATCATGCCCTGCGAGAAGTCCGGCGGCGTGGAGGGCACCTTGGTGGTGAGGAGCTTTCCGGCGCGATCGACGATCGCGCAGTCGGTGAAGGTGCCGCCGATGTCGATGCCGACCAGGTAGGACATGGCCGCTATCCTAGCCGCTCGCCAAGCGCGGCACCGAAGGCGCGCGTGCCGAGCGCGCCGCCCAGGTCGCGCGTGCGCGTCGCCGGATCGGCGACCAGGCGCGCGATCGCCGATTCGATCGCCGCCTGCGCATCGAGGAACCCTTGCTTGCCGTGCCGCTCGCCGAGCCAGCCGAGAAGCATCGCCGCCGACAGGACGAGCGACGCAGGATTGGCGAGGTCCCGGCCCGCGATGTCGGGCGCCGAGCCGTGCTGCGCCTGCGCCATGCAATGGTCCTCGCCCGCGTTGATCGAAGCCGCCAGCCCGAGGCTGCCGGAGAGCTCGGCGGCCTCGTCCGAGAGGATGTCGCCGAACATGTTGGTGGTCAGCACCACGTCGAAGCGCGCCGCGTCGCGCACCAGCAGCGCCGCCATCGAGTCCACCAGCTGCTCGTCGTACGCGACTTGCGGATGCTGCGCCGCCACCGCGCGCGCTTCGCGCAGGAACAGGCCCTCGCCCACCTTCAGCACGTTCGCCTTGTGCACCGCGGTGACCTTGCGGCGGCGCCGTTTCGCGAGGCGGAACGCCGCCTCGGCGATGCGCCGCGACGCCTTTGCGCTCACCTTGCGCACCGAGAGCGCGAGGTCGGGCGTGGGCATGAACTCTCCCGGCCCGAGGTGCATGCTGCGGTCGGCGTAGAAGCCCTCGGTGTTCTCGCGCGCGATGACGAGGTCCATCGGCGTGCGACCGTAGTGCGGCAGGCCCTCGTACGAGCGGCACGGGCGGATGTTGGCGTACAGATCCAGCGCGATGCGCAGGTCGCCCGACGGGTTGCGCCCACCCTCGGCGCGCGGCGGGTAGTCGTGGTGCCCTACGGGGCCGAGGACGAAGCCGTCGGCCTGGCGGCAGGCCTCGATGACGGCGTCGGGCAGCGTGTTGCCGTGC
Organism: Burkholderiales bacterium; assembly: GCA_035251235.1. Lineage (GTDB taxonomy): Bacteria > Pseudomonadota > Gammaproteobacteria > Burkholderiales > SG8-39 > JAABQT01. The sequence continues at coordinate 14,517 of DATFEJ010000126.1, forward strand.
CGCCGCAGCGCCGCAAGCCCCACCTCATGGGTCGCGAATCGCAGGCCGAGCCCGAAGCGCCGGTCCACGCGCGAGAGCGCGTCGGCCGTGACCGCCATGATCTCGGGACCGATGCCGTCGCCTGGAAGGATCGCGATGTTCATCGAAGCGGCGGCCATCATAGCGGCTCGCGGCGTGGAAGGGTTCGGGCATAATCGGCCCCGAGGAGGAGGACCCGGTGAAAGCGCCTTCGTTCGCCTATGCGAAGCCGCGCGCGCTCGAGGAGGCGCTCGCGCTTCTCGCGCGCGCCGAGACGAAGGCGCTGGCCGGCGGCCAGAGCCTCATCCCCTCGCTCAACATGCGGCTCTCGTCGCCCGAGCTGCTGGTCGACATCACCGGGCTCGCGGAACTGAAGGGCATCCGCCTCGACAAGGACGTGGTGCGCATCGGCGCGCTCGCCACGCACGCCGAGATCGAGCGCTCCGAGGCGGTGGGCAAGCACGTGCCGCTGCTCGCCGAGGCGGTGCGGCACGTCGCCCATCCCGCGATCCGCAACCGCGGCACGATCGGCGGCAGCCTGGCGCTCGCCGACCCGGCCGCCGAGTACCCGGCCTGCGCGCTTGCGCTCGACGCGACGCTGGTGGTCGCTGGCACGGAAGGGCGCCGCCAGGTCAAGGCGACCGAATTTTTCAGGGGCCTGTTCGAGACCGCGCTGCGGCCCGGGGAGCTGATCGTCGCGGTCGAGATCCCCGTACAAGCGAAAGGTGAGCGCACGGCGTTCGCCGAGCTTGCGCGCCGCCACGGCGACTACGCGATCGTCGGCCTCGCCGCCTTCGCCGCCAACGGCGCGAAGCGCCTCGCGTTCTTCGGCGCCGCCGACCGCGCGGTGCTGGCGGCGAACGCCGCGCAGGCGAAGGATCTCGACGCCGCGAAGCAAGCGCTGGCGAAGGATCTGCAGCCGCCCGCCGATCTGTACCACTCCTCCGCCACGAAACTGCACCTGGCCGGGGTGCTGCTGGAGCGCACATGGAACACGCTCTCGACACCACGCTGACGGTCAACGGGCAGGCGGTCACGCGCCGCATCCCGGCGCGCATGAATCTGGTCGACTTCCTGCGCGAGGAGCTGGGCCTCACCGGCTCGCACGTAGGATGCGAGCACGGCGTGTGCGGCGCGTGCACGGTGCGCGTGGACGGCGAGATCGTGCGCGGCTGCCTCATGCTCGCGGTGCAGGCGAACGGCTGCCGGGTGGAGACCATCGAGGGCCTCTCGGACTCGGGGGAGCTGGCGAAGCTGCAGAAGGCCTTCCACGAGAAGAACGCGCTGCAGTGCGGGTTCTGCACGCCGGGCATGCTGCTCGCGGCGCAGGACCTCTTGAAGCACAACCCGAAGCCCGACCGCGAGCAGATCCGCGCGCACATTTCCGGCAACTACTGCCGCTGCACCGGATACCAGGCGATCGTCGACGCCATCGAAGAAGTGGTGGCCCATGGGTAAGGCCGAGCTGCCGCTGCACGCCCCGGGCACGAAGCTCGACCGCGGCTACATCGGCCAGAGCGTGCCGCGCCCGAACGCGCAGCGGCTGCTGCAGGGGCGCGGCGCCTTCACCGACGACCTGCGCTTCCCGCGCCTCGCGCACGTGGCGTTCTTCCGCAGCCCGCACGCGCACGCGAACATCAAGAAGCTCGATCTCTCCAGGGCGCTGAAGGCGCCCGGCGTCATCGGCGTGTTCGACGGCCGCGCGGTGGCCGAATACTGCACGCCCTGGGTCGCGGTGCTCGCGCACCTGAAGGGCATCAAGTCCCCGCCGCAGCATGCCATCGCCATCGAGCGCGCCTGCTGGCAGGGCGAGGCCTGCGCCGCGGTGGTGGCGGAATCGCGCAGCCAGGCCGAGGACGCCGTGGGCCTCATCGAGGCCGAATGGCAGGAGCTGCCGGCGGTCGTCGACATGGAGGAGTCGCTCGCCGGCAAGGTCGTGATCCACCCCGACCTCGGCGACAACGTCTGCTTCAAGCGCGAGCACGACACGGGCGGCGTGGACGAGGCCTTCGCCAAGGCCGACGTCGTGGTCGAGGAGACCTACGGCTTCAGCCGCCACACGGGCGTGTGCCCGGAAGGCCGCGCCATCCTCGCCGACTACAACGCCGCCGAGCACTCGCTCACCGTGTACCACGCCACGCAGGCGCCGCACATGATGCAGGACATCTTCTCGCGGCACCTCGGCATCCCCGAGGCGAGCGTGCGCGTGATCGCCAAGGACGT
>DATFEJ010000210.1:0-5383 GCA_035251235.1 Burkholderiales bacterium
GGCGCGCGCCGCGCCGCCGCCTGCCGGATCCTGTCCTGGAAGGTTTCGATCAAAAGCGCGGCAGCTCGGGGTGCGCCGGTCGCGCGCCGCCGGCGCGCAGGCCGCGGTACTCGCCGCAGCGCGCGAGCGTCGGCACCGCCTTGCCGGGATTGAGCAGCCCCGCGGGATCGAAGACGCGCTTCACGGCGTGGAACAGCGCCAGCTCCGCGTCGCCGAACTGCGCGCACATCTGGTCGATCTTCTCCACGCCGACGCCGTGCTCGCCGGTGATCGTGCCGCCCACCGCGATGCACTTTTCCAGCACTTCGGCGGCGAACGCCTCGGTGCGCCGCAGCTGCTCGGCATCGTTGGCGTCGAACAGGATCAGCGGATGCAGGTTGCCGTCGCCCGCGTGAAAGACGTTCGGGCAGCGCAGGCCGTATTTCTTCTCCATCGCGCCGATGAAGCGCAGCACCTCGCCCAGGCGCGCGCGCGGAATCGTGCCGTCCATGCAGTAGTAGTCGGGCGAGATGCGTCCCATCGCCGGGAAGGCCGCCTTGCGCCCAGACCAGAAGCGCAGCCGCTCGGCCTCGTCGCGCGACACCGCAAGGCGCGTTGCGCCCGCGCGCGCAAACACCTCTTTCACCTTCGCGATCTCGTCCTCGACCTCTTCGGCCAGGCCGTCGGCCTCGGCGAGCAGGATCGCCGCAGCATCCACATCGTAGCCCGCGCCGACGAATTCCTCGACCGCGCGCGTCGCCGGCTGGTCCATCATCTCCAGGCCCGCCGGGATGATGCCCGCCGCGATCACGGCGGCCACCGCGTCGCCGGCCTTCTGCACGTCGTCGAAGGAAGCCATGACGACGCGCGCGGCCGGCGGCCTGGGCAGCAGCTTGACCGTAATCTCGGTGGCGACGGCGAGCAGGCCCTCGGAACCGATCATCAGTGCGAGCAGGTCGAGGCCCGGCGCGTCGAGCGCCTCGGCGCCGACCTCGAGCGGCTCGCCGTCCATTGTGTAGCCGCGCACGCGCAGCACGTTGTGCACGGTGAGGCCGTACTTGAGGCAGTGCACGCCGCCCGAGTTCTCCGCGACGTTGCCGCCGATCGAGCAGGCGATCTGGCTCGACGGATCCGGCGCGTAGTACAGGCCGAAGGGCGCCGCGGCGTCCGAGATGGCGAGGTTGCGCACGCCGGGCTGCACGACCGCGATGCGCGCCACCGGGTCGACGCGCAGGATGCGCATGAACTTGGCGAGCGACAGGAGCACGCCGTCGCCCGGAGGAAGCGCGCCGCCCGACAGGCCGGTGCCCGCGCCGCGCGGCACCACCGGCACGCCCATGGCGTGGCACGCGCGCAGCACCTGCTGCACCTCGGCCTCCGTCTCCGGCAAGGCGACCACCATGGGTAATTTGCGGTACGCAGTCAGCCCGTCGCACTCGTACGGGCGCGTGTCTTCTTCCTGCCACAGCACCGAGCGCTCGGGCAGGATCTCGCGCAGTCGCGCCGCGGTGGCGCGCTGGCGCTCGGCATCTATGCGAGGTACGGCTGCGCCCATCGCAGGCCCTCCACGGTGTCTGCTTGCGGAATGTACTCGCAGCCGATCCAGCCGCGATAGCCCAGGCGGTCGATGTGCGGCAGCAGGTAATCGAAGTTGATCTCGCCGCTGCCCGGCTCGTGCCGGTCCGGCACGTCGGCGAGCTGCATGTGGCCGATCCTCGGCAGCAGCCGCTCGATGGTCTTCGCCAGGTCGCCCTCCACGATCTGCATGTGGAAGATGTCGTACTGCAGCTTGAGGTTCGGTGCCCCGGCGGCGTCGATCGCCTCGATCGCCTGGCGCGAGGTGTTGAGGAAGAAATCGGGGACCGTGCGCCGGTTGATCGGCTCGGTGAGCAGCGTCATGCCGGCGGCCGCGAGCCTGCCGGCGGCGTAGTGCAGGTTCTCGACCAGCGTCTCGAACAGGAGCTCCGGCGCCGCGTCGACGGGCGCGATGCCGGCAAGCGCGTTCAGCCGCGGGCAGCCCGCGGCGCGCGCGTATTCGATGCCACGCTCGACGCCTTCGCGGAACTCGGCGACGCGTGCCGGCAGGCATGCGAGGCCGCGGTCGCCCTTCGCCGCATCGCCCGCCGGCAGGTTGTGCAGGACGACCTCGACGCCCGCATCGCGCGCGCGCGCGGCGACTTCGGCGGCGCTGCCGAAGGCGTAGGGAAACTGATATTCGACGTAGCGGAAGCCGGCGCGCGCCGCCGCAGCGAAGCGCTCGAGAAACGGCAGCTCGGGGAACAGCAGCGACAGGTTCGCGGCCAGCTTGAGCACCCGGGAAGGATATCGCGAATAGTTATGCGCCGATTCGCAATGCTGAAACGGCGTGCCGCCCGTGCGTGCGAGAATGAGATCATCGACGCCGCCGCCTGCCGCGCTTGAGCCGCCTCATCCCGATCCTGCTCGCGCTCCTCTGGGCCGCTCCGGCCGCCGCCGCGGATGCCGCGGCGGCGCCGTGGTGGATCTGGCCCGCGGCGCTGTTCGCGGTCTCGTTCCTGATCGGCATCGTCGGCGTGCTGGCCGGCGTCGGCGGCGGCGTGCTGTTCGTGCCGATCGTCGGCGGCTTCTTCCCCTTTCACCTCGATTTCGTGCGCGCCGCCGGACTGCTGCTCGCGCTCTCCGGCGCCTTGTCGGCGGCGCCGCGGCTGCTGCGCAGCGGCATGGCGAGCATGCGGCTCGCCATGCCGCTCGCCCTCGTCGGCTCGATCACCTCGATCGTCGGCGCGCTGCTCGGCCTCGCGCTGCCAACCGCCGCCGTGCAGACGGCGCTCGGCGTGACCATCCTCGCCATCGTGCTGCTGATGTGGCGCGCGAAGAAGTCCGAGTACCCGCAGGTTCCCGCGCCCGACGCGCTCGGCGCGGCGCTGCGCCTGAACGGGGTGTTCCACGACCCGGCGGCCGGGCGCGATGTCGAGTGGCGGGTGCATCGCACGCCGCTCGGCCTGGTCGCGTTCGCGGGCATCGGGCTGCTCGCCGGGCTGTTCGGCCTGGGCGCGGGCTGGGCCAACGTGCCGGTGCTCAACCTGCTCATGGGCGCACCGCTCAAGCTCTCGGTCGGCACCTCGGGGTTCATCCTGTCGGTGGTCGACACCTCCGCCGCGTGGGTGTACATCAACCGTGGCGCAGTCCTGCCCGTGCTGGTGGCGCCATCCATCGTCGGCGTGATGCTCGGCGCGAAGATCGGCGCCCGCCTGCTGCGCGTGGTGCGTGCCTCGACGGTGCGCCAGGTCGTCATCTGGATCCTGCTCGCCGCCGGCGTGCGCGCGCTGCTCAAGGGCCTGGGGATCTGGAATTGAGGCGCGCGCCATGAACCTGCCTGAGCCGCGTACGCCGCACGAGCAAGCGCTGTACGCGCGCTGGCTCGACTGGGGCACGCGCGCCGGGCTGGCCGTGCTGATCGCCACCTTCGTCGTGTACCTGGCGGACTGGGTGGCGCCGCACGTTCCCTTCGAGCAGCTGGCGCGCGTGTGGTCCCTGCCGGTGGACCAGTATCGCTCCGCGATCGGCGCGCCCGTCGGCTGGGGATGGCTGGCGCTCGCCGCCCACAGCGACTACCTCAATTACGCGGGCATCGCCCTGCTCGGCCTGGTTTCGATCGTCTGTTACCTGCGCGCGCTGCCGGCCTTCCTCGCTCGCGGCGACCGCATCTTCGCCCTCATCGCCGCCGCGCAGATCGCGGTGCTCGCGCTGGCCGCGGCCGGCGTGCTCGGCGGCGGCCACTGAGCGCGTCGCCCGCGCACCCGTTGCGCGAAGCGCCGGGCCCGGACTAGACTGCTCCGGAACTCAACCAGGGGAGGCGAACATGAAAGCAAGTCTACTGGCAGCCGCCTGCGCGATCGCCGCGCTGGCCAGCGCAGCGGCGCAGGCGCAATCGACGCTCGACGCCGTCAAGTCCAAGGGTTATGTGCAGTGCGGCGTGAACACCGGCCTGGCCGGGTTCTCGCAGCCCGATTCGCGCGGCGCCTGGAAGGGCCTGGACGTCGACTCGTGCCGCGCGGTCGCCGCGGCCGTGTTCGGCGACGCCTCCAAGGTGCGCTACACGCCGCTCACCGCCCAGCAGCGCTTCACTGCCCTGCAGTCCGGCGAAGTGGACATCCTGTCGCGCAACACCACCTGGACCATCACGCGCGACACCAGCCTCGGCCTGAATTTCGTCGGCGTGACCTACTACGACGGCCAGGGCTTCATGGTGCCGAAGAAGCTCAACGTGAAGAGCGCCAAGCAGCTGAACGGCGCCACCATCTGCGTGCAGCCCGGCACCACCACCGAGCTCAACCTCGCCGACTACTTCCGCGCCAACAAGATGAGCTTCAAGCCGGTGGTGATCGAGAAGCTCGAGGAGGTCACCAACGCCTACTTCGCCGGGCGCTGCGACGTGTACACCACCGACGTCTCCGGCCTGGTGTCGACGCGCGGCTCGCGCGCGCAGAACCCGGCCGACCACGTCATCCTGCCCGAGGTGATCTCCAAGGAGCCGCTCGGGCCGGTGGTGCGCCACGGCGACGACCGCTGGTTCGACGTCGTGAAGTGGTCGGTGTTCGCCATGCTCGAGGCCGAGGAACTGGGACTCAGCTCGAAGAACATCGACCAGAACCTCAACAGCACCAACCCCTCGATCCAGCGCTTCGTCGGCGCCACCGGCGACATCGGCAAGATGCTGGCGCTGGACAACCGCTGGGCCTATAACATCGTCAAGCAGGTGGGCAACTACGGCGAGTCGTTCGACGCCAACCTCAAGCCCCTGGGCTTCGACCGCGGCATCAACAATCTGTGGACCCAGGGCGGCCTGATGTACGCGCCGCCCGTGCGATAGAGCGCCCCGTGCGCGCGCGCGCCGTCGCCATCCAGGTGCTCCTGGTGGCGGCGGTGGCCTTCGTCGTCTGGCTTCTGGCGTCGAACACGGCGCAGAACCTGGAGGCGCGCCGCATCGCGAGCGGCTTCGGCTTCCTGTCGCGCGAAGCCGGCTTCGAGATCGGCGAGTCGCCGTTCCTCGCCTACGGCGCCGCCGACAGCTACGCGCGAGCGATCCTGGTCGGCCTGGTCAACACCTTCCGCGTGGCGCTGATCGGCATCGTGCTCGCCACGCTGCTCGGTACCATGCTCGGCCTCGCGCGCCTGTCGCGCAACTGGCTGCTGGCGAAGCTCGCCGCCGTCTACGTCGAGGTGGTGCGCAACGTGCCCCTGCTGGTGCAGCTGTTCTTTCTCTACGCGGTGATCACGGAGAACCTGCCGGGCCCGCGCGCGGCGCTCAACCCCCTGCCGGGTGTCTTCCTCAGCAACCGCGGCATCGCCTTCCCCGTCCTCGCGCCGCACGCCGCGCACGCGTGGATGGTGCTGGCGCTCGCCCTCGGCGTGGCGCTTGCCG
>DATFEJ010000229.1:0-5146 GCA_035251235.1 Burkholderiales bacterium
GGCGCGCGCCGCCGCGCCACGCGCCGCCAGGCGAGCAGCGCGCCGAGCGCGAGCAGCACGAACGGCCCCACCCACAGCGCGACGGTCGTCGCCTTGAAGGGCGGCCGGTAAAGCACGAAATCGCCGTAGCGCGCCACCATGTAGTCGATCACGTCGCGGTCGCTCGCGCCCTTTGCCATCTGCTCGCGGATCTGCCGGCGCAGGTCCACGGCGAGCGGCGCGTTCGACTCGGCGATCGTCTGGTTCTGGCAGACGAGGCAGCGCAGCTCGTGCTCGAGGGCCGTGGCGCGCTTGTCGAGCTCGGGATCGCCGCCTTGCGCCATGGCGGCTCCGGCGGCCAGCGCGAGCGCGATAAGACTAGCCCGCACGCTTGAGCTCCCGCAGAAGCGGCGTGACGCGCTTTTGCGCCGCCTCGGGCGTGAGCGGCCCGATGTGCTTGTAGCGGATGATGCCCTGGCGGTCGATGACGTAGGTCTCGGGAACGCCGTACACGCCGTAGTCGATGCCGATGCGCCCGTCGAGATCCTGCGCCACCAGCCGGTACGGGTTGCCGTTGCGCTTCAGCCACGGTAGCGCGTTCTGGCGCTCGTCCTTGTAGTTGAGGCCGATGACCGGCGCGAGTCCGTCCTTCGCCAGGGCGGTGATCACCGGATGCTCGATGAGGCACGGCGGGCACCACGAGGCCCACACGTTGAGGATCCAGACCTCGCCCAGCATGTCCTTCTGCGCGAAGCGCTTCTCCGGCGCTTCGAGCAGCGGCAGATCGAACGACGGGGCGGGCTTGCCGATGAGCGGCGAGGGCACCTCGCGCGGATTGAGCGTCAATCCCACGGCGAGCAGCACCACGAGGGCGGCGAACACGCCCACGACCCAAACCCGGCTCATGCCGCGGCCTCGGCCGTTTCGCGGCGCGCGGGCACCGTCACGCGGTAGCGGCGGTCGCTCGCCGCGAGCAGGCCGCCGATCGCCATCAGCAGGCACCCGCCCCAGATCCAGTCGATGAACGGCTTCACCTGCGCCTTGACGAGCCACGCCCCGCCCTCGAGCGGGTCGCCGAGCGAGACGTACAGGTCGCGCGTCAGGCCGACGCTGATCGCCGCCTCGGTCATGGTCTGCTCCTGCACCGTGTACACGCGCCGCTCCGGGCGCATCACGGTCACCGGCCGGCCCTCGCGCGTCACGCTGACCGTCGCCTGCGCCGCGCGGTAGTTGGGGCCGTCCACCGGACGCACGGCGTCCAGCTTGAAGGCATAGCCGCCGACCTCCATCGTGTCGCCGGGCTTCATGTTCGCGTCGCGCTCGGCGTCGTAGCCTTTCACCAGCGCCACGCCGACGACGAACACCGCGACGCCGACGTGCGCCAGCACCATGCCGTAGTGGGCGCGCGTCTGCCGCAGGCCCTTCCGGAGGCTGAGGAGCGCGGTGGCGACGATCCACAGCGCGAGCGCGAGGCTCGCGCCGACGAGCGCGTGCCACTCGCCCATGGCGAAGGGCAGCAGCAGCCCGACGGCGAGGCTGGCGGCGAGCGCCCAGCGCAGCAGCACCGCGAGCTCGGGCAGGCTCGCCCGCTTCCAGCGCGCGAGCGGCCCCACGCCCATGAGGAAGAGCGCCGGCGCCATGAGCGGCGCGAACGTCGCCTCGAAGTACGGCGGCCCGACCGAGATCTTGCCGCCGCCCACCGCGTCGAGCACCAGCGGGTAGAGCGTGCCGAGCATCACCGAGCCGGCCGCCGCGGCGAGCAGCACGTTGTTGGCGAGCAGCAGCGACTCGCGCGACAGCGGCGCGAACGAGCCGCCCAGGCCGATGCGCGCGGTGCGCCAGGCGTACAGCGCGAGCGCGCCGCCGATCGTCAGGACGAAGAGCGCGAGGATGAACACGCCGCGCTTCGGGTCCACGGCGAAGGCGTGCACCGAGGTGAGCACGCCCGAGCGCACCAGGAAGGTGCCGAGCAGCGACAGGCCGAAGGCGACGATGGCGAGCAGCACGGTCCAGCTGCGGAAGGCGCCGCGCTTCTCGGTGACGGCGAGCGAGTGGATGAGCGCCGTGCCCACCAGCCAGGGCATGAAGGAAGCGTTCTCCACCGGGTCCCAGAACCACCAGCCGCCCCAGCCGAGCTCGTAGTACGCCCAGGCGCTGCCGAGCGCGATGCCGAGCGTGAGGAACACCCAGGCCACCGTCGTCCAGGGCCGCGACCAGCGCGCCCAGGCGGCGTCCAGCCTGCCCGAGAGCAGCGCCGCCACCGAGAACGCGTAGGCCACCGAGAAGCCCACGTAGCCCATGTAGAGCATCGGCGGGTGGATGACCATGCCGGGGTCCTGCAGCAGCGGGTTCAGGTCGCGGCCGTCGGCGGGCACCGGGGAGAGGCGCTCGAAGGGGTTGGAGGTGAACAGCATGAAGGCGAGAAAGCCCGCGCTCACCAGGCCGAGCACGCCCAGCACGCGCGCCGTCATCGACTCGGGCAGGTGCGCGCTGAACAGCGCCACGGCCGACATCCACAGGCCGAGCATCAGGACCCAGAGCAGCAGCGAGCCCTCGTGCCCGCCCCAGGCGCCGGCGATGCGGTACTGCAGCGGCAGCGCCGAATTGGAGTTCTGCGCCACGTACAGCACGCTGAAATCGTTGACGACGAACGAATGCACCAGGCAGCCGAAGGCGAAGGCGACCAGCAGCGCCTGCACGTGCGCGGCGGGACGCGCGAGCGCCATCCACGCCGCGTCGCCGCGCTCGGCGCCGGCGAGCGGCAGGATGCCCTGCACGAGCGCCACCACGAGCGCGAGGGAGAGCGCGAGTTGCCCGAGCTCGGGGATCATTGCAGCGTCTTCGCGGCCTTGGCCGCGGTCTCGTGCGCGCGCTGCACGGCTTCGGCCGCCTCGGGCGGCATGTAGTTCTCGTCGTGCTTGGCGAGCACCTCGCGTGCGCGGAAAACGCCGTCCGGCCCGAGCTGCCCTTGCGCCACCACGCCCTTGCCCTCGCGGAACAGGTCGGGCAGCGCGCCGCTGTAGACCACGGGGATGGCCTTCGCCGTGTCGGTCACGAGGAAGCGCACCTCGACGCCCTCGCGCTTGACGCTGCCCGTCTCCACCATGCCGCCGATGCGGAAGGTGCGGCCCTGCGGCGCCTCGTTGGCCGCCACCTGCGAGGGCGTGAAGAAGAACACCAGGTTCTTCTCGAACGCCGACAGTACCAGCGCGGCGGCAATGCCGAGCGCCGCCACGCCCACGGCGATCGCCGCCAGCCGCTTATGTCTTGGCTTCACGGGCTCGCCTCCGCAGGAAATACACCTCGAGCGCGAGGCAGGCGAGCGTCACGGCGTAGGAACCCCACACGTAGAAGCCCTTGCCGCCCATCGCCCAGAATTCGCTCCAGCCGCCCCAGTTCATTCGCGCTCCCGGATGATGCAGCGCACGCGCGCGAGCGACGCGGCGATGCTGTACAGCCAGAACGCGAGCGCCATGAGCAGCATGCCGGCGAGCATGGTGCTCGCCATGCTCGGCGCGCGCGTCAGGCTGACCGAGGCCCCCTGGTGCAGCGTGTTCCACCATTGCACCGAATAGTAGATGATCGGCACGTTGACCACGCCGACGATCGCCAGCACCGCGCCGGCCCGGTCGGCGCGGCGCGGGTCGTCGATCGCGGCCTGCAATGCCATGAATCCTAGATACAGGAACAGCAGGATAAGTTCCGAGGTGAGGCGCGCGTCCCACACCCAGTAGGTGCCCCAGGTCGGCCGGCCCCACAGCGCGCCGGTCCACAGCGCGATGAACGTAAAGAGCGCCCCGGTGGGCGCGATGGCGCTCGCCATCATGGCCGACAGGCGCGTGTTGAACGCCAGGCCCATGGCCGCCCAGAACGCCATCACCACGTAGAGGAACATGGACATCCAGGCCGCGGGCACGTGGATGAAGATCACGCGATAGACCTCGCCTTGCTGCGCGTCGGTGGGTGCGACGAAGAAGCCTACGTACAGCCCGGCGGCCGCGAGCAGCGCGGCGCCTGCGGCGCTCACGCGCGCGATCGTGCCCGCGAGCGGATAGAACGTCTGCGGGGAGGCGAACCAGAACCAGCGGATGGCTGTGCTCATTCCGTAGAAATCCGTAAGGCGGCGGCGATCGCCCAGGGGGCGAACACCGCCGATACCACCAGCAGCGCGGCGAGCAGCAGCAGCTGGCCGCCGGCTTCCAGCCCGGCGGAGGCCATCTCCACGCTGCCCGCGCCCAGGATCAGCACCGGCACGTACAGCGGCAGCACCAGCAGCGCGAGCAGCACGCCCGCGCCGCGCAAGCCCAGCGTCAGCGCCGCGCCGATCGCGCCGATGAAGCCGAGCACCGGCGTGCCCAGCAGCAATGATAAGGCAAGCGTGCCGTACAGCTCGGGCGCGAGATCGTACTGCAACGCGATGAGGGGCGCGATGGCCACCAGCGGCAGGCCCGAGACCAGCCAGTGGGCGAGCACCTTGGCGGCGGCCACGACGCCGAGCGGCGCCGCGCCGAGCAGCATCTGCTCCAGGGTGCCGTCGGCGTGGTCGGCGGCGAACAGGCGCGCGAGCGACAGCATCGAGGCAAGCAGCGCCGCCACCCAGATCACGCCCGGCGCCACCGCGCGCAGCAGGTTCGGCTCGGCGCCCACGCCGAGCGGAAAGAGGCTCGCCACGATGACGAAGAAAAGGAGCGCCGTGGCCGCGTCGCCCGGCCGGCGCAGCACGATGCGCAAGTCGCGCGCGAGGATGGTGCGCGCGGCCGCGATCATGCCAGCTCGAGCACGCGGTGCAACGCCGCGTCGATGTTCGCTTCCTGGTGCGTGGTGTAGGCCACCGCGCCGCCCGAGGCGACGTGGCGCGCGATCAGCTCCTCGGTGAGCCGGGCGGCCGCGGCGTCCAGCGCGGCGAGGGGCTCATCGAGAAGCCAGAGCGGCACATCTTTGCTCAGCATCAGGCGCGCGAGCGCGGCGCGGCGGCGCTGGCCCTGCGACAGGCGCCGCACCGGCACGGGCTCCTCAGGCAGGCCGTAGCGCGCCAGCGCCTCGCGCACGTCCTGCGCGGCCGCGGGCCGGCCGGCGAGCGTGCAGGCGATGGACAGGTTCTCCGCCGCGGTCAGCTCGTCCTTGACCGCCGGCGCATGGCCGAGGAACACCAGCTGCCGGTGGAACT
>DATFEJ010000089.1:0-2776 GCA_035251235.1 Burkholderiales bacterium
ATGTCCGCATCCCGCGCGCGGCCCTCGTCCGCCGCCCGCTCGGCGAGCGCCGTGCCCAGCAGCGCCGCCGGCTCCTCGCCGTAGATGCGGCGCACGGCAGGCGGGTTGACGTAGGTCCAGCGCCCCGCGCGATCGACCGACCAGAGCAGGTCGTGCGTGTTCTCCGCCAGGCTCTGCCAGAACGCGTCGTTAGGCGGCGGGATGCGGCTCGAGGCGTTCAACGTGCACCGTGCAGTCGTAGAAGGTGGCGCCGCCGCCCAGGTCGGCGATCCGCTGCGCCGTCAGGTTGTTGGCGTTGCCGCCGTCGGGCGAGTGCTTCTTCCACCACACCGAGGGCGCCACCACCACGCCAGGGCGCGGGCGGTCGTTCACCCGCGCGCGCAGCCGCAGGCTGCCGCGCGCGTTGTACACGCGCACCAGGTCGCCGTCGCCGATGCCGCGCGCCGCGGCATCCACCGCGTGCATCTCCAGCCGCGGCTCGCCTTCCAGCTCGCGGAAGCGCTTCAGGTGCGCGAAGCTCGAGTTGAGGAAGTTGCGCGCCGGCGGCGAGAGGAACGCCAGCGCGCCGGGCTGCGCGGCTTCCGCCGGCGGATGGTAGAACGGCAGCGGATCCATGCCCTGGCGCTCCAGCGTCGCGCTGTAGAACTCGCACTTGCCCGAAGGCGTGGGAAAGCCGCCGTCGGCGAACGGCGCGAAGCGCGCCGGGACGTCGAGGCGCTGCCAGCCCTTTTCCTTCATGGCCTCCCAGTCGATGCCGCGCATGCGCGGCTGCGTGGAGGCAAGCGCCGTGCGGCAGATGTCCTCGTCGGAGTCGCGAAAGCACGGCTCGTCGAACCCCATGCGCGCCGCGAGGCGCCGGAAGACTTCCGAGTTGGCCAGCGACTCGCCCAGCGGCGCGATCGCCGGGTTGTTGGCGAGCGCGTACAGGTGGCCGTAGGACTTGTGCACGTCGTAGTGCTCGAGCTGCGTGGTCGCGGGCAGCACGAGGTCCGCGTAATCGGCGGTGTCGGTCATGAAGGAGTCCATGACCACGCAGTACAGGTCCGCGCGCCGGAAGCCGGCCAGCACCTTCTCCGAGTCGGGGCAGACGGCGACCGGGTTGTTGTTGTAGACGATCACCGCCTTTACCGGCGGCGCGGCCGCCGTGAGAGCCTCGCCGATCTGCGCGTGGTTGATGACGCGCGGCTTCCTGCCCGCGAGCAGGTCGGGACGCTCGAGCGCCGCATGATCGAAGCCGTAGAAGTCCGCGGTGGTCAGCACGATGCCGCCCGCAGCCTCGCGCCAGGCGCCGGTCAGCGCCGGCAGGCAGGCGATGGTGCGCGCGGCGATGCCGCCGCCCGCGTGCCGCTGCATGCCGTAGTTGAGGCGGAGGGCGGCCGGCTTGACGGTGCCGTAGTCGCGCGCCAGCCCCACGATCTCCTCGACGCGCAGCCCGCAGACCTGCGCCGCCCACTGCGGCGTGTACTGGCGCACGCGCTCGGCGAGCGCGTCGAAGCCGATGGTGTGGCGCGCGATGTAATCGCGGTCGAGCAGGCCTTCGGCGATCAGCACGTGCATCATGGCGAGCGCCAGCGCGCCATCGGTGCCCGGCAGCAGCGCCACATGCTGCGTGCACTTCTCCGCCGAGAGGCTGCGGTAGGGGTCGATGGCCACCACCTTCGCCCCGCGGCGCTTGGCTTCCTGCACGCGCGACCACAAGTGCAGGTTGGACACCACGGGATTCGCGCCCCACAGCAGGATCAGCCGCGCTTCGTCGAAGCGCTCGGGATCCATGCCCACCGAGCCGCCCAACGTGACCTTGATGCCGGCCTTGCCCGCGGACGAGCACAGCGTGCGGTCGAGGATCGAGGCGCCGAGGCGATGGAAGAAGCGCCGGTCCATCGAGCTGTACTGCACCATGCCCATGGTGCCGGCGTAGCTGAGCGGCAGGACGGTCTGCGGGTCCTCGGCGGCGAGCGCCTTGAGGCGCGCTGCGATTTCGTCGAGCGCCTCGTCCCACGAAATGCGCTCGAAGCGGCCGCTGCCCTTCGGTCCGACGCGCTTCAGGGGATGCTGCAGGCGCTCGGGCGCATAGGTGCGCTCGAGGTAATGCGCGACCTTGGTGCACAGGGTGCCCTGCGTGAACGGCATCGAGGGATCGCCCTGGATCTTCGTGGCGACCCCGTCCTCGACCGTCACCAGCATCCCGCAGGTGTCCGGGCAATCGTGCGGGCAGGCGGCGCGGACGAGCATCGGCGAAATATTACACGCGCAACGCCTCGTCGAGCAGTTCGACCCAGTGGCACACCGGCACGTCGGCCGCGCCCTGCAGGTGCACCAGGCAGCCGATGTTGGCAGTGACGATGCCCACCGGCTGGCCGCTTTGCAGCGCCGCGATCTTGCGGCGGCGCAACTCGCCGGAAAGCTTCGGCTGCAGGATCGAGTAAGTACCCGCCGAGCCGCAGCACAGATGCGCCTCGGGCACCGGCGTGGGCTCGAAACCGGCGCGCGCCAGCAGCGCTTCCACCGTGCCGCGCAGCTGCTGGCCGTGCTGCAGCGAGCAGGGCGAATGGCAGGCCACGCGCCCGAGCCCGGCGCGCGCCGGCAGCGCCTGCGGCGCGATCACTTCGCTCAGGTCGCGCGTCAGCGCGGAGACGCGCGCCGCCTTGTCGCGGTAGGCCGGGTCGTGCGCGAGCAAGTGCCCGTACTCGCGCACCGTCGCGCCGCAGCCGCTCGCCGTCATGACGATCGCCTCGATCCCGCCGCGCTCGATCGCCGGCCACCAGGCGTCGATGAC
>DATFEJ010000055.1:0-12071 GCA_035251235.1 Burkholderiales bacterium
TTCATCCTCGATGCGCCACGGCTCGCTGGTGAAGGCCCGCGCGGCGGCGCCGGCCTCGTCGTCGGCCGCAGGCTGGCGCACGCGCCCGAACGTCTCCATTTCCTCGCGCGCCTGCGCCGAGACCTCGCGCGGCGCGCCCGCGGCACGAAACGGCTTGCCGGTCACGAAGTAGTGGATCGCGGCTAGCCCCGTGCACAGCTCGGCCGACGCCGCCACGCGCTGGCGCTCGGCGCCGCGCACCTGCCTTGCTTGGCACCACTGGCGGTAGAGGAAGACGAGCAGCTGCTCGCACGAAGGCTGCACGCAGTCCTCGCCGAGCGCGAGCCGCGCCGGCGACTCGCCTTTCCTCAGCAGCGCGATACGGTTGCGCAGGCTCTTGGCGAGGCGGCGCGTGTCCAGGTAGCGCAGCTCGATGCCCGCCGCGGGCCCGCGGGCCGCGCAGCGCGTGCCGGCGAGATCGACGGCGAGCGGCGGCACGTCGCCCTCGGCCACCGGGTCCTCCGACACCTCGACCTTCTCCGCCCAGCGCTCGAGCAGGAAGGCGACGAAGGTGAGCTGGCGCGGCGCGAGCTCGTGCGGATTGCACAGGCCCATGAGGAGGGCGCGCAGGTAGGCGATGCGCGGCGAGCTCGCGTGCACGTCGCGGTTCAGGTAGTCCTTGACCAGCGCATCGGTCACGCCGAGGCGCTCGGCGCGCTCGTACACCTGGTGCAGGCTCTGCCAGTCGGACGGCGGCACCTGCCGGTAGGCGCGGAAATGGTGGAACATGCGCAGCCCGGAATAGGCGAGTGCGCGCTGCACGAGCAGCGCGCGCGGCGCGCGCAGCGCCGGGTCATCCGGCTCGAGGCAGCGCAGGTAGCCGAGGCGCATCTGCTCCCAGAGCTCGATGGTGTTGTCGAACGCCGCCGCCTCGGGTCGCGCGAGGGGCGCGGCGCGATGCGTGAAGCGCTTCGCCTGCTCGAGCTGCACGAAGTGCACCGCCTCGCGCACCGTTTCGAGCGCGGCGAGGCGCGGCGTCGCCGCGATGCCGCAACGGTTGAGCTCCCAGATCGCTAGCAGCAGCTGGCGCTGCGCCTCGGCGACGTTGGCGAGCGGCACGTTGTCGAGCCACGCCTTGCAGCCGGGCCCGTCGGTGAACTCGGGGCGCGCCGAGGGATCGACGGCGGGAAGCTGGAGCGCCTGCGGATGACTCATCGGCAGCGGCTACTCTACAGCAGCACGCGCTCGATTCCGCCCGCGTTGGCCTTGCGCACGAACTGCGGCAGCCAGTCCTCGCCGAGCAGCCGTCGCGCCATTTCCACCACCAGGTAATCGGCGCGCGTGCCGGCATCGTCGTCGAAACGCGACAGCCCCTGCAGGCACGACGGGCACGAAGTGAGCACTTTGACCGGTGCCTCGCCGCCGAGCGCGGCGGCGCCGCGGCGCAGCTCCTCTTCCTTGCGGAAGCGCACCTGCGTGGACACGTCGGGCCGCGTGAGCGCCAGCGTGCCCGACTCGCCGCAGCAGCGCTCCGAGAGCTGCACCGCGCCGCCGGCGATGGCGCGCACCGTCTCGAGCGGCGCGCGCAGCTTCATCGGCGTGTGGCAGGGGTCGTGGTAGAGGTAGCGCTCGCCCGTCACGCCGTCGAGCTTCACGCCGCGCTCCAGCAGGTACTCGTGGATGTCGATCAGCCGCGAGCCCGGGAAGATGCGGCCGAACTCGTAGTGCTCGAGCTGGTCCAGGCAGGTGCCGCAGGACACGATCACCGTGCGGATGTCGAGGTAGTTGAGCGTCGTCGCCAGGCGATGGAACAGCACGCGGTTGGCCGTGATGATGCGCTCGCCGCGCTCCTGCTCGCCGGCCGCCTTTTGCGGGTAGCCGCAGCAAAGGTATCCGGGCGGCAACACGCACTGCGCGCCGACCTCGTACAGCATCGCCTGCGTGGCGAGCCCCACCTGGCTGAACAGCCGCTCCGAGCCGCAGCCCGGGAAATAGAACACGGCCTCCGAGTCCTCGCTCGCGCGCGACGGGTCGCGCACGATGGGCACGATCCTCGCGTCCTCGATGTCGAGCAGCGCGCGCGCGGTCTTCTTGGGCAGGCCGCCCGGCATGGGCTTGTTGACGAAGTGCACCACCTGCGCCGCCAGGGCCGGCCGGCCGGTGCTCGCCGGGGGCCGGCGCGTCTGCGCCCGGGCGAAGACGCCGAGCAGGCGGTGCGCGGCGCGCTGCGCCGCGTAGCCCCAGCGGATCATGAGCGAGCGCGCCAGCTTCACTTTGCGCGGGTCGGTGGCATTGAGGAACAGCATCGACAGTCGCGTGCCGGCGTTGAAGCGGCGCTTGCCGGCGCGGCGCAGGAGGTTGCGCATGGCGATGGAGACGTCGCCGAAGTCGATGTCCACCGGGCAGGGGCTGGCGCACTTGTGGCACACGGTGCAGTGGTCGGCCACGTCGGCGAAATCGTCGTAGTGCACGCGCGCCACGCCGCGGCGCGTCTGCTCCTCGTAGAGGATCGCCTCGATCAGCAGCGACGCGGCGAGGATCTTGTTGCGCGGCGAGTAGAGCAGGTTGGCGCGCGGCACGTGCGTGGCGCAGACGGGCTTGCACTTGCCGCAGCGCAGGCAGTCCTTGATGGACTGCGCCACGCCGCCGAGGTCGCTCTCCTCCAGGATGAGCGACTCCGCGCCGATGAGCGAGAAGCTCGGCGTGTAGGCGTTCGCCAGGTCCCCGCCGGCCAGCAGCTTGCCGGCGTTGAAGCGCCCTTCCGGGTCGACCGCCTCCTTGTAGGCGCGAAAGGCCTCCATCTGCGCGGGCTCGAGATACTCGAGCTTGGTGATGCCGATGCCGTGCTCGCCCGAGATGACGCCGCCCAGCGACTTCGCCAGGCGCATGAGGCGCCCCACCACCTGCGTCGCGCGCTGCAGCATGGCGTAGTCGTCGGAGTTCACCGGGATGTTGCTGTGCACGTTGCCGTCGCCGGCGTGCATGTGCAGCGCGACGAACACGCGGCCGCGCAGCACGCGCCGGTGCACGCCCTCCGCGCCCTCGAGGATCCTCGCGTAGGGCGCGCCGGCGAAGATGGCGCCGAGCGGCGCGCGCACCTCCGTCTTCCACGACAGTCGCTCGCGGCGCGACTGCAGCGCGTCGAACTCGACGTCGATGCCGTTCCTCAGGCGCTGCCAGCGCGCGCGCACCGCCGCGAGCAGCTCGAGCGCCTGCTGCGGGCGCTCGCCGAGCAGCTCGGGGCGCGGCAGCCGCTCCTCGCCCTGCTGCAGCGGCAGCTCCTCCTGGAAGTACTCCTCCAGCGCATCGAGCAGCGCGAGCTTGTTGTCGATCGAGCACTCGATGTTGATGCGCTCCACGCCCTCGGTGTAGGCGCCGAGCTGCTCGAGCGGGATGACCACGTCCTCGTTGATCTTGAAGGCGTTGGTGTGGCGCGCGATGGCCGCGGTGCGCGCGCGCTCCAGCCAGAAGTGCTTGCGCGCTTCCGGCGAGACGGCGACGAAGCCCTCGCCGCCGCGCGCGTTGGCGATGCGCACGACGGCCGAGGCCACGCTCGCCACCTCGTCGACCTGGTCGCCCACCAGGTCGCCGATCAGCACCATGCGCGGCCGCTCGCCGCGGCGCGACTTGGTGGCGTAGCCCACGGCCTTCACGTAGCGCTCGTCCAGGTGCTCGAGGCCCGCGAGCCGCACGCCCGGCTGCCGCGCCACGTGCGCCTTGATCTCGACGATCGCCGGCACCGCCTCGGCCGCGTTGCCGAAGAACTCGAGGCACACCGTGCGCGTGTGCGCCGGCATGCGATGCAGGATGAAGCGCGCGGCGACGATGATGCCGTCGCAGCCCTCCTTCTGCACGCCCGGCAGCCCGCCGAGGAACTTGTCGGTGACGTCCTTGCCCAGGCCGTTCTTGCGGAAGGCGCTGCCCGGGAGGTCGATCGCCCGCTCCTCCAGCAGCTTCTTGCCGTCGCGCGACACCCGGCGCAGATGGAAAGTGGCCACCTCGGCGTCCTGCAGGCGCCCGAGGTTGTGCCGGTAGCGCTCGACCTCCAGCCACTCGCCCTGCGGCGTCACCATCTTCCACCAGGCGAGGTTGTCCACCGCCGTGCCCCAGAGCACCGCCTTCTTGCCGCCGGCGTTCATGGCGACGTTGCCGCCGATGCAGGAGGCGTCGGCCGAGGTCGGGTCGACGGCGAACACCAGCCCGGCGGCCTCGGCGGTTTCCATCACCCGCCGCGTCACCACGCCCGCGCCCGCGCGCACCGTGGGCACTTTGCCGTCGACGCCCGGCAGCTCGCTCCACTCCACGGCTCCCAGCGTCTCGAGCTTTTCGGTGTTGACCACCGCCGAGCGCGGCGTGAGCGGCACCGCGCCGCCCGTGTAGCCGGTGCCGCCGCCGCGCGGGATGATGGTCAGGCCGAGCGCGGTGAGCGCGCGCACCAGCGGCAGCACCTCTTCCTCGCTGTCCGGCGAGACGACGACGAACGGGACCTCGACGCGCCAGTCGGTGGCGTCGGTGACGTGGGCGACGCGCGCGAAGCCGTCGAAGGCGATGTTGTCGCGCCGCGTGACGCCCCGCAGGCGCTTGCGGATCCGGGCGCGCAGCGCGCGCGTCTCGCCGAACCAGCCCGCGAAGCGCTCGAGCGCCTCGCCGGCGAGCGCCAGCAGCCGCCCCACCTTGTCGTTGTCGGCGCGCCGCGCCTCGATCTCCGCGAGGCGCGCGCGCATGCCGCCGACCAGCCGCTGCCGCGCGCGGCGGCGCTCGAGCAGCCCGTCCTCGAGATACGGATTGCGGCGCACCGCCCAGATCTCGCCCAGCACCTCGTACAGCATCCTCGCCGAGCGGCCGGTGCGCCGCTCCGCGCGCAGCTCGGCGAGCAGCGCCCAGCCTTCCTCGCCGAGCAGGCGCAGCACGATCTCGCGGTCGGAGAACGAGGTGTAGTTGTATGGGATCTCGCGCAGCCGCGTCTGCATGTCAGGCGCCCTCCGCGATGCCGAACACGTCGCGGTAGCTGGCGTAGTAGCTGCCGAAGAGCGTCGGCAGGAGCACGAGCGCCAGCGGCAGGATCATCGACTGCACGCCGGCCGCCGACCTGCCCGCGGGCAGCAGCGCCACGACCAGCGTCAGCGCGCCGATGACCACGAACAGCGCCGCCGCCAGGCCGAGCGCGTAGACGACGAAGGCGCGCAGGTTCAGCCAGGACGCCACCGCGCTGTAGAACAGCGCCTTGGCCGGCGCCACGCCGTGCCAGGCGACCAGCACCGGCGCAAACCACAGCAGCATCATGGTGGGCAGGTAGAGCAGCACCGACAGCAGCAGGCCCGCCGCCATCGCGCCGTCGCTTTCGGGCTCCCCGTCCGCGGGCGCCGCGCCGAGCAGCGCCTGCGCGAGCGCCCCGCCGTCGGCGAGCGCCGAGCCGTAGATCGCGCCGAAGAAGCCGACGACATACACCACGCCCAGCGCGAGCTGCGCCGGCAGCCGCTCGCGAAAGCCCGCGGCAAGCATCGCCAGCTCGACCGGCTGGCGACGCCAGGCCGCGCGGCTCGCCACCATGAAGCCGACCGAGAGCGCGGGCACGAGCAGCGCGACCGCGAGCGGCCCCACGAAGCGCACGGCCGAGAGCAGCATGGTGCCCATCAGGTAGGCGAAGACCAGCACCAGCCAGCCGAAGGGCGATGCGCGGAACATGCGCCAGCCCTCCGCCAGCCAGGCCAGGCCGCGCGCGGGCGGCACGACGCGCGCGTTCATGGCGCCTCGATCCACGGCGCCGAGCGCGCGATGCGCCGCTCGAGCACGAGGCGGAAATGCTCCGGGTCGTGCGCGTGCACCAGCTCGCCGGGACGCGGCAGGTGCAGATCGTGCAGGCGCGACAGCCAGAAGCGCAGCGCCGCCGCGCGCAGCATCGCCGGCCAGGCCGCGCGCTCCTCGGCCGAGAACGGGCGCAGCGCGTCATAAGCGGACAGGAAGGCGCGCGTGAGCGCGGGCGCGAGGTCGCGGTCGGCGGCGGGGTCGGCGAGGCACCAGTCGTTCGCGCATACTGCCACGTCGTACAGCAGGCAATCCACGCCCGCGAAGTAGAAGTCGAACACGCCGGACAGCCGCCCGTCGTCGAACAACGCATTGTCGCGAAACAGGTCCGCATGCACCGGGCCGCGCGGCAGGTCGGGGAAGCGCTGGCCGGCCTGGAAGTCGAGCTCGGCCTCGAGCAGCCGCCTGCGCGCCGCATCGAGGAAAGGTTGCAGGTCGCGCGCGGCGCTGCGCCACCAGCGCGGGCCGCGCGGGTTGTCGAGATAGGCGCCGTAGGAGCGAGCGGCGAGATGCATGCGCGCGAGCAGCGCCCCGAGCTCGGCGCACTCGCGCTCGCCCGGGCGCTCGATCGAGCGCCCGGGCAGGCGCGTGACCAGCGCCGCCGGCTTGCCGTTCAGCTCGCCAAGCAGGGCGTTCGCCAGGTTGGCGATCGGCGCCGGGCAGGGAATGCCGTGCCGCGCCAGGTGCGCCATGAGCTCGAGGTAGAAGGGCAGCTCGGCCGCCGGCAGCCGCTCGAAGAGCGTCAGCACGAAGCGCCCCTGGCTCGTGGTGACGAAGTAGTTGGTGTTCTCGATGCCCGACTTGATCGGCTCGAGCGCGAGCAGCCCGCCGACCGAGTAGTTGCGCAGCCAGGCCGAGAGCTCGGCCTGCGAGACGGGCGTATAGACCGACAAGTCAGTCGCGCCGCAGGCGGGCCCGCGCGGTCGCCGGCTCGGGCGCGGGGACGGTGAGGCGGCGCATGCGCGCGATTTTACTAGAGGTTGAGCAGCACCTCGCGCTCCTGCGGCGAGGGCTCGAAGCCGCGCTTCTCGTAGAAGGCGAAGATCGCGTCCACCACGCCCTGCGGCTCGTCGATCACCTGCAGCAGGTCGAGGTCGTGCGCGTCGATCATGCCCTCGGCCACCAGGCACTCGCGCAACCAGCCGATCAGCCCGCGCCAGAACGGCCCGTGCATGAGGATGATCGGCATCTTGCGCGTCTTGCCGGTCTGCACCAGCGTCAGCGCCTCGAACAGCTCGTCCAGCGTGCCGAAGCCGCCGGGCAGGATGATGAAGGCGGTGGCGAACTTGGCGAACATCACCTTGCGCGTGAAGAAATGCTTGAACGTGAGGCTGATGTTCTGGTACGGGTTGGCATGCTGCTCGCGCGGCAGCTCGATATTCAGGCCGATCGCGTCCGAGCGGCCGGCGAACGCGCCCTTGTTCGCCGCCTCCATCACGCCGGGGCCGCCGCCCGAGATCACCGCGAAGCCCGCGTCCGAGAGCAGCCGCGATACCCGCTCGGCGAGCTGGTAGTAGTGCGTGCCGGGCGTGGCGCGCGCGCTGCCGAACACCGAGACCGCGGGACGGATGTTGGCCAGATGCTCGGTCGCGTCGACGAACTCTGACATAATGCCGAACACCCGCCACGCCTCGCGCGCGTTGAAGCTGCGGTCGGGCATCGGCGGTTTCGGCAGCTTGTCGTCAGTCATCGTGGCAGTGAATGATCCTCAACAAACGCTCCTGCTGGTAGACGGCTCGTCGTACCTGTATCGCGCGTTCCACGCGCTGCCGGAGCTGAAAAGCCCGCGCGGCGAGCCGACCGGCGCGATCCGCGGGGTGCTCGCCATGCTACGGCGGCTGGCCGAGGATCACAAGGCTGAGGCGCGCGCCTGCGTGTTCGACGCCCGGGGCCCCACCTTCCGCGAGGCCGAGTACGCCGCGTACAAGGCGCACCGCCCGCCGATGCCCGAGGATCTCGCGGCGCAGATCGAGCCGCTCAAGGAAGCCTGCGCCGCGCTCGGCTGGCCGGTGCTCGCCGTCGAAGGCGTGGAGGCCGACGACGTCATCGCCACGCTCGCCTCGCAGGCGTCGCGGCGCGGCTGGCGCACCGTGGTCTCCACCGGCGACAAGGATCTCGCGCAGCTGGTCGACGACCACGTGACGCTGGTCAACACCATGACCAACGAGCGGCTCGATGCCGAGGGCGTGCGCGCGAAGTTCGGCGTCGCGCCGGACAGAATCGTCGATTACCTCGCGCTCACCGGCGACGCCGTGGACAACGTGCCGGGCGTGGACAAGGTGGGCCCCAAGACCGCGGCGAAGTGGATCCAGCAGTACGGCTCGCTCGAGGCGGTCATGGCGCACGCCGGCGAGATCGGCGGCGCGGTGGGCGAGAACCTGAGGAAGGCGCTCGACTGGCTGCCGCGCGGGCGGCGGCTGCTCACGGTGAAGCGCGATGTCGCGCTGCCGGTGCCGCTCGAGCAGCTGGACGGCGCCCCCGACGTCGAGAAGCAGCGCGCGCTCTACGAGCGCTTCGGCTTCAAGACCTGGCTCGCCGAGCTGGGCGGGGCGGCGAGCGCCGGCGCGGCGCCGGCGATGGCGATGGCGATGGCGGCGAGCGCCGCCGTGCAGCGCCGCAAGTACGTCATGCTGGCCGACGAAGGCGCGCTGCGCGACTGGCTCGCGCGCATGGACAAGGCCGATCTGGTCGGCTTCGACACGGAGACCACGGGCCTCGAGCCGATGAGCGCGACGCTGGTGGGCATGTCGTTCGCCTTCGGCGGGGAGGCGGCGTACCTGCCGCTCGAGCACCAGTACCCGGGGGCGCCCGCACAGGTTGGCGTGGCACGCGCGCTCGCGCACCTGAAGCCCTGGCTGGAGAGCGCCCGGCACGCGAAGGTGGGGCAGAACCTCAAGTTCGACGCGCACGTGCTCGCCAACCACGGCGTGCGCCTGGCGGGCATCGCGCACGACACGCTGCTCGAATCCTACGTGCTCGAGGTGCACGAACGGCACGATCTCGATTCGCTCTCGCAGCGGCACCTGGGCTGGAAGACCATCTCCTACGACGAGGTGACCGGCAAGGGCGCGGCGCGCATTCCGTTCTCGGCGGTGGAGATCGGGCGCGCCACCGAGTACGCGGCCGAGGACGCCGACTGCGCGCTCGCGGTGCACGAGGTGCTCTGCCGCAGGATCGCCGCCGAGCCGCGACTGAAGGAGGTCTACGAGTCGATCGAGCTGCCGGTGATGCCGGTGCTGCTCGCGATGGAGAGGAACGGCGTGCTGCTCGACGCTGCGAAGCTCGAGGCGCAGGGCCACGAGCTCGGCAGGGAAATGCTGGCCCTGGAGCAGCAGGCCTACGCCGCAGCGGGCCAGCCCTTCAACCTCAATTCGCCCAAGCAGATCCGCGAGATCCTGTTCGACAAGCACAAGCTCCCGGTGAAGAAGAAGACGCCCTCGGGGGACCCCTCCACCGACGAGGACGTGCTCGCCGAGCTCGCGCTCGACTACCCGCTGCCCAAGCTCCTGCTCGAGTACCGCGGCCTCGCCAAGCTGAAGTCCACCTACACCGACAAGCTGCCGAAGATGGTGCACCCGGGCACCGGACGCGTGCACACGACCTACTCGCAGGCGGTGGCGGTCACCGGGCGCCTCGCCTCCAACGACCCCAACCTGCAGAACATCCCGATCCGCACGCCGCAGGGCCGGCGCATCCGGGAAGCGTTCGTCGCGCCGCCGGGCTGCAGGATCGTGAGCGCGGATTACTCGCAGATCGAGCTGCGCATCATGGCGCACCTTTCGGGCGACGAGGGCCTGCGCCACGCGTTCGCGCACGGCCACGACGTGCATCGCGCCACCGCCGCGGAAGTGTTTGGCAGGACACTGGAGGAAGTCTCGGCCGACGAGCGGCGCACCGCCAAGGTCATCAACTTCGGCCTGATCTACGGCATGAGCGCCTTCGGCCTCGCGCAGAACCTCGGCATCGAGCGCACGACCGCCCAGGCCTACATCGACTCGTATTTCTCGCGCTACCCGGGCGTCAAGCGCTACATGGACGCCACCAAGGACAAGGCGCGCGCCGACGGCTACGTCGAGACCGTGTTCGGCCGGCGCCTGTGGCTGCCCGAGATCCGCTCGGCCAACCCGCAGCGGCGCGCGGGGGCCGAGCGCGCGGCGATCAACGCGCCGATGCAGGGCACCGCGGCCGACCTCATCAAGCTCGCCATGATCGCGGTGCAGGGCTGGCTCGAGCGCGGGCAGCTCGCCGCCAAGCTGATCATGCAGGTGCACGACGAGCTGGTGCTGGAAGTACCGCAAGCCGAGCTGGCGCCGGTGAAGGAGAATCTGCGCGAGCTGATGCAGGGCGTGGCGGCGCTCGCCGTGCCGCTCATCGTCGACGTCGGCGTCGGCGACAACTGGGACCAGGCGCACTAGGGGTCAGAGCAGCGCGCCGAAGACCTTCTTGATGATGCTCGAAGCGGTGCCGACC
The DNA here is from genome assembly GCA_035251235.1 of Burkholderiales bacterium. Lineage (GTDB taxonomy): Bacteria > Pseudomonadota > Gammaproteobacteria > Burkholderiales > SG8-39 > JAABQT01. The sequence goes on from DATFEJ010000055.1 coordinate 10,255, forward strand.
GGATCCTTGCGGATCCTCTTCTCCTCCTCCGCGACCATGAAGTACAGGCCATCGAGCGCCTTTTGCGCGACGTAGTCGTCGAGGTCGGCATCCTCGGCGCGCACCAGGCCGACGCGCACGCCGTGCGCCGCGTACTCGTTGTACTTGCGCGCCAGGTCCACGCGCGCGGTGGCCTGCTGCACGATGGGCAGGAACTTGACCTTGAGCGGCTGCGCCGTGACGCGCCGGAAATACGCGGTGCCGGCGGTCTCGCCGCCGGTGAGGATGCCCTTGGCATCCTGCACGCTCATCTTCTTCACCGCGTCGACGAACAGCTGCTGCGCTTCGGGCACGGCGGCTTCCGCCGCGCGGTTCATGGTGAGGATCAGCTCGTCGGCGTACTTCGCCATGCCGAAGCGGCGCATGTTCCTCTCCGCGCGGCGCAGGGAATCGGGCAGCGGAATGCGCACGCGCGCGTCCTCGTAGAATCCGTTCTCCCGCCCGAGCCGCGTCACCGCGGAGCGCGCACCGCGCTCCAGCGCGCCCTTGAGCGCGTTGATCGCTTCGCGATTGGTGATGCCGTCCAGTTGCGCCCAGGCGGGCGCGGCGATGACAAGCGCGACGACTAGCGGCGGAATGCGCACCCGGTTTCCCTCCTGCGTTCCCAGGCCAAGCTTATCGCCCTCGTCGCGGTGGTGGCAATCGCGGCCGGGGCGGCGGCCTGCGGTCATGTCAGTGTCACGGCAACCACGTATCTTCTGGACCGACGCGGCCGCATCGTGACGCGCTATGTCGGCGAATCCAGCTGGACGGAATTCCACGCGCGCATCGAGCGCGCGCTTGCCGGTCCTGCGTAGCTGTCGCCCCGCGGCGACGCAATCCGCGCGCATCGTGCCGTCCACGGACGATAAGCGGCTGATTTATCAGCCACCGGAAACTTGGCATGCGCCTTGCGGTCCATTGATGGCGAGCCCGGCTGGGCTCGTTTCGTTTGACGCACAAGGAAAGGAGACGAAGATGAAACTCGACAGAACCGCTCGCACCATCCTGAGCATCACCGCGCTCGCGTGGGCGATACCGTTCGCGCAGGCCGAGAGCAACGCTCCGGGTGCGCAGGTCGGCGTCATCCAGCCCCAGGCCAAGAGCGCCGAGTTCGACAGGCTCGATGCCGATGGCGACGGCTATCTCAGCTACCAGGAAGTGCGCCACCTGGACGGCTACCAGGAGGCGTTCGCGCAGGCCGATCGCAACCGCGACGGCCGGCTGGATGGCACCGAGGCGATCGCCGCGCACCAGCTCTACGAGCGCGGCCTCGCGGGTCGCTACGCGCAGGACACGTGGCTCACCACCAAGGTGAAGGCCGCGCTGCTGCGCGAGAAGGGCCTCGATTCGTTGGACGTCAGCGTGGAGACCTTCGACCAACGCGTGCTGCTCTCGGGCTTCGTGGAGGACGCGGAGCAAAAGCGCAAGGCGCTGCTGGTCGCTTCACGCGTCGAGGGGGTGAAGGATGTGAAGGATGCCCTCGCGCTCCGCGAGTAAGCGCGCGCCGCGGGAGGGGGCCGCGCCCCTTCCCGCTTTCGCGCGCCCGCTGCTGCTGGCGGCGGGCCTGCTGCAGTGGGACGGCGTGGCGCTGAAAGTCGTCCCCCGCGCACGCCTGCGGCATGGCCGGCGCGGTGGGCGCTGAGCCCCAACTGCCGGATCCGGTGCGTAAACGCACTTTCGGCGCGTCCGGACTTCCCTAGAGTTCGTCTCACGGCTGCGGCCAAACCGCAGCGACTGATCAACCAACTCTGAAAGGGAACCTGAAATGAAACGCCAACTCCTCGCCATCGCCCTGG